>CALGYU010000031.1 GCA_937934685.1 uncultured Acholeplasma sp. | reverse complement strand
CGTATAAATATTTTAACATATTTAACTTTATAAAGCGATATCCTTTTGCTAGTATCTAGTCATTTTCTTTAATATATAGCAATTCTTTGTTATATTTTCGATCTTATAAACAAATAGTTTACATTCTAATTTATTTTCTTATTCAAAACTTATTTTAATGTGCTTATTTTTTTATCATTCTAAAGTATAAAATCAATGTTGGAAGAAACATATTCAAGAGATATAGATGGAATGTCTACACTTTCTTAAACAATTTTTAGAATGGACATTGCTACTTCTATAATAAATAAGGGACATATAGCCAAAAATGCTTTGTAGTCTAAATTTATTGTACTAATTTACATATGCAAACTTAATCCTGACATGTTTTTAATTATGGCGAATTCGCCATAATTAAAATTAGGATTATGTACAGACTCCCAAATCCCAATATATTCTAGAGTATTTCTATTTCTAAGCCAATCAGAAATAAAGAAGCCACTATTTTTTCCTCTTAGCATATCTGTTAAAGAAATATATTCTTCATCCAATTGGTTTATTATTCTAACATCTAAACCTTTAACAACTAAAACTTCACTCATAAAAATAAAAAAGGACTTCAAATTGAAATCCCTCATTATAAGAATATTATGGCGGAGGAATGGGGATTTGAACCCCAGCGCCTTTTACAGCCTACGAGCTTTCCAAGCCCGCCTCTTCAGCCACTTGAGTATTCCTCCGTAATAAACACTCAAAAAAAGATTTTGAGTGTTTTCTTTAGGTATTATAAACTATTAATCTTTATTTGTCTATATTATGATTCTAGTCTTTGAAGAAAATCATTAATATAGGCTAACGTTTCATCATTTGTTTGAAACGTTAATGTTTTTTGAGCAAATTCCACTAATTCTTTTTGAGTGACTTTACTTAGTAACCATCTTATTTCTAGTAAGCTATGTGGGTTCATACTTAGTTCATCAATTCCTAATCCTGCTAAAACTAAAGCAGCTTTAGGATCTCCGCCCATTTCCCCACAAACACCAACCCAAACATCATGTTTATGCGCTTGATCTATAATGTTTTTAATGGTTTGTAAAACAACTGGGTGGTATGGTTGGTATAAGTATGAAACGTTTTGATTCATTCGGTCTGCGGCAAATAAATATTGAATTAAATCATTGGTTCCGATACTAAAGAAGTCTACTTCTTTTGCGAACTGTTCAATAAATAAGGCTGCGGCAGGAACTTCAATCATAATCCCTACTTTATAGTTTCCTATTTTATGGTTTTCATCTATGAGTTCTTTTTCACATTCTTTTAAAAATGCTTTAGCTTCTCTAAGTTCTTCTAGTGTAGATACCATAGGAAACATAATATGTAAATCTCCATAGATGCTAGCCTTTAATAAGGCTCTTAATTGGACTTTAAAGACATCTTTTTGTGCTAAGGATAGTCTTAGTGCTCTATAGCCTAAAAAGGGATTGAGTTCATCTTTTACAGGCATATAGATTAAGTTTTTATCTCCACCCACATCTAGAGTTCTAATAACAACTTTTTGTGGGTTCATTTTACTTAACGCTTCTTTATAGGCTTGAAATTGTTCTTCTTCACTAGGCATTTGTGTGCTTTGCATATATAAAAATTCGGTTCTAAACAGTCCAACACCTTCTGCACCTTCTAAGATTGCATTATCTATATCGCCATGGGCACCAATGTTGGCACCTAAATCGATATGATAATTATCTTTGGTTGTGGTTTTTTTGTCTTTATAGGTTTTCCAAAGAAGGCCTTGTTTGATGTTTTGTTGTTGGATGTGTAAGTATTTTTTAGTTGTTTCCTCAGTTGGGTTAACAATGACTTCACCTGTTGAACCATCAATGATGATGGTATCTCCATCAAGTATTTTATTGATCATGTTAAATCCAACCACTGCTGGAATGTTTAATGTTCTAGCTAAAATAGCGCTATGAGAGGTTTTTCCCCCTTTTACAGTAATGATACCTTTAACTTTTTTGTTGTCAAAAGAAACTGTGTCAGATGGGGTTAGGTCTTCTGCTAAGATAATGACTGGTTCATTAATTTTATCAAATGAAGCACTTGAACGTTGTCTGTATAATCTAGCAATGACTCTTTTGGTAATATCTTTAATATCTGTAATTCTTTCTAACATGTATTCATTGTTGGATTCAGATATTTCTGAAATGACATGATTCATGACGGTTTGATAAGCAAATGAGGCGTTGCATTGATTGTCTTTAATGTAGTTTTCTACTTTTGAAAGGATGAATGGATCTTCTAACATAAAAAGGTGAGCGTTAAAAATATCGGCTTCGTTTTTACCAATATTTTTTAAGGTTAAATCTCTAATGTTTAAAACTTCTTTTTTAGCAAAGCTTATGGCTTCATGCATTTTATTAATTTCATGTTCAACATTTGAGATTTTCTGTTTAACGATGTTGATGGGTATATCAACGTTTTTATAAACCTTAGCAATAGCAACCCCGTTAGAGGCCGCAATCCCTTTATATATTTTTTCCATTAGTCTTGTACTCTTTCGTGTATAAATGGTTCTACAATCGCGTAGTCATTATCTTTTACCACCGCTAAACTGGTGTTAATATATGGCACAATGTTTGAAACTCTTTGTGGTGGTACGGCGATGAGTAGTTGAATGCTTAAGCTGTTGTAAAATTTCATCATCGCATCGATTCTTGATTCGTCCATGTTGTTAAAGGCTTCGTCAAATAATACGATACAACCAGAGCCCATTTTTTTGTTTCTTGTTAGAAGTTGTTGGAAGGAAGCTGCAATAACAATGTAGAATGGTACTTGCGTTTCTCCCCCGGATTTTTCTCTAGATACTTTAGAGAAGTATGAGATGTTTCCGTTTAAGTTGGTTACTTCAATATCATAGGACATATAATGTCTATAATCTAGGAAGTTATAAGCTACTTTATCAAACTCTGGATCTGTTGAGGCTATTTTATTGAATAACTCCATTAAAATGATTTCATTTCTTTTGGTTAAGCTTTCTGTAAATAAGCTGTTTGTTTCAAGTGCATCATTGTCCATGATGATGTTGTAATATTGTTTGTATTCAGGATCTTCTGATGGTTTTGTGATGAGTTGATAACTATCTGTACCAAAGGTTTTTCCTTTTAACGCCATGTTGAGTTCTGATATTTGTTGTTGGGCGTTTTCGATGCTTGCTCTTAATTTGTTGACAAATTCTTCTTTAAAGCCTGTTTCAGAGTTTCTTCTTAACTCAATGGCTTCTTGCTCATAGTGAATTAAGTTGTTATCTCTAATTAAGACCGCTTCTTTTTCAAATTCAATTAATTCAGAAATATCAGGAGCAGCTCCAAAGTGATATTGATGAATATATTGACGCATTAAGTTGATGACTTCCATTTCTTGTCTTGTGTTTTGATTTTGAATGGAGACCGTACTTTTAGCTATTTCTTCAATGATGCGATCAAAAGATTGATTATATTTTTGCTTATATGCATTAAACTGTGCATGTGCTGCATTTAATTTGGTCGTTTTTTCTTCATTAAGGTGTCTTTGTTCACTGTATAAAGTTTCTAGTTCTGCTTTTGAAATATCTATTTGTTCTAACATTCTAGCTCTATTTGCACGTGCTTCAGACATTAAACCAACAATTCTTTCAAAATCAAGTCTGTATTGTCGTTTGGTTTTTCTTAACTCTTCTAGTTCTGCCTCAATTTTCTCAGCGTTGGTATTATGTGATAAGTTAGCAATTTGTTCTTCTAATAAAGTGTATTCTCTTCTGGTTTGTTTTAAAACATCAAAGAATCTTAATTGATTTTGGTTAACCATTGCTTGTGCTTTGCTATTAGAAAGTAATCTAATGGTTGCTTGAGTTTCTTCTAGTAAATCATAGAGTTGATGAATTTGTTTTTCTAAGGTTTCTAATTCTTCTGTTTCAATACGTACTTGAAGGTCTGTTGCTCCTTGACCAATGTATGGTACTTCATAGGTTCTTGGATTTAATTGTCTAGCGGTGTGATTACCATAAGTCATACAACTTGGTGTAATTGCACGATGATAGTTTTTTAAATCTTGGACGTTTTCTACACAACGAACACCTGATAAGATCATGTTAGCATATAATCTGGCGTATGGATGTGAGGTAGATACCTTGGCTGCTAAGCTGGTATCCTCAAAATTTTGATTGTTTTGAATTTTTTGTGTGTTGACTAACCCGACACCATAAATTCTTTTTTCAAATTTCACTCTATCATAAATTTCTAGTGCATCGTTAAAATAAGTTGGATCTACTATTAAGTCAAATCTTTGGCCTGATAAGTATCCTTCTAGTGCATTTCTCCATACTGGATCATTAACTTCGATGAGTTCACAAAACGGTCTTACACGTATATCTTTTTGGTACTGGCGACTCAATTCTTCGTTTAAAACCTCGATGAGTTCTGTGACATGTTTTGGATAGGTCTTAACGTTTCTTCTTAATTGATTTAAGCGTAGAGAAATCATAGATATGTTTTCTGAAATACGATTTCTTTCTTCTTCTAGTTTAATGAGTTCTAACTGATAAGCACTTAGGTAACTAGAAACTTCTTGAGCAACTGAGTTTAGGTGATCTTGTAGTTGTAAAACGTTTAGGTTTTCCTCATTGGTTTGATGATATTTGATAAATGCTAAAATAGAAGCGTTAGGTTGTTTTTGTGTGAATTTTTTCATTAAGTCTACTTCGTGTTGTAAGGTTTGTCTTAATTGATATACCAAATCTTTTTGTTGTTCATAAACCTCACCTTTTTTAAGTAGGTTTTCTTTGTAAGTAGCTAATGTTCTTGAAATATCATCACTGTTTCTTGCGGTTTCTAAATCTAGAATGGCTTTATCATTTTCATCTACCAATTGGTCAAGTTCTGCTTTTTGGGCACTTACCATTTGATAGTTTTGATTGATTTTATCTAACTCTTGTTGAGCTGTTTTAATGAAGTTTTCTCTTTTTTCAATATAGGTTAGTTTTTCGATTAATTCATTGATTTCTATTTGATCAATGTTTAAGTTTAATTGACTACCTAAATCAATAACTTTATCTAGTTTTTCTAGTTTTTCTTTATCGATTCTAATTTGATTTTCTACTTTTTTAAGTTGCTCAACGTTGTTTTTTAAGCTTTGAATATCAATTGGATCATCATCTAATAAAAACTCAAAAACAAAGGCTTGTAAGTCAATTGGTTTAAAAGCAAGTGCTTTAGGTAATATTTTGGTATATTTTTGAGCATCTAGACCAAAAAATCTGGCCATAGCATTTCGATAATGTTTTTGTGTGTCAAATGGTTTAAATTCTATTTCTAAATCTTTAAAATAGGCTTTAACACTTTTATAGTCTCTAGGATATCTTTGATCTATGAACATATTTTCATGGATAGATAAATCTTCTAAGATATAGAAGCGTTCTTTGAGTTGTCCACCTTTTGGCAATTCTAAAATACATCCAACAATGCTATTGGTGTTAGTATCTCTGTCATTAAATTCTAAGGCGATGTGAGTAACAACATCGTTACTTCTTAAATATTCTTTGTTTTCAGCACCAATGCGCCCTCTAATATAGCCTTCTAAACTACGTCTGGCCTCATCGTTAGCTGCGATGTTGAATTTAACACCACTTCTACCGCCTACTAATAAGTATTGAATAGCATCCAGTAAGGTTGATTTTCCTGACCCGTTTTCACCTGAAATAACGGTATTGTCTTTAATATCAATGGTTTGGTTGGTAAACAAGTGCCAGTTTACTAGTTTAATCTTCGTCAGTTTCTTCACTTGTTTCACTTCCTTCCATGTATTCATCGATTCTATCAATCGCATCTTTAATGTTTTGAATGTTTGTTACGTATAAAACGGTTGGATATATTTTGATTCTAGCATCATCTCTTAAACTACGATCAATGTAGTCGATGATATTGTAGTTTCTAAGTAAAGATAAGGCTGGTTTTAATTTATCTTTTGTAATTCTTTTATCATCTAGATAGCCAATTCGTCTAAGCTCATTGTGTAGTTCTTCTAAATATATTTCTACGTTTTCATCTAACGTAACTAAATCTCTTTTTCTTTGAAATAAAACTCTTGTAACAAGTAAGAGTAAACTTTCTTCTTTTTTAAGTCTTAATCGGTTATAAACACTTTCGTTTTTAATAAAAACAACTTCATCGTGTCTTTCAATGGTTAATTCAAAATCACTGATGACAAAAAAGGCTTCAAATATTTCTTTGTATGCTAGGATGAAACGATAGTCATTAGCATCCGCAATCTTTTTTCTGGTAATGTAGTTGACTTGAAATAGTTTATTAACGATTCTTGAAAAAGTGCTTTTTTCAGCTTCTTTTAATGTGATAAATTGTTCACTAAATCTTTTAGCAGCTTGTGTTTTATTGATCATAAACTTACTCCTTTTTTAAATATTACAAAGTTTTGAAACGTAATGTCATTGACTCTAACGATTTTAGCAAGTGGTTTAACATCATAAGACACGCCAATTGATTTTGAATATAAAAAGATTAAAATCAATCTTATATAGTCTGTTTGTGTTTCTAATGGGCACTCTATGGCTTCAATAGAATCATCACTGAGTAATAACTGTTTGACGTATTTGTTGATCTCTACTTTGCTATAAATTTGGTGTTTGGTTAATTGTTCTATTTTTCTTTGTTTGGTTTCAAAGTCAATATAGTCCTCATCGTAATAAAGTTCTTCAGCAACTGCGTCTACTCTTTGTCTACGTGGGTTGTATAAAGAGCCTTCATCGATGTTTCTTATTCTAGTTAGATTGAAAAAATCAGTGTAGTTAATGGCTTCTTTTTCATCACTAATAATGATTTTAAAGAGTCTGTTTAAAATACCTTCTAGATCATCTGAATGATTGGTTAAAAATAGGATTTTAGAAGCTGCGGCGTTAACATATTGCTCGTTTTTTCTGTCGATAGAATCGATTAAAATGTCTAGTCCTTCAAAATTATCGCGGATATTTCGAATCATTTCTTCAATTCTTAAATATGCTTCATTATATTCTTCTATTTGCTCAGTTAACATTAATTGTTCGGTTAGTTCTTCCATATAACTTTCATTTTCATAGATTTTAGATAATGATTCTGTGATGCTGCGTTTATATCTTGGCAAGCTATCTTTAGTTTTTAAGTTATAGTACGCTGAATCAAAAAAGTTTTGTTTATAGTCTATGAGTAATTTTTCTAATAGTTTTTGTAGGTCATCTTTTTTCTTGTTTTTAGTAATTTCATAGTAGTATCTATAAATATTGGCTTTTAAGGTTTTTAATCTTCTTACAACAGTCTCCGTTTTTAAGGTTGCTTGTTGTAAAATGGCATATCCATCTTCTATCGTAAATGATTTTAAAATAGAATAGACACTATATATTTCACCAGTGTATTGGATTTGTTCGTTGTTTTTAATGCTTTTTAAAACTTCTAAAACTCTGATGCTATAGTCAAATAAGTTAAGTGATACTCGGTAATCACCTAACTCTTCTTCGCCTAACCAACCAGTTCTTTTTAATAAATTAATGACAGATACTGCTTTTTGTCGACTTGTTGTGGATATTTCTTGGATTTCTTCGTCAATCAACGCTTCTTTTACATCATCAAAATAATCTTGTAGTTTTTGAACAACAAATTCACGATCCCCTTGAAAGGCATCTTCAATGGTGTCTATAGACTGATAAATGATGAATAAGCAGTCTATATAAATATTTTTATTTGGTGATGATAGTACTGAAAAGAACGTGTCTGGAATGATGTCAAATAAGTGAGCCATTTGTTCCTCCTTAAATTTATTTATATATATCAATATAAATAGACAGTCTATAGTAATTTTAACATTTTTATGCTTTTTTTTCTATGTTTAATTATGATAAATTGTTTTTGTGTCATCAATAGAAAAATAACACCTATAAATAGGTGTTATTTCTTAGCTGTTACTTGTATGTTTCTTCCGTTGATTTTAACCGTTTTGAATGAACTCATTTTGTTTAAAGCAGTTTGGTTAAGTTCAAAAACAGTTTCTGTTTGATAATGTTTGATGTTTCCAACATTTTTTGAATAAATGTTGTATTGTTTTCTTAAGATTTCTAATATCATTGATGGGTTTACTTGATCTTTTTTACCTAAATTGATAACAAGTTCAACCATATCTTTGTTTGATCCTTTATCACCTAATCGGTTGCGTTTTTTACCATCTTGTTTTTTATCAAATTGACCAGATACTTTATCGTTTGCTCTTTTTGGTAGGTCAATATCAGGATATGCTTTTTCTTCTGGTAATAATGATGTTAATAAACCATTAATGATTTGTCTTTCATTGAATTTTTTAAGGAGTTCATCAATCAATTTGTTATCTAGATCTAAGACTAGATTTTCTTCAATGATTTGACTAATTTTTTGATTAAAACTTTCTAGTTGTTTGGCATGAATTTCTTTAGTTGAAGGTACTTTTAAGGCTTCTATATCGTGTTTAATGAAGCGTTGTAGGTCTCTTAATTTATTAATTCTTCTTGGCCCTACAAATGTGTATGCAACACCTTTTTTACCTGCACGTCCCGTTCTACCAATTCTATGAACATATACTTCGTCTTCAAATGGTAGGTCATAGTTAATTACCATTTCAACATCTGAAATATCTATCCCACGTGCAGCAACGTCTGTTGCTACTAAGATGGATAATTGTTTAGATCTAAAGCGATTCATAACATATTGTCTTTGTGATTGTTTTAAATCTCCATGAATAGCGTCTGCTAAATAGTTAGCTTCTTGTAATGATGCTGTGATTTCATCTACTTCTTTTTTGGTGTTACCAAAAATGATGACTGATTGTGGTGTTTCTAAGTCTAGTAATCTAATTAATAGTTTGATTTTTTCTGTTTCTTTTACCATGTAGTAATACTGTTTGATAGCATCTACGGTTAAAGTGGTGTTTTCAACTTTTAAGATTTCTGGATTTTTTTGGTATTTGGTTGCTACTTTTCTAATAAATGGTGGAATGGTTGCTGAGAATAAGACGGTTTGTCTTGTCTCTGGTGTTTCTTTTAAGATTGTTTCTAAATCTTCTTGGAAACCCATTTTTAGCATTTCATCTGCCTCGTCTAACGTTAGGACAGTTAGATTAGATAAATCTACTTTTCCACGTGACATATGGTCGATGATTCTTCCTGGTGTTGCAACAATGATGTGTGGTTTTAAAGCAAGTGCTCTAAATTGTTTTTCATATGATTCACCACCATAAATGGCAGTGGCTTTAATTTCTGGATAAAATTTGACTAGTTTTAAAATTTCTTTATATACTTGAATGGTTAACTCTCTGGTTGGACATAGTATTAAGCTTTGTGTTTCTTTTAATTTAGGATTGATTTTTTCAACAATCGGTATCCCAAATGCAAATGTTTTTCCGGTTCCTGTTTGAGCTTGTCCAATTAAATCTTTTCCTTCAATCATTTTAGGGATTGCTAATGCCTGGATTGGTGTTGCTTCTTTAAAATTTAATTGTTCTAAAGCTTGTTTTGTTTGTTCTAATATTGGTAATTCGTTAAATAATATATTCATTTTTTTCCTCGTTTCTTATAAACCTTAAATACTATACCATATATGTATTTAAATTGCTATCAATATATAAAAGAAAAAAGAGATGAAGTTTATCTTTATCTGTAGCAGTTTTCTTCATCTTCTTCGCAATACGTCGTGGTTTTCTCTTTTTGATACATAATGATGATGGCTTTTTTGATTTCTTCTTCTGATGGGTTTCCATTTAGGTCTATGGTGTGATTAAATCTGTAATGCGGTAAGTGATAGATCTTTCTTCTTTGTGCATTTTCTTTATTTAATGAAATTGCATTTTTAAAAGGTAGATTTTCCAATGTTTCTTTGATGGTTTCTTCGTTTAAAAATGGTTTTAATATATCAATTAAGACGTTTTTATTTGAAATATCTTTGCCGTTTTCAAACTTTTCTTTAAGTAGCGTTAGTAGCACTTTTTCTTGACAAGATCCTTTTTTTGCTAGGTGTAACATTTGATGTGGCAAATGTGTAGATTCTAGTCTTTGGATATAGTTAAGTTTTAACCCGTAATTTAAAGCTTCTTTGATGATTTCTTCTTTGTTTTTATTTTGACTTTCTTCATCTTCATAACTGCGGTATAACACATCTACTTCGTTTTTATATTTAAATTTATTATAAACTGATAAAAACTTTGTCAATGAAACATAGCTTTGTGGACAATTAAAGTCAATCCATATGTCAATTCTCATTTTTTAACTCCTGTTTTTCAAAATACTTTACATTGATAAAGATTAATAGACTTGTTAGGATGACCATAATGATTAATATTATGATGAATCTTAATGGTCTATTCATTGCTAGTAGAGCAACGATGCCACCATGCGGAATATAGGTTTCTATTTTTGCTGCTGCTGTGATAGCTCCTGCAAAAAATGATCCGATGATGAGCATTAATCTTAAATTACATGTGGTTTTCATGTAGGGTAGAGCTCCTTCTGTGATGAAAGATAAACCCATAATGATTTGTGTTTCTTTTTTAGCCTCTTGTTCTAAAATGAGTTTTTTATGTGGAAACATCATTCTAAATAACCCGATGGCTAGTGGTGGCAACATGCCTCCTATTAAAACCGAGGTCATTAGGATAGGTAATTCTATGATGAGTAAGGCGGTAATTAAGTAGGTTGTTTTATTAACTCTACCCCCTGCATCATAGGCCATAAGTCCTGCGAATATGCCACCTAGTAAGGCAATGGATAATCGATATACCTCAATATTTTTAATGAATCTAATGGTATGGATATACCCTGTGTGAAGGTATGGGGCAGTAAAATAAATAATAGGAAGTATCATCGCTAATGTTAAAATGGGTAACCATATAGTTCCTATTAAATATTTTGCTTCTTTGGGTAAACGCATGAGGTATTTTTTTAAGTATTTCATTAAAACTCCTGTTGCAATACCATAAATGATGATACCATAAAAATTTGTATCTGTCGCGTAAATTAGATAACCAATTAATCCACCTATGATGAGTCCTGGTTTATCTGCGATGTCATAACAAAGGTAGGCAACAAAAAATACGAAGAATAAGATTTCTGCGTAGGTGACGATTTGTAGGAAAAAAGCTTCTGCAAATAGTTGACTTAAAACCAAAGAAAAGCCTCTTATAACTAAGAAAACTAGACTATAAGATAGGCCTTGCATCAGTGCACTGTAAATATTTTTTTTCACTTTATTTTTCTTCTAACTGTTCAAATAATGATTCTGGATTTGATATAGCTTCTGCGGTGGTTGCTGTAATGATTTTCTTTCCTGCAAATCTTTCTAGATCAACATGCATATCTGCAGCGATGATGATAGCATCTGCTCTTTTGATTTCTTCTTGTGTTAAAGTTCCTTCAACGCCTAATGCTGCATGTTTTTCTATGATTAAATCAATTCCTTTTGAGTAAGCCACTTTTCTTAAGGCTTCTGCTGCTATATAAGTGTGTGCTATGCCCATAGGACAAGCAGTGATGGCAATTACGTTCATAGTTTTTTCTCACTTTCTACTATTTTTAATTTTTGATATAAGCTTTCTGGATCATTGGTTTGTCTTAATGATTTAGTGAAATCATCATCTAAAAGATATCTAGATAAGTTGGCTAGTATTTCTAAATGGAGTCTTTCAGCATGATCACCAACCCCGATAACAAAGATGAGATCAACGTTTTTTTGATCTAAGGAATCATATGGCATGCTTTCAGTAAGTTTTAGAAAACCAATAAAAGGTTTTAAAACACTTTTGTTTTTAGTATGTGGGATAGCAATCCCTAGGCCAATACCGGTTGTGATGATGCTTTCTCGTTCTAAAAGTCCGTTTAAAAAATCATTTTCATTATTGATTTTTTGACTTAAAAAAAGTTGATGACTTAAATATTTAAATAATGCTTCTTTGTTATCAAAGGATTCTTTAATAAAAATGGTGTTTCTTGAGACTAGATTTTCGATCATTTTCTTCCTCTTTTACATATTATCATTAACTATATTATATCTTATTTTAAAATAAAAATAAACTTATGCTCTCAAAAGAAGAAA
>CALGYU010000030.1 GCA_937934685.1 uncultured Acholeplasma sp. | reverse complement strand
AGAAAAACAAATGCATCATCTTGATTTATATAGATTAGATGCACATACGGAAGACTATGATTTAGAAGAGTATATTCAAGAAGGTGATCTAGTTGTTATTGAGTGGCCAAATCAAGCCCCACAACTCATTCCTTCTGAATATATTAAAGTAGAACTTACCTATTTAGGCGATGAAAATAGAGAAATTAAAATTACCTCTGTAGGAAAATCATATGAAAAGTTAGGATTATAAAATGAGAAAATTAATCATAGACGTCTCAACAGACACCCAAATTGTCATACTTTCTGTTACAGGACAACCAGAAATTATTAAAACCAGACTAGGTAAAAAAGATCACTCTGCATACATGATTCCTTTAATCGATGAAACTTTAAAAGAAGGAAAAACCTCTATTAAAGAAATTGATCAAATCATCGTTGGGGTAGGACCAGGATCTTATACAGGATTAAGGGTTGCAGTTATGACAGCAAAAATGCTTGCTTACACCAACAAAATACCTCTTTATACCATCAGTAGCCTACAACTTTTAACCAGTGGTTATGATGGAAAGATAACCGCCATGATCGATGCACGAAACCAAAACTACTTTAGTGGTGGATACGACCAATCAGAACTCATTTTAAAAGAAGGACTCTATCATATCGATGAACTGATGAAACATCCAAATCATATCATCATTGATCATGAGACCATCAAAATAGATTTAAGCAAAATAAGTCATCATTTTATGCTGGTAGAAAACCCACATGAATTGACACCAAACTATTTAAGAATCACAGAAGCGGAAAGAAACCATGATCAAAAAAATAACCATTGAAAATCTAGAAACCATTGTAAAACTAGAAGAAAAACATTTAACCCAAACCTTAGGTTATGACTTTTTGAAACAAGAACTTAACACCAATCCATACACCTATATGATTGGTTATGAGAAAGAAGAAAAACTTATAGGTTATTTAAGTGCAAGAATTTTTGAAGATCATGCAGAAATTCTAAACATTGTTGTAGAAAAAGAGTTTCAAAAACAAGGCATTGGCACCAAACTACTCCAAACATTAATTAATGAAGTTGAAACAAGAACAATAAAAAGCGTTATTTTAGAAGTTAGAGCATCCAACCATAACGCTCAAAAGCTATACCAAACATTAGGATTTGAAAAAATACTAACAAAACCAAACTATTACCCTAATGAAGATGCGTATATATTTTTATGGAAGAAGGATTAAAATGATTATATTATCAGTAGAATCAAGCTGTGATGAAACCAGTGTTGCAATTACTAAAAACGGAAAAGAAGTTTTATCAAACATCGTACTTTCCCAAATTGATATACATAAAGTCTTTGGTGGCGTCGTACCGGAAGTGGCCTCAAGACAACATGTTGAACATATGACACAAGTTTTTGAACAAGCCATCAAACAAGCAAATATCAAAATAGATGACATCGATTTTGTTGCGGTAACACAAGGACCAGGATTAATAGGCGCACTTTTAGTAGGCATTAATGCCGCAGTTGCGTTTGCCTACAGTCATGATAAACCAATCATGGGAGTTAATCACCTACTAGGACACATCTATGCATCTCAAATTGAAAACGAAATGAAATTTCCTGCAGTCATCTTATTGGTTTCAGGGGGGCATACAGAACTTTTATATATGAAAGATCACCTAGATATTAAACTTTTAGGAACAACACTAGATGATGCTGTAGGTGAAGCATACGATAAAGTTGCTAGAACACTTGGACTAAGTTATCCAGGGGGACCTATTGTAGATAAGTTGGCTCATCTTGGAGAAGATACCTATAAATTACCTAGGGCATTTTTAAACCCAGAGGAATTTAATTTTAGTTTTTCAGGTTTAAAAAGTGCAGTTATTAACTTAGTACATAATGCCAATCAAAAAAATGAAACCATCCATGTTGAAAATATGTGCAAATCATTCCAAGAAAGTGTGACAGACGTCTTAGTTGAGAAAACCAAAAAGGCTGCTCAAACATATCAAGCCAAACAAATCATTGTGGCAGGAGGAGTTGCAGCGAATAAAGGATTAAGAGAAAAACTAAGAAAAGAAATTACTGACATAGAAATCATTATACCAAGCATTAAATATTGTACAGACCAAGCCGCAATGATCGGAATTGCAGCATATTATCAAAATCAAAAAAAGAAAGCAGAAAAAAATTATTTCATCAAAGGCGACTCTACACTTCCTATCGCAAATTAAAACTATATTTTTAAAAATATGATAGAATAAAGTATGAAATATCATTACCACGGGAGGTGGAACTATGTTTTTATTTAAACTTGTTTTTAAATTAATCAAATACATCTTTGTTTTTCTACTAATCCTACTTATTTTACCGATCACACTACTAGGATTTATGTATAAAGATGAAGCACCAAAAATAGAAGACTATCAAGAAATTCAAAGTATCGAAGAAAACGTTGCAATCTCATTAGATGATTTTCTAAAAAGCGACACACAAGATAAATTAATTGTCGGTGTTGAAGGTGAAAACATCAACGCAACCATTAAAGATATGTTTGTAAAAATGAGTGCAGAAAATCAAATGTTTAACCCTGACTACTTAAACCCAGATGTTGAGGCCAAAGACAGTAAATACGCTGCTAAACTAGTTAACAACATGGTAGGATTTAAAGGGGCTTGGCTTGAATACAATCAAGACACCATCATTTTAAAAACAAGCGCAGACATAGAATTAGCATCATTTTTTGTTTACAAAACAAGCTTAAGAATAGAAATGACCGTAGTAGAAGAAAGTGATATCATTACTTTAACCATTAAAAAAATAAGTATTGGTAATCTTTCTGCCAATTGGATCTATAATCTAGCACGAACAGGTCTTATCAAACTACAAAACATCGATTTAAGTGAAATGATCAATGAAAAATTACCAGTCGGTCATTTTGATGCAGAAAAAAGAGTCTTAACAGTATCCAGACAAGAACTCTACAGTTTCTTAGAAACCGTAGGAGAAGAAGACCAAACCATGGGCATGTTAATGGAGCTTATTAAAGCTATTGATATTTTAAACATTTACATTGGTGAATCAAAAATAGGATTAGAAATAGCACTAGGCGATCTAAAAGCAAGACTAGAACTTAATGAAGATATTAGACAGTTAGAAACGGAAGAAGAAGTCTTTCAAGTCATTAAAGGGCAACTTACCAGTATCTTAGTTTCTGCACTATCTTCAGATAGCGAATATGTCAATTTAGACATTCATGAAAAAGAATTAAACGAAATATTAAACTACTATTTAAACCAAGAAACACTATTAGAAAAAGAACTTCCATTAGGAGGTAAAAACTTTAAAGTCACCATGAAACCAATTCTAACCAAACTAGAACCTGGAGTAATGAAGTTAAGCATTAGATTTGAATTAGCTAACGAAGAAGCTAATAACTTCATAGCTGAAATCGTGGTTAATGTTTTACCTAAGGCATCAACACAAAACCCTGCTGACCTAATCTTTGAAGTAACTAGTATAGATATTGGAGAAACAAACATAGAAACCACTTCTGAGTTATGGATAAACTTACAACAAATTCTAAAAGATGCCCTAACAAGTGATAAAATCGTGGTAGAAGAAAATGAAATCATCTTAAAAGACTTTATGGCAGAGTTTGTTCAAACAGGAACTACCGTAGAAGAAATTCTTGTTTTAAATGCAAAATTAAGATTTAAAATCAGACCAGAAAATCAAGAAACATTAAATGAAATCAAAAATGAAATCAAAGACATTTTAGATATCATTAACAATGATCCAAACAATGGATTTGATATTGATACCACTGCACCAGTTGAAGATATTCTAGAGTACGTTAATGAATTAGACGAAGCTCAAAAAGAAGAACTATACGAAACCATCGCAAACGAATTACAAGACAAAGGTATTGATCTTTCAGATATCCTAGCAGCATTAGGTCAAACACCTTAATGCCATCTAAAAAAGATTGAGAAAAGACGCTTTATGCGTCTTTTTTTAAAATCAAGTACGCACTATGAAAAAAACATAAAATATGGTAAAATTATGGGGCAAAGAAAAAGGGAAAAGGTGATAATTATGGTTATTGTTTTTATCATTGACAACTATAAGAGTTTAACCAATGGCACAATGATCACAGCACATAGATTCGCAGAAAAACTCAGAACCTTTGGTCATGAGGTAAGAATTGTCACAAACGACGTTACAGGAGAAGACATATACACGTTAAAAACAAGATATATCCCAGTCGTAAGTGATGTTGCAAAAGGACAAAACATTACATTTTCTAAACCAAATAAAAAAGTACTTAAAAGTGCCTTTGAAGGTGCCGACGTCATCCATGCCTTTATGCCATGGAAAACATCAAAAGAAGCCATCAAACTTGCAAAAAAACTAGATATACCAGTAACTAGCGCATTTCACGTTCAACCAGAAAACGTTATTTATGGTGCGGGAATGAAACGCTTTAAAAAAGTATTATCACCCATCATATACAAACACTTTAAAAGATTTTTTAAAAAAACCAGACACGTTCATTGCCCATCAAACTTTATTGCAAACGAACTAAAAAGAAATAAATATCCTAATCAACTACACGTGATTTCAAACGGTATAGATGATGACTTTGCGTATAAAGAAAAAACCAATAAAACCGATAAATATCAAATCATGATGATTGGTAGATTATCGGCTGAAAAAAGACAAGACGTTATTTTACATGCAGTCGCAAAAAGCAAATACAAAGACAACATTCAATTAACCTTTGCAGGGGCCGGTCCTAAAAGAAAAAGCATTGAAAATTTAGCTAAAAAATTAGGGGTCTCAGTTGAATTTGGTTTTTTTAACAAAGAAGAACTCATTAAAAAAATCCATGAACAAGACTTATATATTCATGCTGCAGATATAGAAATTGAAGCTATTTCTTGCTTAGAAGCCATTTCATCAGGTAGAGTACCAATTATCGCTAATTCACCTAAAAGCGCGACCCCACAGTTTGCCTTAGATGAGCGCAGCTTATTTGAAGCAGGAAACCCAGATAGTCTAAAAGAAAAAATGGAATACTGGCTAGAACATGAAGAAGAAAGAAAAAGAATGGAAAAAATCTATGCTAATTCAGGTTCTAAATATCATTTAAACAAGGCAGTTAAAAGATTTGAAGAAATGCTTCAAGAAGCAATTAAAGACCATAAAAACAATAAATTATCTAAAAGTAAGACGGGTAAAAAAATAACCAAACAAGTTAAGAAGACCAAAACAGTTAGAACACTAACAACCTTCTTTTATTACTTGGTGGTACCTATTTTAATGGTATACAATAAAATACATTTAAAGGTAAAAATTAAAAACAAGAAAAACTTAAAGCAAATCAAAGGCGGCGCTGTTTTAGTTTCAAATCATGTCCACACCTTAGATTCAGTCATGTCGGGTATCGCCGCATTTCCTAAAAAAGTTGTATTTACGGGCATGAAAGAAAATTTTGAAAAACCAGTTATTGGTCAACTTGTTAGAGCGCTAGGTTCTGTTCCAACACCAGAAACTATTTTAGAAAACAGAATCTTTTTTAACGAATTATCTAAACAGGCCAGAAAAGGAAAATACATCCATTTCTTCCCGGAAGGGGAATTAATTAAAGAAGATGAAAAATTAAGAAACTTTAAAAAAGGAGCCTTCAAATTAGCAGTAGACTCATCGGTTCCAATTATCCCAATTAGAATCAACTTTCAAGATAAAGAAGGCAGAAAAAAGAAGAAAATTATTTTAAACGTAGGCAAACCCATGTTTCCAGATTACAGTTTAAATTCTAAAAACGCGTTAGAAAAATTAAAAATAGAAACAGAAGAAGCAATGAATAAACTCATTTAAAAGGTGATAATATGAAAGATCAATCAAACTTTATTAAAACAATTATGGAAGAAGATTTAAAAAGTGGTAAACACACCGAAATCATCACGCGATTCCCGCCAGAACCAAATGGTTTTTTACACATCGGTCACGCTAGAGCAATCATCACTAACTTTGAACTAGCCAAACTATATGATGGTAAAACCAATTTAAGATTTGACGATACAAACCCTGAAAAAGAAGAAGATAAGTATGTAAAAGCTATCATAGAGGATGTTAAATGGTTAGGATATCAACCAAATGATATTTTATATGCTTCAGATTACTTTACTGAAATGTATGAAAGAGCCATTATTCTTATAAAAAAAGGTTTAGCGTTTGTAGATGACTTATCAGCAGAGCAAATAGCAGAGTATAGAGGCAGTATTACAGAACCAGGGAAAGAATCACCTTATCGTAATAGAAGTATAGAAGAAAACCTTAAGTTATTTGAAGAAATGGCAAAAGGTGTATATCAAGAAGGCGAAAAAGTATTAAGAGCGAAAATTGATATGAAAAGTCCTAATATGAACATGAGAGATCCTGTCTTATACCGTATTTCTTATGCAGAACATCATAATACAGGAAAAAAATGGTGTATCTATCCAATGTATGATTATGCACATCCATTAGAAGATGCTATTGAAAACATCACACACTCTCTATGTTCTTTAGAATTTGAAGACCATAGACCACTTTATGATTGGGTAGTCAGAGAAACTGAAATACCATCAACACCAAGACAAATTGAGTTTGGTCGTTTAGGTATTGAAAACACAGTCATGAGTAAAAGATACTTAAAACATTTAGTTGACAGTCAATTAGTTACTGGATGGGATGACCCAAGAATGCCTACACTAAGCGGTGTTAGAAGAAGAGGTTATACACCAGAAGCTATTAGAAATTTTGTTTTATCTACAGGGCTATCTAAAGTAAACTCTGTTGTAAGCAAAGACATGCTAGAGGCGGCTATTAGAGATAACCTCCAAGAAGTAGCTAAAAGAGCTATGGCAGTTATTGATCGGTCATTTATTACGAACGATCATTTCACCAACCGTCGCAAGTATGATTGG
>CALGYU010000029.1 GCA_937934685.1 uncultured Acholeplasma sp. | reverse complement strand
AAAAAAATGGCATCCTATCTAATTGAAGATAGAATGCCATTTTTATTTATATGTTTTCTTTTTTTCGTAACTTTTGAGTAATGTATAAAAAGATAAGAGAAACTAAGAACATAATTGCAGAGAAATTAAATAAGACACTATGACTAATACCATATAAAACGCCTCCTAAAACAGGTCCGATGATTGTTCCAATCGAATAAAATGATTGTCTAATACCCATTGTAGTAGAAATGTTTGCATCATTTGAAAAGTCTGCTACATAGTCTTGTTCAAGTGGTCCGAAAATAGCTTTAATGATGATATATAACATATAGACAGTATAAATCATCACAATAAAGTGGTTAGAGCCTAAGTTAAAGACTACAAACACAATGACGGCACTTAAAACTTGTAAAATAGAAATCACTAAAATGCGTTTTTTAAGTTTCATAATAAACGGAACAATGACTAACGTAACAATGATTGAAACAATTCCTACAATCATTTTAAAGTTACCAATCACATCTGGAGCAAAGCCAAGATCATTAAAATAAATTTCTAAATATTTATCGACATTGGTTGCAGCAACTGTAATAACACTTAATGAAATTAAGAAGAAAAGTAAACTCTTAGGAATATTTCTAACTTCTTTAAACCCTTCCCAAAAGTAAGTTCTTTTTCCGTTTTCAACAGGTTCAACCTTAACAGGATCATAAATAAAATAAAACAAGGCAGCTAGTGAAAAGTTGATTAAAGCCTGAATGAATAAGGTATTAGCAAAATCTGTTTTAAAAAGATTAAAGAAAATCTGTTTTGTAAAAAACTGACCGCCTAAGTAATATCCTAAAGATCCACCAAGAGCTAAAATGGCCACACCATAAGCGATGTTTCTAGATTTTTTCTCTGTTGGTGAAACTAAAACAATTTCACTCATAATAATGGTAGTAGCAGCAGCTATACCAAAACCACTAGCAAATCTAAAAACACCTAAGAAATATTCATTAAAAACATAACCCAAACCAAATAGCATTTGGCCTAATCCATAAATCGTAAAACCTAAAATTACAACGGTTTTCTTTTTTCCTCTATCTCCTAAATTTCCCCAGAAAGGGCCACCCATCATTGTCCCAAAATTCATTAAGGCAAAAAATAAACCAATCATAAATGTTGGTAATTGAAGGTGTGCCACATATGCAGGCATCAAGGGATGGTGCATATTGGTAGCAATTCCTTGGATAAAGAAAATAACTAATAAAATTAAAAACTTCTTTTTCATTGATATTTAAGGCGACAAATAAAAACGTCACCACATCCTCCTTTTTAAGCATTCATATCATTATAACACTATCGTCTATAAAAACAAACAAAACTAACTTTATTACAATAATTGTCTATTATCTTAGACAAACGATTTAAAACCTTTAACTTTAGCGTTTCTAATTTTACTTTATCTCAAACTCTTAAAATGATATAATGTAATAGAAAGAGGTGAGAGGATGAACAGAAAATAATAGCTCACATAAACTTTTAGTGAGCAACAAAAAAAGCACTAAAAGGAGAAGAAAAATGTTAGTTATCAAAGAGTTAGTTATTAAAAGTAGTCAACAAAACCTAGTTTTAGTTGACCGTTTATCCTTATCAATCAAAGAAAATGATAAATATGCCATTATTGGAACCGAAGGAAGCGGTAAAACGACCCTTTTAAAAGTGATTAAAGGTGAATATCCCAATCATATAACTGTAAGCGGAAGTATTATCAGACCCTCAATAATTTCTTATTTGGATCAAAATGTGGATCAAAATTGGGGGACTTATACAGTAGAATCTTATTTTAAAACAAATTTAAAACACCCACTGTATGAGTATTATGAAAATATTTATAAACTTTGTAATCAATTTGGTTTTAATTATCAAAGCATAGAAAAAAGACAATTAAGCACCTTTTCAGGTGGAGAAAAAGTTAAAATTGGCTTAATAAAAGCCTTAATGATGAGTCCAGATCTTTTGTTATTAGACGAACCATCCAATGATCTAGATTTTGAAACACTAAGTTTCTTAGAATCTTTTTTAAAAGAAACAACCATTCCAGTTATTTTTGTTTCTCATGATCAAAGATTACTAGAAAATGTAACAACAGGTATTATTCATATACAACATACCAATAAAAAAACAAAGGCTAATACCTTTTTTATGAGACTAAATTACAAAGAGTATAAAGAAAAATATCAAATTAAATTTGAAAGTGATCTAATGATTGCTAAAAAACAACGAAGTGATTATCAAAAAAAGCTTGAAAAATTTCGTCAGATTTATCAAAAAGTAGAACATAGCCAAAATCAGGCAGTTAGAGATCCGGTTTTAGGTAGACTACTAAAAAAGAAAATAAAGAATCTAAAAAGTCAGGAAAAAAGATACGTAAAAGAAAAAGAGCAATTTATTGAAATACCAAGATTGCCGAATTCAGGGGAATCGGAATCATCGTGCCGGGGCTGATCGCCAATA
>CALGYU010000028.1 GCA_937934685.1 uncultured Acholeplasma sp. | reverse complement strand
TATTATTTTTTAATTCTATACTTATTCATACACTTTTGTGCTAACCTGTCAAAATCTTCTTTAAATATGATAACCTCTTGTTCTGTTGTTTTAATGGTAATACTGATTAAGTCTTTGTTTTCTAATTTTAAACTCTTGTTTGGTTTGATCCAAGTAAAGAAGGATAAAGCAAATATCCCTAAAATAACAACTCCAATGATTGAATAAAATACTACTAATTATTAGTAAGGGTTGACTAGGTAATATCAAAAGACTAATTGGCGTATTGAGGTCCAGCGTTTTACCCCCAAGCTCAAATAGACCATCTAAAACCCATGAGACAAAAAATGTATAGATGATAAATAAGGCCAAAACTAATTTTCTTGCTGATTTTACGTTTTTCATAGTACCCCTTCTTTCTATGTTCTAAAATCAAAATCTACTTGTGATAAGATTTATCCAATTTCTAGTATGTAACGAGTCAAAATATCCAAACCTTTAATGTTAAAATGAAAGGAATAAATTAATATATATAGTCTAATTTACTTATACCAGATGGGAAGTGTTTCTAAATTATTCAAATATAGATTTTGTTAAACTTTTAAAATAATTTATTTTATACTATAATGGTTTGTGAGGTGGTTTTATGAAAATTAGTTTATATACAGATGGTGCTTGCAGCAACAACCAAAGTAAAGAGAATATCGGCGGATGGGCCTATCTACTTATATATGGTGCTCATAAGAAACATATGAGTGGACGCACTTTAAATACCACCAATAATGCTATGGAAATTAAGGCTATTGTAGAAGGTTTAAAAGCTATTAAAGATCCTTCTATTGATGTTGTTGTTTTTAGTGATAGTCAATATGTTGTTTCAACGGTTAATCTAGGTTGGAAGAAAAATGCTAACCAAGCCTTGTGGGAAGAGTTATTCGCACAAATAAGCCGTTTTAAAAACATTACCTTTACAAAAGTTAAGGGGCATGCTTCTAATGACTTTAATAATTTTGTAGATAAATTAGCTGTGGAAGAGACAAAAAAAGTTCTGAAAGATTGATTAACTCATCTATCAGAACTTTTTTTATTATTTAATATGTTTTTCTAGAAAATTCACTACCAATGAGGGTTCTACTTTTGATAAGACCTCATCTTCATGTATCAATACAGGAACAGTTGTTAGTTGGTGTTTTTCAACCAATTTTGCATATATTTCTTCATCTTGTTCTTTATTAATTACTTTAATGTCATTTTGGTATTTATTGTTTAACGCAAATTCTAAAAACATTTTAAGTTTTTGACATTGTGGACAATTATTTTTTGTTAGTAATATCACGTTCATTTGATCACCCATTAATCTTTTTTTTATCGAAAATAAAATCTTCGTCTTCTAATGATTCAGAAATCATTTTTTGATAACCATTTCCTTTCATAGAAAAGTTATCCATGGTCTTTGTTTCTGTATTAAGGCCATTTAACACAACTGGGTTAACTTCTTCATATGGGAAATGTGCATCAAATCCTAAATTCATTAAAGCTTTGTTGGCATTGTATCTAACAAAGATGTTCACATCATCTACCAAACCAACCGGTCCATAAACTTCTTGGACTAATTCTGATTGTTCTTGATATAAATCCATTAAAAAGTCATGCATCCATGTGGATAGTTCATCTTGTTTTTCTTTCGGGAAAAACTCAAAGACTTCTTGTGCTAATCTACCAACGTATACACCATGAATACTTTCATCTCTAATGATTAGATTGATGATTTCTCCTGCTTGCATTAGTTTTCCTTGTCCATAGAAGTATAATGGATAATAAAAACCACTGTAGAATAACCATGTTTCTAAAAATACACTTGCGACCATTGCTTTCCATTGAACTTCTTTAAATCGATTTAAATCTAATTTTTCTGGATAATATTTTTTTACAATATTTTCTTTATCTAAATCTTGATAAGCGCCTACAATTAATTCCATGATATTTTGTAGGTTTTTTTGTTGTGCACCCCAGTCAAATAATTCATCAATTTTTGGACTGCTCATGTAGGTCATAAATATATTAGAATAACTTTTAGCATGAACCGCATTTTCCATTGCGCCCATAAAGTTTAAAACTGCTTTTCTTTGGTGGTAAACATCATCCACAGAACTTGATATAACAGGCATACCAATATCTCCTTGATACGTATCTAAAAAGGTAAGTACAAGTAAGTTTTTAGCGTATGCTAGTTGAATGTCTTCTGATAAAACGCTCCACACATTAAGATCTGATTGCATACTAATATCTTCTGGTCTCCAAAACTGGCTTAAGTTTTGTTCATAGAAAAACTGAGTATATTCATCATCTAATGTATTCCAATTAGCGCCTTGATAAACTAATTTATTTTTTTTCATCATCATAACTCCTTACACGACACACGCTTCACACTCTTCAATTTTTAATTTTTGAGTTCGAGTGTAATAAAGGGTTTTAATCCCTTGATGATGCGCATATAGATAATATTTTTGTAGTTCTCTTGTGGTGATATCTGAGGTAATTCCTAGTTCAAAAGAAATCCCTTGATCCACATGTTTTTGAGCTGTAGCAATCACATCTATTAATTTATATTTATCCATTTTATAAGCTGTTTCATACATGAATTCAGCTTTGTCTAATGCTGGCATTGGATAATAAGTTTTTGAATTTCCGTAAGTTCTTTCTTCTACCAATTGTTTGATTGGTGTTAAAGATGGTGTTGCGCTCATAACATATCCAATAGATCCGTTTGGAGCAACAGCAAGTCTATGTGAATTATATAATCCATAAGTCATTACATCTTGTTTTAACTGTTCCCAATCTTGATTGGTTGGATTATAAATATCTTTAAAGATTTCTTTTACTTTTGGACTTTCTGGCAGTATTTGCCCTCTTTTTTCAAAGTAACTACCATCTGCGTATGTAGATTTTTCGAATCTATAAAATTTTTGTCCCGTTTTTTTAGCCATTTCCATAGAATGGACTAGACTATAATAGTTAACTATATTAAAAAAGACATCGATTAATTCTATGTTTTCATCGCTACCATATAGGATATAGTTTTCTGCGATAAATCCATGGTGTCCCATAATACCAAAACCAACACTTCGGTTAAGTTTATTTGCTTTTGCGACTGCAGGAACATATTTGATATCTGTATTAAAAGAAACTGAGTTCATCACATCCATAGCAGAAAACACGGTTTCCTTGATGGTGTTGTTTTTAATCATGTTTCCCATATGACCTGAGGCAAGATTACAAGATACATCTAATCCGATTTGGTCATTTTCTCTATCATGATAATCAGAATATTCTGAAGTGATGGTAGGTTGTAGAATTTCAGTACATAGATTAGAAAATTTAACCGGTAAATCTACGGTGTTTACGCGGTTAACGTTATCTGAAAACATGATGTATGGATATCCGCTTTCTCCTTGTAACTGAGCGATTAACTCCAGAAGTTTTCTTGGGTTTATTTTTCTTTTTCTTACTTTTGGGTTTGAAACTAAAATATCATACCAATGATCCATATCAATAGAAATATCTGCAAAGTTTTTTCCATATTCTTTAAACACTGTATGAGGATAAAATAAGTACATTTCTTCGTTATTTCTAGCAAGTTCAATCATTTTATCTGGTAGAACCACTCCCATAGAAAGTGTTTTTACTCTAACATCATCATCAGCATTTAACTTTTTTGTGTTTAAAAAGTCTTCAATATCTGCATGAAATACGTTAAGATAAACAGCACCCGCGCCTGTTCTTTGTCCCATTTGATCAGCATATCTAAAGGCATTATCTAATATTTTAGCTACCCCAACAACTCCTTTACCAACATTTGGAATGCCTTTAATAGACTCTCCTTTGGCTCTTAAATTAGTGAGGTTAATAGAAACGCCACCACCAATTTTTGATAGTTGCATGGAGAATTCATTAATTCTAGCAATATCATTAAGTGAGTCCCCTGCTTCTAATAAGAAACATGAGACAAACTCGCCACGATGTTTTTTCCCTGTATTTAACAAAGTGGGTGTTGCTGGTGTAAAGTCTTGATTCATTAAAGCGTTGATTATTCTTTCTGCCATTAAGAAATCTCCATTGGCATGATATAAGGCGTTAACTGCTAATCTATCTTCATAGCGTTCTAAGAAATGTTGATTATCTCTTGTTTTTAGTGCATAGTCGTTATAAAACTTAAATGCTCCCATATAGGTAGGAAATTCAAAGTTTTTTGCGTATGCTAAATCGTATATTTTTTGAATTTCTTCTTGACTGTATCTGTCTAAAAATTCTTTTTCGTAATATTCTTGATCAATTAAATACTTTAGTTTTTCTTCTAAAGTATCAAACTTCATCATTTTTTTATATACTTCGTTAACTAAATAGATATGCGCAGCTTCTTTATCTTTATCTAAGCTTTTGATTTCTCCATTTTCATTAACTACTTGATTATTTAAAAGTATCCACTCTGGGATATGATTATTTCTACCTTGTTCCATTTTTATGTCTCCCTTTTATTAATGTATTCTTTTATCCAGTCTTTAATTACTTGTCTGTCTTCTGGATATCCCGAACCTTCATATTTTAAAACCAATGGAATATGGTACTCATTTTCTATTGTTTCTCCTGCTTTGCCATAGTTATGTCCCCACGTTCTATTGCCTGAAACAGCAACTCCAACGACTTTATGTGCAAAGTTTTTTAAGAAAATTTCAGTGGTTTTTGGAACTTCCCCGAAGTTAATACTTCTGGTGAGTAAAAAAACCTCTTCTTTGCTTTCTATATATTCGGAGACACTCATACATTTATATTCAAGATGACTGGCAAATCTTTTCCCTTGTCCAGTCAAACTGTCATAAACTATTACCATATTTTCACCTACAATTGTAAATCTTTATCTAACACCAATGTCTTCATTTGTTTAGAGGCTTGTAAATCAACAATGCGTTGATTACTACTGCCTCTAAATAACAAATTAAGATTTTTAAGTTTATGTTCAAATGGTCCATCTACTAAGTAAGTAGAGATATCTAATAATTCTTGTACATATTCATTTTTTGATGCTCTAAGTTCTTCGTAATAATAACCACTATAAATAAAGACATTTAACCCATCTAAAAGAGCTTTTTTAGCTAAGTATAGACATGCTTTTGCCTGTAAAAAAGGCTCTCCACCTGAAAGAGTGATCCCTGTTAAAAGCGGGTTTTCTCTCCATTTGTCTACAATTTGATCTAGTTCCATTAAATAGCCTTTGTCTAACGCTTGTGTTTCTTCATTATGGCACATATAACATCTTTTAAGACATCCTTGTGTAAAGATAACAAAACGTATGCCTGGTCCATCGACAATAGATTCTTCAATGATCCCAGATAGTCTAATTTTTGGATTTAAAGTGTTTGACACGTTCTTCAACTTCTTTTCTCTTAGCGTTGTTAAATCTATCTAAAGTTCCAACTAAGTAACCTGTAATTCTTCTAATTCTTTCAAATGGCGCATCTTCTGTTTCATGTCTACCACATTTAGGGCATTCTTCGTTAATAATTCCAACATATTTACATGCAGGATCATAATCAACAGAGTGATTGATTGATCCATATCCAATCCCTTTTTCTTTCATGTGTTTAATGATTTTTTCAAATGCTTCTAAGTTTTTGCTTGGATCTCCGTCTAGCTCTATATAACTAATATGACCACCATTGGTTAATGCATGATATGGTGCTTCAATTTCTATTTTATGATAAGCAGTGATTGGGTAATATACTGGTACGTGGAATGAGTTTGTATAATACTCATGATTTGTCACACCTTCTATTACTCCAAATTTGTTTCTATCTATTTTAACAAAACGACCAGAAAGTCCTTCTGCTGGTGTTGCGATTAAACTGAAATTGAGTTTATATTTTTTAGCAGCTAAATCCATTTTTTCTCTCATGGTTTGAATGATTTCAATACCTAATTTTTGAGAGTCTTCAGATTCTCCTTGATGTTTTCCTGTAAGAACCTTTAATGTCTCTGCTAGGCCAATAAATCCTGTTGCTAGTGTCCCATGTTTAATGACTTCTTCAATGGTGTCTGTTGGTTTTAATTTTTCTGAATCTAACCAAACACCTTGCCCCATTAAAAACGGGAAGTTATATACGTGAAGCTTTTTTTGAATGTCAAATCTTTCTAATAATTGTTCAATAACTAAATCCATGGTTTCATCTAACTTTGTATAAAAATCTTTCATGTTTTTACTTGTTAGGGCTATTCTTGGTAAGTTAACACTTGTGAAACTTAAATTCCCACGTCCTGTAACTACTTCTTTTTCTGGATCATGAATGTTTGACATGACGCGTGTTCTACATCCCATATAAGCAATTTCTGTATTTCGGTCCCCTTCTTTATAAAACTCTTTATTAAATGGTGCATCAATAAATGAGAAGTTAGGGAATAATCTTTTTGCCGAAGTTGCAATTGCTAATTTGAATAAAGGATAGTTTGGATCTGTTTCATTAAAGTTAACACCCTCTTTAACTTTAAAAATTTGGATAGGGAAAATTGGTGTTTCTCCTTCTCCTAAACCTGCTTGTGTAGCAAGTAGTATTTGTTCAATAACTAATTGTCCTTCTGGGCTTGTGTCTGTTCCATAGTTAATTGAACTAAATGGAACTTGCGCTCCTGCTCTTGAATGCATGGTATTTAAGTTATGAATTAAAGATTCCATCGCTTGATAAGTATCTCTAATGGTTTCTTTTTTAGCATGTTTGACTGTAAAGTTTAAAATGTTTTCTGCATTTTCACAATTAAGTTCCTTAAGAAGGTATGCGTTGATTTCATCATTGTTTAATTTTGGTAAAACATGATATTCTGTTTCTATTTTTTGGATTAATTGTTTAGCGTCTTGAGAAACTTGGTTAAATTCTAATGCTTTTTCTAAATTTCGAATAAAGTTTTTAACATATGTCTTTCTAACACCCTCTGCCATGTCATAATCAAAGTTTGGGACACTTTGCCCTCCATGTTGGTCATTTTGGTTAGACTGAATGGCAATACATGCTAAGGCTGCATAAGTTTTGATATCTTTAGGTTCTCTAATTGATCCGTGACCTGTGACAAATCCGTCTTTAAACAATTTAGTTAAGTCAATTTGACAACATGTTAGAGTTAAACTTAAGAAGTCTAGGTCATGAATATGAATTAATCCTTCTTCATGCGCTTTAGCATGTTTAGGATTTAAGACAAACATCTTAAAAAACTCTTTGGCTCCTTCACTACCGTATTTAAGCATCGCTCCCATCGGTGTGTCGCTATTGATGTTGGCATTTTCTCTTTTTAGATCACTTTCATTACTTTTAGAGAAAGTAATGTCATGATAGGTTTTCATTAATCTTGTATTTTTATCTCTCACTCTATTGCGTTCTTCTCTATATAAAATATATGATTTTCCAACTTCTGCTAATCCATTACGAATAAGCGCTAATTCTACTTCATCTTGGATATCTTCAACGGTTGGTATATCAGATGAGAATTTTGCGGCCAGGGCTCTAATGACATCATTTGCAATATCATCTGCCTTATTTAGTGGTTCATTAGATGCTAGCATTGCTTTTTGTATAGCTGATACTATTTTATCTTGATTAAAGCGTACAATGCGTCCATCTCTTTTTTTAATTTTGGTAATCATGGTTTTTATCCTCCGAATTTTCTTGATTTTGGGTACAAAAAAAACGCTCTGACAAATTACCAGACTTCATCATTCAAAACGTTTTTCCTTACTAGTTGATTTTATTAAATTTTAAATTAGATCTTCTCTAACACAACTTCATTATATGGTATTTTTTTTGGTTTTTCAATGAAATAAAATATGTAAATGCTTACAGTTTTCGATTATTTTTTAGGTAATTGGACGATAAATTCCGTATATTCGCCTAGCTGGGTTTTTAACTGGATTTCACCTTGATAATTTAAAACAATATGTTTGACAATAGCTAAACCTAATCCTGTCCCATTTTTTTCTCTACCTTGGTTGATTCTGTAAAATCTTTCAAATACTCTTTTAATATGTTCATCGGCAATCCCTATGCCACTATCTTTGATGGTAAAGATGATTTGCTTGTTTTCTTCTTGTAGTGAAATACTTAATTTACCATTGATCTTATTATATTTCACACCATTTTCAATCAGGTTTTTAAACAATCTAAACATATCTACTCTGTCTGCAAGATATGTGATGTCAGATTTGATGTTTAATTCTAGATGAATATGTTTTTCTTCTATATGGTTTTCTAACTGGTGTAATACTTCATTTAAAATATGGTTTAAATTGATTTCTGTTCTTTTTGAGTCTTTTAAATATTCTAATCTAGATAACATCAACATATCATCTACTAAAAGTGTCATAAATGAAGCTGATTCATTAATTTTTTCTGCTAACTTTCTAGATTCCACTTCATCTACCATTTGATGATAAATGAGTTCTGCATAGCCTTTAATAGCGGTAATAGGCGTTTTTAGTTCATGCGAGGCATATGAAAAGAAGTCTCTTTTCACACTTTCCATTAAGTGATACTCTTGTAGGTCTCTTACGATTAATAAAATTTGTTCACTTTTCTCATCTTCTAAAAAAACAGCTCTAACTTGAAGTACCTTTTTGTTAATCTCAAGTGTTCTGATGATCGGTGTTTTACTTTTTTTAGCTTCTGCGATGAGTGCTTTTAAATCATATGATCTAAAGACTTTGTGGTATGGTTCATATAAGATTTGACCGTTAAGACTTAGGTATTCTATAAAAGAGCTGTTATGAAAGATGATGTGATCTACACTGATGATTGCAACTCCTCTATTAATAGACTCTAAAATAAAGTTGGTTTGTTTTTGGTAGGATTTATATTCTTTAAGTATTTCATTTCTTTGTTCTACTTCTTTTTTAAACGCTTTTTCTACGTAATCAAAACTATCATTTTCTTCGATGAATAAATAGTTATCAAAATATTTTTTAGTTAATTTTTCTACTCTTTTTTTATCTTCTTGACGTTGATACTTCATGAAGATAAAAATGATCCCTAGAAAAAATATGTATAAGAAAAGATACATTAAAGGCTTGGAAAAGACGTGTTTAAAAGAGAATGATAACATCATTCCCCAAAATATGTGGTAAATAATCATTGTAAATAAAACACGTTTTTTAAATTTGATAGCCCACACCTCTTACTGTCATAATTTCAACTTTTGAATCTTTGATTTTTTCTCTTAGTGATTTAATGTGCATGTCTAATGTTCTAGTTTCAACCTCTGCGGTCATGTCCCAAATTTCTTTAAAAAAGGTTTCTTTTCTAACCACTTTACCTTCATTTTTTAAAAGTAAATATAACACATCAAATTCTTTATTAGTTAAAGTGATTTTATTATCGTTAATGTAGAAGGTGTGTTCTTCTAGGTTTAATTTTAAATCATCTTTGATGTACACTTTGGTTTTTTCAATGCGTCTGGCATGGGCGTTGATTCTAGATATAAGCTCTAAAACTCCAAATGGTTTGGTTATATAATCGTCTGCGCCTAAATCTAATGCTTTGACTTTATCTATTTCACTGTTTAAAGCAGAAACTACTATAATGATTGCGTCTTTATTTTTATTTCTAATATACTTGATGACCTCTATTCCAGATAAATCTGGTAACATGATGTCTAATAAAAATAAATCAGGCATGTTTTGTTTGGTTCTTTCGATGAGTTTTTCTGCTTCATAAAATCCTTCATATGAAAAATTGGATTGTTGAAGTGTTTTTTCTATAATATAGTGAATAGATGTATCATCTTCTAAGAAATATACTAACATGCAATCACTCCCTTTTTAAAATAAGTCTGTTTCCTTGTGTTTCCCTGTAACAATAAAAATTACCCACTCAGCAATATTAACTGCATGGTCACTAACTCTTTCAATATACTTAGCAATCATTAAAAGAGATAGAGCATATTCTTGACTGATGTGAACATCTTCTTTTAATTCTTGAGCAATTTTTGACATCACTAAAGCAAATAAGTCATCTACAATATCATCTGCAAGAATAACTTTTTCTGCATCACTTTTGTTTTGCTTAACTAAAGCTTCAATGGCTAGTAGAACCATTTTTTCGCTTTCTACACTCATTTCTGTGATGAGTGGAATGATTCTTTGATTAGGGACATTAGAAAGGTGTAGGGTTATTTCTGCAATATCCACAGCGTGATCCCCGATTCTTTCTAGGTCTGTAATCAGTTTTAAAACACCTGTGACTAGTCTTAAGTCTTGTGCTAAAGGTTGTTCCTTCCAAATGATTCTTAATGCGGATTTTGCGATATCTTCTTCCATTTTATCCACAAGGTTATCTTGACTCATGATGATTTTTGCTTTTTCAACATCGTTTTCTTTAAAGGCAAGTAAGGCGCTGTTAATTTGTTTTAAAACCAAATCTGCCATCATAGAAACTTCTTTTTTTAATTCTTCTACTTCTTTAAAGAGTCCTGTCCTTAATCCTGTCATTTTATCTATTTCTCCTATCCGAATTTACCTGTAATATAATCCTCGGTTTGTTTTTTGCTTGGGTTTGTAAATATTTTAGCAGTTCTATCGTATTCAATGAGTTCACCTAAATAGAAAAATGCTGTTTTATCTGATATTCTAGCGGCTTGTTGCATATTATGCGTTACTATGATTATAGTATAATCTTTTTTTAACTCAACAACAAGTTCTTCAATCTTTAAAGTAGCAATCGGGTCTAATGCACTGGTTGGTTCATCCATTAAAATAACTTTTGGTTTCATAGCTAAGGTTCTTGCGATACAAAGTCTTTGTTGTTGTCCTCCGGATAATGCTAGGGCTGAGTCTTTTAATCTATCTTTAACTTCTTCCCAAAGAGCGGCTTGTCTTAATGAGCTTTCTACAATTTCATCTAAGACTTCTTTTTTCTTAATGCCATGGCATCTAGGCCCATAAGCGATGTTGTCATAAATACTCATTGGGAAAGGGTTTGGTTTTTGGAAAACCATCCCAACATGAGTCCTTAATGAGATGACATCACTTTTTTTATCGTATATGTTTTGATTATCATAAAAGATAGAACCTTCGATTCTACAATTTTCAATTAGATCATTCATGCGGTTAAAACTTCTAAGTAAAGTTGATTTCCCACATCCAGAAGGTCCTATAAAGGCTGTTACTTCTTTTTCTTTGATTTCGATATTGATTTTTTTAAGAGCTTGTTTCTCTCCGTAATAGAGATCCATATTCTCAACTTTAAAAATGTTTTCCATTGTTTCCTCCTATTGATACTTTCTCATAAGTCGTTTAGTAATCAGTTTTACTACTACATTTAAGGTTAATACGACGACTAAAATGATGATAGAAATGGTTGATGCTAAAGCAAAGTTAGGGGTTTCTCCCGCCATCGCTGTCCAAATATGAACAGCAAGCGATGTCCCGTTTCCAAAAATAGATATTTCATCTTTAACAACCGTACCGATTGCATATATTAATGCGGCTGATTCTCCCATGATTCTACCAATTGAAAGTAAGACTGCTGATAAAATGCCAGGAATCGCATTTGGTAAAATGACTTTAAAGGTGGTTTGTGTATCGTTAGCCCCTAAAGCTAAGGATGCGAATTTATAATCCTTTGGAACAACATCTAGCGCCGATTCTGTTGATTTGATGATGATTGGTAAAACGATAACTGCTAGAGTTAAAGATCCAGAGATGATGGTTCCACCGTCGATTAAGTTTGATCCGAATATCTTTTGTGATAACGGTATAAATAATGCCGCCCCCATTAAACCATAGATGATAGATGGGATGCCGGTTAACATATCGATTAAGCTTCTAAGTAGTTCTGTGAATTTATTTTGTCTAGCATATTCATGGAGGTAAACTGCTGTAAAGATTCCTATTGGAACAGCAATGATGAGTGTGATGATGATTAGATAAAGGGTTGTGATGATAGATCCTCTAATCCCTCCACCAACTAAAACTGTTGGTAACATAGAAATATAAACCGTTTGATCTAAAACTTGTGCCATGGCTTCTGCACCATTTTTAATATTGAATAAAATGGTTTTTCCTTGGTCATCTTTAAACACAACACCAGCGTTATAAAAGGTATCCCCTTCATCTAGTGGGCTTTCCGCTTGATGGTCGTTGTATAAATATGCTTTTTTGAGTGGTGAGTCTTCATGTATTTTAACCACTTTAATGATACTTTCACCTTCAAGATTGGTTGAATCTATTAAAATAACGCCATATCGTTTAGAAAGAAATCCCTCTCCTTCTAATTCATAGGTTGGGTATATATTTTGAGTTTTAATGTTTTTGGTTGTCCCATTTCTTAAAATCGTCATTTTTTCTATAACCACTGTTTTATTTAACATATCGATAAAGGTTTCTTTATTTAGTGTGGCTTCATCATAAGTGATGGTTTGATTTTTATCGTTTTTAAAAATAAGGTTTTCCTTTAAGATAACATCATTGATTACTACATCGTTGTTTTTTAAAATAGCTGAATCTTTATGAAGATAAGTAATTTTAAAGCCTTCTGCTATTTCTTCTACTGCTAATCCGTATCTGCTTGACCCTTCTTCTAAAGTTCCTTCTAATAAGTCTGGTGCTAATGATTTAACCGTTAGGTTTGTGGTGATGCTTTCGTTATTACCTGTGATTATTTTAAAGTTTAATAACGGTAATCCGTTGCTTAACACAAAATATAAAATTAAAAAGAAGAAAATAACTGAAATAGAGGATGCTGTATACATGACTATTTTTCTTAAACTATCATAAAATGTTCTAGCTTTCATATCTGCTCATCCTTTTTTTAACTTTATTTAAAATAATGTTTGTGACTAAGATGATGACAATTAACACCAGTCCGATGGTAAATCTAACATCATAATCAAAACCGCTAGTTTCTTTTAATCCACTTAATATGGTAGAGGTTAAGGTTCTTGTTGGTCCAAATAAATCAAAATTAGGTCCTTTTCCGGTATTTCCTGATACTAAGGAAACAGCTGTTGCCTCACCTAAGGCTCTACCAATGGCTAAAATAACACCTGCAAATATCCCTGATTTAGCTTTTTTTAATGTGACTTTAAAATATGTCTGCATTGGTGTAACACCTAAAGCCAGTGAACCTTCTTCAATTTCAGGTTTTACGCTTCTAACTGCTGTGATGCTCATCATAGTGATGGTTGGTAAGATCATGATAACCAGAACAATGATGGTGGTTAGTAAGGAGTTTAAGCCTATTTCTCTTCCAAATAGTCTTGCGATGGATTGAACAATTTTAGAAATAAAGCCTGAACCAAACATACCGAAGATAATGGATGGTACGGCGGCTAACATTTCTACAATGGTTGTTAATCCAGTGGATACAAATTTTGGAGCTATTTTAACGACAAAAATACTAGTTAATATCGATATCGGTGTAGCGATTAAAACCGCTAGTAAAACGATAAATAATGTATTGATGATAATAAATCCTATTTGATATAGTGGAGCTGTGTAAGTTGTTCCGCTAATGAATGTAAAAAAGTTTAATTTCATTTTAATAATTTCATTACCTTGTTGTACCTCATAATACTGAAAAAGCGGGCGTAAACCACGCCCGGCTATTTGTACAACGATCAAGATGATGATTGAGGCTGAAATAAGAGTTGCTAAAAGTAGGATAGTCTTAACTACCACGTTAATGATTTGCTTATTTCTAACTTCTTTTTTCTCTAGATTGTGTTGCATCTTTTTTCCCTACCATTCTTTTTTCTCGCCTGTATAGATAGCTTTTAACGTTTGTGCATCTATATCAGTAATGGCGTTGTTTTTATGTACAACTACAACAACCGCATCCCATGCAAGAATACCGTATGTGTTTTCTTTTTTACTTTCCTCAGAAAGGTTAAAGTCTCTAGATAGAAACCCCATATGTATTTTATTGGCACCATCTTTTTCTGATCCTTGTGTTCTTTTATATGCGTCACTAGATCCTGTATGGTTATGGTCTGCAATGAAATTACCCGCTAACCCCTTAAACTGGCCACTTAATGCTTCTGCTATTTTTTGAACAGAGGTGGATCCTCCAAATTTAACGGTAATGTGACTGTTGTCTTTTGCTGTAATTGGGTAGTTTTGTTTAATATCGTTCCACGATACATCCGTATCTTTCATTTCAACGATACCCCCATTAGCATAGATGGTCGCTTTACCTTCTTCTGTTGTCATAAAGGCGATAAGTGCCGCAATAATTTGATCTTCATCGCTTTCAACATTTTCTCTTACGATGTAATTAAATGGTCTTTTTAATCCATACTCTCCATTAAGTACTGTTTGGTCACTACCTATAACTCCGCCATATGTTAAAGCTTTTAGTTTTTTAGGATCATATGATGATAAGGAAATATATCCTATGCCGTTTTTATCGTTTTCTACTTTGCTAATCATATCTCCATTAGAAGATACTTCTTGGATTTTTCCAACAGTTGTTTCTGCAAAATCTTTTTTAATCCCTATGATGTCAAAGAAAGCTTCTCTGGTTCCTGATGATGTGTCTCTTGTGTAAGCTTGAATTTCTTTATGGTTGTTTTCTGAATCATCTGTTTTTCCACAACCAACCAAGCTGATACTTAATATTATCATTATAATCATGGTTGAAAATTTCTTCATAATGTCCTCCTAAGTTTTATTGAGTCCATTATATGTTTTTTTTGTTTTTCAAACTATCTTATTATGGCTAATATTATGTAAAATTTATGTAAAGTTTTTTATTAGTAATAGATTTTTTCTGATTTTGGTGTCACATACATTTCAACGGCCTCTTGACATACTTTGATATGTTGCGTTTCGTTTTTTTCAACTTCGCCATCAAAATTCCATTGGTGATTGCCTATAACTTCTATTTTCGCTTCTTTGATGGTCATTTTTAGATCGCTTTTAAAAACTTTTCCTCTTGAAAAATAAAAATAAAAGATTTTAAGCCAGCTAAAGACACTATTTCTTTTAAATGCGATTAACTCTAGTTTGCCATCATTTAATTTAATGTCTTTATTTAATTTCTTAAAATTAAAGCCTGCAACTCTTTTTCCTGCCAGTAAGAGGACTAAAAAACTTTTCATTTCATAGGTCTTATCTTCTGTTTCTATTTTGATGTCAAATTCCACTTTCTTGGGAATACTTTTTAAGCCTCTAATCATATAGGCTAAATGCCCTAATCTTTTTTTAGCACCATTTCTAATATCATAACTGACCTCTGAGAATTTACCGATTGCTCCTGCATAAATAAAATAGTTTTGGTTAACCATATAGATATCTGTTTTCTTAGTGACGTTATGATCAAGTAGTTTAAGTGTTTGTTTAATTTTAAATCGTTTAATTCCCATGATATATGAAAAATCATTGGCTGTACCGGTTGGAATAGTTAAAACTTTGGGTCTGACTTTGCTTTTCATGATTCCCTTCATGCTAAGGCTCATCGTTCCATCTCCGCCCATTAAAATATAACGATCATATTGATGAGCGTTTCTATAGGCAGCATCTATCAAGTCTTCTCGGCTTTTAGAAGCATAGGTGTCTAGTTGCCATCCTTTGGTTGTAAAATGTTTTTCTACTTTCTTTACTTTTTTTAAAATTTTTCCTGTTCCACTATTAGGATTATATAGTAACAATGTTTTCATGTTATATCCTCCCTTATCCCCTAACCTTATTATAACATATCTATAATTTGGTTTAATTGACATTTAATTTGGTTTCTATTAAACTATTTTTAGGTGATATGATGAAAACTATTTTAAACACTTCTACTGACCCCTATTTTAATTTAGCTTTAGAAGAGTATTTGGTTAAAAATTTGAATTTTAATGAAGACTTTTTTATTTTATGGCAAAATTCTCCTTCTGTTATTATTGGAAGGAATCAAAATGTTTTTGAAGAAATTGATATTAAGTTGGCCATTCAAAAGGGAATTCCTTTTGTGCGAAGAATTTCTGGTGGCGGAACTGTTTTTCATGATCTAGGTAATTTAAATTTTACCTTTATCACTAAAAACAAGGGACTTGCTAATAATTATAAAGTGATGACTGAAAAGATTGTTGCGGCTTTAAATAAAATAGGTATTCCGATTGGTTTGGTCGGGAAAAGTGATTTAAAGATTGGTCATGAAAAAATATCAGGAAATGCACAGTTTGTTTATAAAGATGTACTTCTACATCATGGCACTTTGCTTTTTGATTCTAATTTAACAACTTTAAAAAAGCTTTTAAGACCTAAAAAGGATGATGTTTTATCTCATAGCGTTAAATCTAACCGCTCTGAGGTAACTAATTTGTCACAGTTTACTCATTTAAGTTTAGAAGAAATTAAAGAATATTTGTATGTTGAATTGATGGGGAATGATTATAAGAAAGATGCTTTATCTTTATCGTCTGATGTTTTAGATCAAGTTAATGATCTTAAAAATGAAAAGTATTTGTCTTGGGAGTGGAATTATGCTGAGTCTCCCTCTTCTATGATTAAAAAGAATAAAGATGATCTTCATATGGCTTTTACTGTTGAACAAGGTGTTATTAAAAGTATTTCTATTACAAAAAAGGATTTACCTCTTACTGAGATTGAAACCTTACTTTTAGAAAAAAAGGTTATTCCAGGAGAACTTAAATCTTTATTGATTAATCATTTAGATGTTTATGATTGTTTATTAGAATAAGATAAAAAAGAAAAAGATGCTGCTAGTTAAAAACTAGTGCATCTTTTATTTTTTTGGTAGTAAGTATTCTCCACGATAATTGCTAAATGAGTCTTTATCATATCTTCTATATGCTTGTTTTTTAGGTTTAATTTGACTGGCTTTATAAATCCATAATTGATTCATATCCCAAGTTAGGATTTCATCTACATCATCTGAGTCAATGTCAAAAGCTTCGCTGGCTAGTGTCGGTTGCCCTTCTTCTTTAAATGAAACGACACAATCTAAATCAACATCATATAAGCCACCATAAATGGATGATGTGTTCATTAAAATGAGGTTTTGGTTATCATTATCATAATTAATTGGTGTAATGATATTGCCATTACCTACCATTTCTTTTTCTGCTAGTAAGTTTAGATCTTTATCAAATGTGTAAATGATCCCATTAGCTCCCCAAAAGGATGTGACACATATTTGGTATCCTTCTTTATTTGGATCATATTTTGCAAGACTAATTCTTTGTGCATGACCTACTGGGATATTGTGTAAAATTTCTCCTTTAGCAGAAACGATGTTAAATCCTTCGTTACCTGATGCCAATATGAAGACTTTTTCTGAATTTTCTGATAAACTTTCAAAAATGATTTCATCGGTATGATCTGAATCATAAGGTAAAGACCAAATCACTTTTCCATTTTTAGTAAGATCATATCCAATAAATAATTCATCTATTCCGTCTTGATCAATATCTAAAACATATGGAAAGTGACCGGTGTTTTTATGGTTGTATTTAAAGAGGATGTTAAAATTATGGTCTAATCCCCACACATTTTTGTATCTATCTTTAATCATTAGATCGCCTCTGTATCCTTTTTTCGTGAAATCAGCAAATCTAATTGCATCTACATTTAAATAATCATATGGATAGTCTTTTTCCATGGTTGTTTCTGTTTTGATATAAGGGGTTTTTGCTTTCTTAATTTCTTTTCCGGTCAGTAAATCAATGACTGTGATTTCAAAATTTTGTACATAGACTAGTTCTAACTGACCATCATTATTAAAATCTCCTATTTGGAAAGGTAAATCGCAACTAATAAGACCATAGTCTGGATCATCATTTGGTTCACCAATTTGCCATAGCATTTTACCTGATAAGTCAAAGGCGGTTAGACAACTAATATGAGCAAAAGCATCTCGATACATTCTTTTTTGATGTTGAGCAAAAACGAAGATCACATTATCTTTTGTTTTAGCTACTCTTATATGTCTTCCTGAACCACTTTTTTCTAGGTTTATTTTATGAATGACTTTAGGGGTTGAAAATTTGTTTCTTTTGTTTTCAAGAACTTTTTCTTGGTGTTTTTTTTCATTAAGTATTAATTCATATTCTTTTTTAGAAACACTTACCTTAAGATATTCATAGCGACAAGCATTTTGACTCATTAAGGCTACTTTTCCTTTATTCTCTATTAAAAAGTTTTCCTGAATGATGATTTCATCATTAATTGTGATAGTTATCTGTTGTTCATTTCTTTCTATTTTTAAATGATAGGTTTTTAAGGCCTCTGTATGAAAGGATAGTTTTTTTAATGTTGTTCTAGTGGTTTGGTTTTTTTGGTAAAGTTCTATATAATCGCTTCCCATCACCAAAGCTAAGTACTTTCTATTGTGTATATAATTAAATGCTATGCCTGTTTCATGGTTTGTAGAGTATAATGTGACTTTTGTTTCAAGATAGATATTTTTAATATCTTCTGAGTTTAAAACAAGCATGGAGGTGACATCACTAAAGTGACCTTTAACGTGATACCCTCTATTTTGTTCCATATATTTTTTTCCGTTATAACTAGTGACTAACCAGTTTCCACCCATACTTCTCCACTGATGATTGTTAATTGGGTCATAAAAATTCCCCATATAACCTTTAGGCATGATGTGATGGTATTCACCTAGTGCGCTATGTTCTTTATCATAAGGAAATTCGCCGATCGGAAAATCTTCAAAGCTTTCATTGTATAATAATTTCATGTTTTCTCCTTTTTATTTATCCCAAAACACTTCATCAAAATTTGAGTGTCTTAATTTAATTTTGTTACCGATGATGATTTTGTTGTTAACTGGTTGTTGTTTTAAAAGAAAATAATTGTTCATTGCAATAACGGTATATCGACCTTGTTTTTCTGGTTGTTGGGTGACGGTTGCGGCAATTTTCCCTTTTCTTAAGTTATCAATAACAGCTGGATCTTCATCTACTGTTAAAATTTTGGTTTGATAGTTTAAGTCACTAATGGCGTCTAAGCCCGCATTAGTTCCTGAACTGATAGAAAAAAAGATTAAATCTACTTGGTGATCAAATAAATAGTTTTTAATGGTCGTATAGGTTTCTTCGTATGATTCTGTGACACTTAGTTGTTTAACATCGTATTTATATCTAGGAATTTGTTCCATAAACCCTTTGACTCTTTGTTCATATCCTTTGATATTATCAGAAGTAATGATCAGTATTTTTCCTTCATCTAAAATGACGCTGGCTAAATCACCACAAAGGTGTCCGTTATTATAATAGTTACATCCCACAAAAGCTAAGCTTTCTAACTCAATATCGTTGGTACATGTTACCACAGGTATGGTTAGTTTTTCTAATAATTCTTTAACTTTAGGATGGGCGTTTGATGTAATGATGAGACCTTCAACTTGATTTTCTAATTTTTCAATAGCATCAATTTGATCTTGGTAGTTATTGATTCTTGTTTCAATGATGATTGGTTCAATTTGTCTATGTTTGGGATTGTTACATGCTTCTTTGATGCCTTTTAGGACTCTAGTGTAAAAATCACTTCCTATAGAAGATGTAATGATGCCAATTTTATGGCTTTTTCTAGAGTTAACCAATGCTCTTGCATATTCATTGTATCGATAGCCATGTTCGTTAATGATTTTTAAAATTTTTTCTTCTGTTTCTTTGCTAACGCCACCACGTTGATTAAGAACTCTATCAACGGTTCCTCTAGATGTATTGGCTAGTTTAGCAATTTCTTTTATGGTTAGAGACATATTGATCCTCCTTTGTAATGTGTTCGAACACTATGTTACTTTGATTATATCAAATTGCTATTTTATTTTCAATTTAATATAAAAAAAAGACCATTTTAAATGGTCTTTATGTTAGTTAAATATGAATTGCTTTGTCAATTGCTGCCATCGCAGTTTCCATTGTTAATTCTGATAACGTTGGATGTGGGTGAATTGCTTGAGCTAACTCATAAGCAGTTCCTTCTAATTCCATAGTTACAGCAATTTCACTAATTAATTCAGTCGCATTGTATGCATAAATATGCATCCCTAATACTTCTAAATATTTTTTGTCAACGATGATTTTTGCAAAACCTTCTTTTTCTCCATCAGCTAACGCTTTACCTACAGCTGCTAAAGGTACTTTAGCTACTTTGTAGTCTAAGCCTTTGTCTTTAGCTTCTTGTTCAGTCATACCGATGGCTGCGATTTCTGGAGAACCGTAGATACATGATGGTACTCTGTCATATCTCATAGCATGTACATCTTTGCCTAAAGCGTGTTGTACTGCGATGATTCCTTCGTGTGAAGCAACGTGTGCTAACATGAATTTACCGTTAACATCACCAATTGCGTATACACCAGGAACTGATGTTCTTAAGTATTCATCTGTAACGATGTTGGCACGATCCATTTTTAAGTTTAATTTTTCTAGTCCATTTGAATTTGCTCTTGTTCCAACAGCCATTAAAATTAAGTCAGAATCAATGGTTACGTCTTTTCCATCTAGGTTATATGTGATTTTTTTACCTTCAACTGATTTTACTTCAGCTTTAGTTAAAACTTCGATACCGTCTGCTTTTAAACGTTTTGAGTATGCATCGCGTACATCATTATCCATGGTTGGTAAGATTCCGTCCATTTTTTCAATGATGATAACTTTTGATCCAAATGAGTTAAAGACTGTAGCAAATTCTACACCAATAACACCACCACCAACAATAACTAATGTTTTAGGTACTGAGGTAACGTTTAATAATTCTCTACTGGTCACTAAGGTTCCTTTTTCATATGCTTCTTTTACACCAGGAATTGGTGGAACAATTGCTGTTGCTCCAGTTGCAATGATTAAGTTTTTAGTTTTTAAGGTTTCTTCTCCGACTTTAACTTCTGATGGAGAGATAACTTCGCCATATCCGTTATATACGTCTACTTTGTTTTTCTTTAATAAGAATGCAATACCGCCTGTTAATTGTTTAACAACGCCATTTTTTCTTTGTAAGATTTTTGACCAATCATATGAGATTTCACCTGATGTTGTTACACCAAATGATTCAGCATGTTTCATTGTATCATATACTTTTGCGCTTTTTAAATATGTTTTTGTTGGGATACATCCGTGATTTAAACAAATTCCTCCAACAACTTCTTTTTCTATGACAGCAACTTTTGCACCTAATTGAGCTGCTTTAATTGCTGCTACGTAACCACCTGGACCTGCTCCAAGGATTACAATATCATAATTTTTCATTTTACTATCTCCTTTTATTAGCTTAGTAATAATAATGTTGGGTTACTTAGTAATTCTTTAATTCTCATTAAGAATCTTCCACCATCTGCACCATCAATGATTCTGTGGTCTACTGCAAGTGATAGTGGTAATACGCTAGCAACTTTGATTTCTCCGTTTTCTACAACTGGTTTTTGAGAAATTTTACCAACACCTAAAATCGCTAATTCTGGATGATTGATAACTGGTGTTCCAAATGAAACGCCTACTGATCCAAAGTTAGTAATTGTGAATGTTCCGTTTTGTAATTTATCCATTTGTACTTTACGTTCAATCGTTTCATCAGCTAATGTTCTTACTTGTTCAGCTAATTCAAATACGCTTAAACGATCAGCATTTTTAATGTTTGGAACAATTAATCCGTCTGGAGTATCAACAGCCATACCTAAGTTGATGAATTTTTTAATGATAACTTCATCGGTTTGGTCATTGAAGCTTGCGTTAAAGATTGGGAATTCTTTTAATGCAACAACAACAGCTTTCATAATTAATGCCATATAAGTTAATTTAATACCTTTTGCTTCAGCTACGCCTTTAGCATTTTTTCTAAAGTCAACTAATGCATCTACAACAATTTCATCCATTAATACTGTGTGTGGGATAACTGTTTTTGATGTTACCATTGATTTAGCGATTGCTTTTCTTAATCTTGAAATCTTAACAACTTCAACATCTGAGCCTGCTGGTACTGTTACTTGTGGTGCTACCACTGGAGCTGCTGCAACTGGTTGTGAAGCCACTGCTGGAGCTGCTGCTGGTTTCCCTTGGGCTGCTAAAGTGATATCTTCTTTTAATACACGGCCGTTTGCGCCTGTTCCTACAATTTTATTAATGTCTAATCCTAGATCTTTTGCCATTTGACGTGCTACTGGTGTTGCAAGTGCTTTTCCAGTTGCTACTGGTGCAGCAGATTCTGTTGATGCTTCGCTTGATGATGCCATAACTTCTGAAGAAACTTCGATTTCTCCAACAACTCCAGCTCCGCCTTCTTCTTCCTCAACTGGTGCAGCTGCTACTGCATCTAATGAAGTTCCTTCTTCACCGATGATAACAACTGTTTCTCCAACGTGAATGGTTTCTCCAACTGCTGGTCCTACTTTTAAGATAGTCCCTGTTGCTGGAGATGGTAATTCAGCGTTTACTTTATCTGTTTCTACAACAACTAAAGTATCCCCTTCGTTTACTTTATCTCCTACTTTAACATTCCATGTTAAAATAGTTCCTTCGTGGATACCTTCTCCGATATCTGCGAATTTAAAATCATATACTGGTGCTGATGGTGCTGATGCCGCTGGTGCTGCTTTTGGAGCAGCTGCAGGTGCTGCAGCTTGTGCTGGTGCATCTTGTGGAACTTCTCCACCTGTGCCATCATCAATAACAACAACTGTTTCTCCAACGTGGATGGTTTCTCCAACTGCTGGTCCTACTTTTACGATAATTCCTGTTACTGGAGATGGTAATTCAGCGTTTACTTTATCTGTTTCTACAACAACTAAAGTATCCCCTTCGTTTACTTTATCTCCTACTTTAACATTCCATGTTAAAATGGTTCCTTCATGGATACCTTCACCGATATCCGCGAATTTAAAATCATACATACTGGTTTTCCTCCTACTTAAAAGCGTACAACACGTTTGATTTCGCGTGCAACTTTTTCTGGTTGAACATAGTGGTGATGTTCTCCTCTTGCTAGTGGTACTGTAATATCAAATCCTGTTACTCTAGCTGGTGCTGCTTCTAAATGCAAGAATGCTTTTTCGTTAACAATTGAAATTAACTCAGCAGCTGGTCCATAAGTTTTAACAGCTTCATGAACTACTACAAATCTTCCAGTTTTCTTAACTGAATTGATGATGGTTTCTTCATCTATTGGTGAGATGGTTCTTAAGTCAATTAATTCTACGTTGATGTTGTCTTTTTCTAATAATTTGATTGCTTTTTCCACTTCACGAACAACTGCTCCCCAAGCTACGACTGTAACGTCTGTACCTTGTTTAACAACTTTAGCTTTTCCAATTGGAATTTCATATTCTCCTTCAGGTACTTCTTGTTTCCCTGCACGGTAAATACGTTTTGGCTCCATGAAAACAACTGGGTCTGGATCTTTGATTGCTGCAGTTAATAATCCTTTAGCATCATATGGTGTTGATGGGATAACTACTTTTAATCCTGGGATTGATCCTAATAATACTTCTAAACTTTCTGAGTGGTGTTCTAAAGCTCTAATACCTCCACCTACTGGTACACGTAATACCATAGGAACAGTATATTTACCTCTTGAACGGTTACGCATTCTAGCTGCGTGTGTTACTAAATCTGTATATCCTGGATAGATGAATCCGTCAAATTGGATTTCAACTACTGGTTTCATACCATTAATTGCCATACCAACAGCGCTACCTACGATTGCTGATTCTGAAATTGGTGTATCAAATACTCTATCTACGCCATATTTCTTTTGTAATCCTGCGGTAACACGGAAAACTCCACCTTCTAAACCTACGTCTTCACCAAATACAACAACTGTAGGGTCTTTTTCTAATTGAATGTCTAATGCTTGATTGATTGCAGTAAGTAAGTTAATAACAGCCATTATTATTTACCTTCCTCTTCTAAGTATTTCTTATGCTCTTCGTATTGTTCTCTTAATTGAGGTGTCCATTCTGCATAAGTGTGTTCGAAGATTTCACGTAATTCAACGTCGTTTCCATAACTTTCAACTTTCTTGAATACTTCAAGAACATATTCGTTATTTTCTTCGTCTAATTTTTGATCTTCTTCTTCAGTCCAGTATCCTTTGTTAATTAAGTATGTTTTGAATCTTGAGATTGGGTCTTTTAATTCCCATTCCTTAACTTCGTCATCTGAACGATATAATGTTGGGTCATCTGATGTTGTGTGTGGCCCCATTCTATATGTATATGCTTCAATTAAAGTTGGTCCTTCTCCACGTCTTGCGCGGTCAAATGCTTCTTTAGTTGCTGCATACATAGCTAATACGTCGTTTCCATCTACTTGAATTCCAGGAATTCCAAAAGCAGTTGCTTTTTGAGCAAGCGTTGTTGCTTTGGTTGCTAAACTTCTTGGTGTAGAAATTGCGTATTGGTTATTTTGAATTAGCATAACCATTGGTGCGTTGAATGTTGCAGCGAAGTTTAATCCTTCGTAAAATTCACCGTGTGATGTTCCACCGTCTCCAATAGTTGTTAAAGTAACTTCATTTTTTCCTAATTTTTGACTCGCCATAGCAAGCCCTGCTCCAATGTTTGTTTGAGATCCAATAATGATGTTTACTGGTAATACGTGTGTATCTCCAGGGAAGTTACTTCCTTTTTCATTACCATACCAGTATAGGTATACGTTCTCTAGTGGAACACCTTTGTATAACATGATGTTTAATTCACGGAATGCTGGTGATAACCAGTCTTGTGGTTCCATTGCTGCTGCTGCTCCAACTTGTGCAGCTTCTTGTCCTTTGTTTGGTGCGTAGGTTAACATACGACCTTGTCTTTGGAATTGTAACGCTCTAACGTCTGCCACTCTACCTAGTGTCATGGTTTTATACATTTGTAATAATGTCTCTTTTGGTAAATTTGGCTCTAATGATGGTTCAACAATTTTTCCTTTTGCATCTAGGATTTGTAATTGTTTCCCTTTTAGTGGATCATATTTTTTAGCTAACATTTTCTGCCTCCCGTTATACTATCTATTTCTATAATTATTATACCTAATATAATATCCTTTTTCAAAGAAAAGGCACTCTTAACTTACTATGTTTGTTTCGCCTTATCTTATATATAGAGTTCTAGCATTTGATATGCGATAGAACCCTCTTTAATTAGTTGTTTTGCTTCATTTAATGTTGCCCACCTGAGTTCATCGACTTCTGGGCTTTGCTTAAATGGTTGTTTTTTTACATGAGCGATAAATCCTGAAATGATGTTATCCTTTTTCTCATAATAGAAACTTTTTTGATATATCAACTTGGTAACGATTTGACCTGTTTCTTCTAAAACTTCTCTTATCGCTGTTGTTTCAAGTGTTTCTTTGGGTTGATGATATCCTGCAACTAAAACATAAAAATCTTTGGTTACTTCATTTTGTTTGAGTAATAAAACTTCTTTATTCTCATTAACAACTAAAACAATGACTGTGGGATATGTTATATCAAACCATGGTTTACTGCATTTTTGGCAATAAGGAATCATTCCTTCATCACCAATCTCTTTTAAACTTAGTTTATTACCACATATCGGACAATAAAGTAATTTCACAACTACCCTCCTTTGTCTATAATGTTGCCAAAACTATTCTAGCACGTTATATTTATTTTACTATAATAACGCTCTTTTAAGATTCTTTTTTTCTTCTTTATAAAAAAAA
>CALGYU010000027.1 GCA_937934685.1 uncultured Acholeplasma sp. | reverse complement strand
TATAATTGATGTATCTTCTTGTGCTTGTTGACCATTCTTCATCAATGTCTATAAGTATCGTACCGATTAATCTATCTGCTGATTCAACATTCGGAAAAATACATTATAGCAAATTGGTAACTTTATGTTTTTTTTGCTTTTACACAACTATATGGACTTTATCTTCTCATTTGCAAAAATATAATCATTCCTAGATAAATCACTATCTTAAAACATGATTTTTTCAAATATTTTTAAAATAATTTAAGCAAAAGTAAAAAATATATAAAAAATAGTGTCCACTCTGAGTAGACACTATAATTTTAAATTTAATCTAAATATTCAATTTCAATCATATTGATATCATCAACACTAAATTCTTTTTTTGCATCGTCTGAATAATACTGAGCCAACTCCTTAAAGAATGGATCAGGATCAATAACAACTTCAGGAGCATAGACTCCTTTTTTATTGATAAGTCCTTTACCCATCATATAAGTACCAATGGCTTGACCTGAACTATTATATCCGTTAATGTCTGTAATGCCCATCTGGAGTCTGGATGTAATTCTCACTTTACGTCCGTCTTTGGTTCCTTCAACTATGACTGCTTGACCACCCCAAACACCACGATCATGCCAAATTTCATTTCCAACAAAAGGTTTCTTATCAATTGGTTTGGGCGGATGGTGTGCTTCTTCGTGACCGCGTGCTTCTTTTCTTAAGCGTTTCATGACTGGTGGCATGATGGATCCAAGACAGGCACAAAAATCTTTAATATCTAAATATTTAGCCAGAGTTACTGGTTCAGCATGTCCGATGTAATAAGATTCAGCACGGCCCAGCGGTTCATCAAAGTCAACCCATTCGCCATATTCTAGCGCATCGATTTCATCCCACTGTCCATTTTTCCAAATTGGAACTTTTCCAGATGAGACATGAATTAAGTGATCCCAAGCTGCCTTTGATATTAAATCTCCCCCTGTGTGCTCTAGATGCGTTCCCTTAGCCATTTCTGGATCAGGTGTTGTGATTGCCCATGCAATCTTCATTGTGTCACACTCATCAAGCATATCGTAGACAGCCTTTGCTTGAACATTAGAAATTCCTGGTGTTGTACCCATACAGATAAGGGCACTGACACCTTTTTCTTTAGCCTTTTCATCAAGCTTCATTAATTCAATGGCTGCATCATGATCATCACACACATCAACATAGTTAACCCCAGCTTCAATAATTGTTTCTAAAATAGGTACACCAAATTTAGTATAAGGACCTACACAAGATAAAACAACATCATATTTTTTTGCTTCTTCAATCAACATGTCTTTATCCAAAGCATCTAAATACTTCGCTTTTATCTTTGGTGATTGCAACATTTCAGCAACTTTTTCTACTGCTTCTAAATTAATATCACTCATCACAATCTCAGAGACATCATCATAGCGTGCTAAATAACTTGCGCCACCCATAGCCATGGTACCAGCGCCACCTAAAATAAGAACTTTCATATTTTATTCCTCCTATTGTTAATGTATCACCTTATAACACAAAATGTAAGGTTGTTTGATAGCGTTTTCACATATTTTCTTATTAAATCAACAATAAGTAGAATAAAAACATCATTATTGTGAAGTTGGTTAATTAATTCTCAAGTATAATCAATAAAAACAATACACTAAAGTTAATGTTGTTATTCATATTACTTTCCCCATAAAGGGAACTGCAACAGTTTTCTTTACAGGGAGTTAAGTCACTTCTTGAGGGATGCTTCAAATTCTCTTGGAGTCATATTCAATTTTGTGTGAATCCGTTTATTAACGTAGTAGTCTGTTAGATAATCAATAATAAGAACTTTCATCTCAGCTTTTGTTTTATGCTTATTGGGATAGATAAGTTCTCTTTTAATTGAACGGTGATATGATTCAACTACTGCATTATCTACTGGAGTGCCTGGTTCGCTCATAGAATGGATGATGCCGTATTTATCTAAAAATTCTTGAAGTGCATAGAATGTTATAAACAAAAAGAAGTTCAACATAATAAAAGGATTGACTCTGGACATCACAGAAATCAACCCTCAATAATTTAATATATGAAACAATTATTGGATCGCTTCATTTGAAATAGTATTATTCTACACAAGGTGATTTTCTTTCTACTAAATAAAAAGGCAAAAAGACTAAGAAGACAATTCCCCATAGGTCTAAAATAACAAACAAGGAATTTAACTGTAGACCTGACGCAAAAAATGCTTTAATGGGCGAAGGAAGTGTCCAGGGCAGTATGAATATTGAAGGTTTAATCGATCCCACCACCATTAATTTGGTTACGATTATTGATACTATTATATAAGATATAACAAAAGGATAAGAGTATATGCTTTTTACAATTGGCAATCCAAATATTACTTCTTCTCCTACTCCCCTTTAAGCTTTGCCATTTCTCTTTTAATTTTCATCATTTCATTTAAGTCAGTGGACTCATCATCTGATATTTCTATCGTTTTATACTGTTTGATCCAGTTGTAAATAGTAGGACGACTTACATCATATTCATCACTGAGTTTTGATACTGGTTCGCCACCTTCATACATCTCAACGATCATCTTTTTAAATTCTTCATTAAAGTTATTCATTTTAATCACCTTTCTCCATTTTACCACACTTATTTGTAAAGTGGGCTTGGTCCAGGTTTCATGCTAACATCA
>CALGYU010000026.1 GCA_937934685.1 uncultured Acholeplasma sp. | reverse complement strand
AACTTAAGCCTTTATTTTTTTATAATGATTGATCGTCTACTTGATTTAAATAAGCTTTAATAGGTTCCATAATTTCTTTAATAGAACCTTGGTCAAATGGGTTTTTCAAGTTAGCATGATTAACTAAGCCAATAAAACTTTTTGAACCACCTTGTTTACATAAGTCAAGATAGCTTTCCCATGCCTTTTTATATTCTTTTTGGCTTGCACTCCAATATTGGAATGCACACACTTGAGCAAGGGTATAGTCGATGTAGTAAAATGGAGAGCCAAAAATATGTCCTTGTCTAAACCAGAATCCACCTTGATTTAAAAAATCATCTTCATCATATTTTTTAAACGGTAAGTATTGTTTTTCTAATTTTCTCCATGTTTCTTTTCTTTCTTTAGGACTCATTTCTGGTTTCTCATAAACTTCATGTTGGAAATGGTCAACTAATGCGCCATAAGGAAGGAAAGTAACCGCTCCTGATAGATGATCAAATTGATATTTTTTTGTATCTTCTAAGAAGAACTCATGAATCCATGGCCATGCTAGAAATTCCATGCTCATTGAATGAATTTCTGCTGATTCCATGGTTGGCCATCTATATTCTGGGATGAGGTTTCTACTTTGATAAACTTGGAAAGCATGTCCTGTTTCATGAGTTAAAACATCAACGTCATGTGCTGTGCCATTGAAGTTAGCAAATATATAAGGTACTTCATATTTTGGAATGTATGTACAATACCCACCACCTGATTTACCTGGTTTACTATCTAATTCTAGTAATTCCTTATTAACCATCATTTCAAAGAAATCATGTGTTTCAGGTGACATTTCTTGATACATTTTTCTAGCTTTTGAAACTTGCCACGCTCTATCTCCTTTAGGTTTTGGATTTCCTGAGAGGAAGGATAAAGATAGGTCATAACTTTGTGGGTTAGTGATGTTTAATCTTTTTGCTTTTCTGTTGGTTAATTCTGCTACGTAAGGGACGACATCTTCTAATATTTGTTTTCTATATCCTGAAACTTCTTTAGATGTATAATCGGTTCTTCCAAATCGATCATATCCTAATTGAACAAAGTTATCATATCCCAGTTTTTTTGCAATATCTGTTCTCACTTTTACCATATCATCGTAAATACGATCATAGGTTTCTTCATTGGTTTTAAAGAAGTTGGAAACGGCTAACTGTGCCATTTTACGTTTGTTTCTATCTTTATCTTGTAAGAAAGGAGCCATTTGACTTAGATTATAAATGTTACCTTCAAATTCTATTTTAGCTCCAGCAGATAGTTTTGAGTATTCTGTTGATAATTTGTTTTCTAGTTGTAATTTATCGATGATGCTTGGGTCAAAGGTTTTTCTTGCTACTTCTGCTTGATCAAATAATAATTTTCCAAACGTTTTTTCTAAGCCTTCTCTGTTTTTACTTTCTAACATTTTGGTTTTGATTTCATGATCTAGTTGTTGAAGATACGGACCATTTTCATCAAAGAAGTGTTGTTCTTCTTCATAAAATTCATCTTTTGTATCTACACTATTTCTGATACCTACTAAGGTCATCATTGAAGATACTTCATCCATTAAATGATTGTATTTTTCAACCGCTTTGATTTCTTCTTTTAGTGTAGAGTTTTCTGTAAACATGTTAATATAGTCAGATGCTTCTTTTTTGACTGCTTCTATATCGGGTCTTTGATATTTAAAATCTTTAAATTTCATTTTAGCTCACTCCTTTTTATATTAGTCCTTATTATACGCCTTATTGTCTTTTTTTACAATAAAAAACAGCCAAAAGGCTGTTTTCTATTAAATGGTGTATCTGTTATTTGGTAATTCTGCTTGACTTAAATTTAATTGATTCATAAGTAGGTTTAAGTATAGGTTTCCTACTTCTGGATGTTGATCTAAATAGTCTTTAAAGTAAATAGAAACATATTCTGGATGATCGATGAATGGATTTCTATTACCTTGGTACTGATAGATGATGTTGTTTCTATTTTGTTCAAATGAATCAACAGGGTCTTCTAAGTGCCATTTGAGTAGTTGTTTAAGCATTGCCATTTGAGCGCCTGCTAGTTGATAGTTATTTGGGTCTCCTTGGATGTATGGATCATCTGATAACACTAATTGTGGATATGCGGCTACCATGTAAAATAGAATTCTAGCGGTATCTCCCTTGTGATCATCTCCAGGGTAGTAAGACCATCCTGGCGCATCTTTCTCATCAAAATATCTATTGTCTCTTGAATTATTTGTTGAAGGAACAATTGCACGTAAGTTGTGAAGATCACTTGCGATACTTGCCTCATTGCTTTCAACCCGGTCTTGTCCTAATCTTGAGTTGGCCCATACGTGTTCTTTATTCCAAGCACCGCCTTCGTTCCAATAGATGATTTCAATCTTATGACTGTCATACATGCTATATAAGTAACTTTCTTTTTCTGTTTTGACTAAATCTGATTGTTCTAAGACATACTGAACATCACCATAGGCTAATAATCGCTTGTTTGCGTTGTTTAAAATAGCTCTTAGAGCATCTTTAAACTCATTGCCGGTTAAGTTGTTTAAAGAGGCATAATACTCCAAATCGGTAAAGACTGGTAGATCTTTAATTGGGGTTACTTTATCTCTTTTACTTTGATTTTTATTTTTAATTGATTCTAAATCAAATCGCCCTTCAACGAAAGTTAAAGTGTTTTCTGCATTGTATTCAAAAGTGATATCATCAATGGTCGTTTGGAATGTAGCCGAAGAATCAATCTTATCCACAGTGAATCTAAGATACACTGGTTTTGTTTGATTAATTTCGTATGTATATGTCGTTGAACTTGTGGTTAATTGATATTTTTGTTCGTTAATAAAGTTTTTTCCATCTAGTGAATAGGATAAAATCAGTGGATTTTTATCTGATTTAGCTTTAAACGTGATTTTTTTAAGATTATTAATTGTGTATAGTGTTTCTACTTGAGGAATGATTGTATTCTCGTAGGTTCTCATTTGTAGCGAAGCTATGCCATTGATAACAACTGATTTGGTATCAGTTGGTGAACCATGTAATATACTCCACTGATGTGGTTCTTTTCCAATTGTCTTTGGTGTTGTATTATTATAACTAGTGCTTGGTACAAACCCTTCTTCTAATTCAAATCCTATTTCTACTGGATTTAAATAGCTGATGTAGTCTTGTAGATAAATATCTTCTAGGTTTTCATCAGAAAAAATTCTTAGTTCTACTGTTTTTTTAAATAAGTTTTTCCACTGGCTAATATCAGCTATGGTGTCTTTGGTTTCTATAACCTTTTCTTCATTTAAATACACATAGTATGTTTCAATGTCAACAGATGGTTTCCATGTTAATTCATAGCCTTTTAAGAAAATTGTTTCATCTTTATTAGCTATGGT
>CALGYU010000025.1 GCA_937934685.1 uncultured Acholeplasma sp. | reverse complement strand
CTCATGATTTAAATACATTTAAAGGTTCCAAAGCGACATTTAAATACTTTGTATATGATGAATTAAAATAGGGAAATGTAGTGAACCCTATATATTGGACTAAATAAAATTTAATATTTTAATTAAAGGATTGATTTCTAAATTGAACAGGAGTCAATCCTTTTAATTTTACTGTAATTCTTTCATTGTTATAGTAATGAATATATTCTTTAATAGCTAATTCTAATTGATTGAGAGTTTTAAATTTATATTCATTACCATAAAACATTTCATTTTTAAGTTTACCAAAGAAATTCTCCATTGGTGAATTATCTAAACAGTTACCTTTCCTAGACATACTTTGAATAATATTTTTATCTTTTAATGATTTAATAAATTGATACATTTGATATTGCCAACCTTGATCAGTATGAAATATTAAGCCTTCTAAATTGTTATATTTATCAAAAGCCTTATTTAACATATCTCTTGTTTGAATGAAGCTTGGAGACTTTGATACGTTAAATGAGACTATTTCACGATTATGAAGGTCTAGGATCGGTGATAAGTAAAGTTTACCTGCGGGTATATGAAACTCTGTAACATCACTTAACCAAACTTCATTTACTTTAGTTGTTTTAAAGTTTCTCTTCATAGTAGTAGTATGTTTAACTTCATCAACTACTTTAACCAATAACTTGTTATTAGCGGTTTTACCAACTTCACCTTTATATGATTTATATTTAGCTTTAGGAGTTAATCCGTATAAGCCTAACTGGCTCATTAATCTTTTAACTCTCTTATGGTTAATAACTAATCCTTTGTTTCTTAATTCTAGTGTAATTCTTCTATAACCATATCTTGATTTATGCTTATTAAAGATTTCTTTAATAAGATTTTTTAATTCTAAATCAACATCAGGATTTTCATAGTTGTTAATATTGTAGAAGTAGGTTGATTTACTTATTTCAAAGAACTTTAACATTTTGTTTAATTGATATTTATGCCTTGATTCATAGATAACTCTTATTTTTTCGCCTTTGGTGGCTCTTTCCTTTGTCGAACCAAGGCGTTCAACTTTTTTAAAAGATCTAGTTCCATTTCTAGTTGTTCGTTTTTTTCTTTTAAATATTTAATTTCTTCATCTTTAGTAAGATTACCTTTAGGTTTAATAGGTTTATTTTTCTTCATATGTGCGCCTCTTAAATCTTGTTTTAATCCATTATAACCTAAAGTCTTATATTTTTTATACCAAGAATAGATTTGACCAACGTTTATTTTAACTTCTGCAGCTATTGATGACTTTGATTCACCGTTTAATATTCTATTTACTATCTCTAGCTTATATTCTGGCCTATATTTAATATTTTTACCCTTTTCACTAAATGACGATCTTCCATGCTCTCTATATTGCCTTGTAAGTATCCCTATAGTTGATTCACTTACATTATATTTGATTGCTATTAAAGATTGTGGCATTCCTTCTTTGTATAAATCTATGATGTCTAGTTTATCTTTTAAATTTAATTTCATAATAAAAACCCCATTAGTCTTTCCAATCTTACTTGGTCCAACTATTGGGGTTCATATCATTATCTCCCTTTATTTTAATTTATTAAGTCGATACAATTGTATCAACAATATTGTTCTAGT
>CALGYU010000024.1 GCA_937934685.1 uncultured Acholeplasma sp. | reverse complement strand
TTTATAGGACTCATAATCCTTGATATGATTTTATAAAGTGTCATTCATAAAATAGTTAAAAAATCATAGTATAATAAAACCATCAAACTAAAACAGGAGACTAACTATTAGAAGTCAAGAGAATATGTTAAGTTAATTCAAAAAAACCTAATAAAAGGCTTTTTATCAAATATAAAGCTTCTTAAACAACTACAATTTAAGAAATCTTATTTATATTAAAAGAAACTTTATTAAATTCCATATGATAAATCATACGAATTAATTTTCTAGATATATGAGTTAATATAACTTTATGGTGTTTCCCTTCAGCTTTCTTTTTATGATAATAATCATGAAACTTGGGGATGAATTTAAGTGATGAAAGAGAGTAAACATAAATAGTTTTACGAAGTAATGATGATCCACGTTTAACTATTTTTCCAAAAGTTTCTTTATTGCCAGATTGGTTAATACTTACATCTAATCCTGCAAAAGCTATAAGTTTATTAGGATTAGAAAAGTTATTGATGTTATTAATTTCAGCGTATATAGTAGCTGCTGTTGTAATTCCAACACCGGGAATTGTATGAATTAATGAATCAGTTTTGTCATATAATTCTTTAATTCTAAGCTCTAAATCACTAATGACCTTAGATAGACGTTCATATTCATTAATAATAATTTTTATTAAAAAAGTATATGACTCGCTTGAAAGACCAATTGATTTACTTGCCAAACTTCTTAGATTAGAAAATTTAGCGTATGTTAACCTTCCTCTTGAGAGATTGTGTAGTGTCTCATGATGTTTATTTGTTAGTTTTGAAATCTTTTCCTTAGTTGTGTAGGTTTTTAAAATATAGATTGCAGTTATGCTGAATATATTATTAAAAAAAGGTTTAAACTCCGGAAAAGACTTATCTAACACGTTAGTAAGCTTTACTAACTCTTTAGAACGTGCCATTAAATATTTATCTCTGGCGCGAACTAGTTCTTTTAATTCATTTGTGTGATAAAATTGAATACGTAGGGTTTCGTAATCAACAGAACCTAACATGGTAGCTATTAATTTAGCGTCAATTTTATCGGTTTTAGTCCTTCTTAACGAAGTAGCTCTGGCGAACTGACTTGTCAGTTGAGGATTAAATTCTAAATAGGTATATCCTAAATTAGAAATAAATGATTTTAAATTGGTACCATAATGTCCTGTTGATTCGAACCCTATTTTTATTTGGTTTGAATTACCTAAAGAAGTGAGGGCTTCTTTAAGACTTTGGAAACCATCGTAATCGTTCTTAAATGTGAACGCAGTAATTTTAACACCTGCAGTAGTAGTTATAAAGCAGTCGTGTTTTGATTTTGAGATATCAATTCCAACATGGAACATGATCTCACCTCCAGTTTGTTATTGGCGCGGGTTTCACGTAACTCTTACTCTCTATATCCTTGTGATAAAGCGTCTAGCGCTAACTAACTAATTGATAGTATAAAATAAGAGCCGTGGTTAGAGCCTCCTTTAAACGTCAAGCGTTAAACACATGAAACAAATCCACGGCGCCATATATAGATTATAGTATAAAATTAAGAAAGGAATGTATACTCG
>CALGYU010000023.1 GCA_937934685.1 uncultured Acholeplasma sp. | reverse complement strand
AAAAAGTCAGGAAAAAAGATACGTAAAAGAAAAAGAGCAATTTATTGAAATACCTGAAAAAGAAGAACCAATGAATTTATTTTTTGACAACCAGACAAGTATGCACAAAAAAAAGGAAGTATTAGATATTCACATCAAAAACTTCCCACTTAAAAACAACCAAATCATTACATCCATTGATTTATCAATTAAAGGAAATGATAAAATAGCAATCATTGGTAAAAATGGAATTGGTAAAACGACTTTCATCAAACATCTAGTTAAAGAAGCATTAGAAAAAAAATTTAAAGTCGGTTATTTGAGTCAAGATTATAAAGATATTTTAGATGAGTCAAAAGATGTGGTATCCTATCTTATGGATAGTCAAGATAAGTATACAGAACCCAAAATAAGACAAATCCTTGGATCACTGGGTTTGAAAAAAGAAGAAATGTTATACAACATTAAACAATTGAGTGAAGGAACTAAACTAAAGGTCATCTTATTAAAGTTAGTGAGTCAAAATTTAGACATTTTAATACTAGATGAACCGACAAGAAACATATCTCCATTAAATCAAGATGAACTTTATGAGTTATTCTTAAGTTTTAATGGGGCAGTTATAGCAGTTACGCATGATAGAAGTTTTATTGAAGCAGGGTTTGATGATGTTTATGAATTAACTTTAGAAGGACTATTTAAAAGAACTGTTTAAAAAATTTTAAAACATGCTATAATACATACGGGAATGATGTTCTCCCATGGGAAACCAAAACCGCAAATCAATGCCGATGACATCTACACTTTTTTTAAGTGTAGACCATCGGCTTTTTTATACAATTATATGGAGGATTTTTTATGTTAACAAGCTTAGCCTTAATTTTTTTATGCGGATTACTCTTAGGGTCATTATTTAAAAAACTCAGACTACCTAGTCTGATAGGGATGTTAATTACTGGCATCATCTTAGGACCATACGTTCTAAACTTATTAGATGAATCTATTTTACTCATAGGCCCTGATTTAAGAGAAATAGCACTCATTATCATCTTAACCAGAGCAGGACTAACCCTAGATTTAGAAGACTTAAAAAAAGTTGGGAGACCAGCAGTTTTAATGAGCTTTATTCCAGCATGCTTTGAAATAGCAGCAACCATTATATTTGCTCCAATGTTGCTAAAAATTACTTACCTAGAAGCAACCTTACTAGCAACCATCATCGCCTCAGCTTCACCAGCAGTCATTATTCCACGAATGATTCACTTAATTGAAAACAAATATGGAACCGATAAAAAAATCCCACAAATGATTTTAGCCGGTGATTCTATTGATGATGTTTTTAACATTGTCTTATTTACCATCATTTTAGGAATTAATATGGGAACAGGTGTTAATACATCACTTTTAATTACCATTCCAAGTTCCTTTATTTTAGGGGTTTTATTAGGATTAACCACTGGTTTTCTACTTTCATATTTATTTAAAAAAATACATATGAGAGACACCAATAAAGTCATCATCCTTCTTGGCGTAGCCTTTTTATTCATCACCATTGAAAATGGATTAAAAGATTATGTTGCTATTAGTGGTTTACTCGCAACTATGGTTAATGGCATTGTCATTCTTAAAAAAAGACCAGTAGTAGCCAAAAGAATTTCCACTAAATTCTCAAAACTATGGGTAGGCGCAGAAATCATTTTATTTGTTATGGTAGGAGCGACTGTGAACATCAACTTTGCGACCAACTATTTATGGCAAGCCATTGTCTTACTCATCATTATCTTATTTATTAGAGCTATAGGTATTTTAATTTGTCTTATCAATAGTTCATTAAATGGGAAAGAAAAACTATTTGCAACCCTTACTGGTATTCCAAAAGCAACCGTTCAAGCCGCAATCGGTGGTATCCCATTATCGATGGGCTTACCAAGTGGAGAAATCATTTTAGCTATTTCTGTCATCGCTATTTTATTTACCGCACCTTTAGGGGCATTGGCAATCGATCAAACCTATGAAATTTTACTAACAAAAGAAGAAATAACCAATTAAAAAAATGATATAAACAAATAATAAAGTAAACCAAATCAATTGGTTTACTTTTTATTATAATTGTCTTATAATAGTTAGGTACCTAACTAAAAGGAGTGATACAATGGAAGAACAACAAATGATAAAAGAACTTTTTATCATCACCAATAAACTTAAAAGACTACTAGATAAAAAACATTCTAAAAATGGATTATATGTCGGACAAGCTAGAGTCTTAATGTATTTATATAGACATAAAGACGAAAAAACATATCAAAAAGACATTGAACAAGCTTTTCAAATTAGAGGTGGAACAGTTACTGGTCTTATCGATAGTTTGGTTGAAAATCAATACATTAAACGAATCGAATCTGAAAACGATAAAAGAAAAAGAAAAATTGTTCTGACCAATAAAGGTGAACAAATGGCCTTAAAAAGTATTCAAACCACTAAAAATACAGAAGAAAGCCTTTCTGACCAATTATTAGAAAAAGAAAAAGAAACACTAAAAAAAGTCATTAAAAAAATCAACACCTGGGTAGATAAGGAGGAAGAAAATGAGAAAAATATTTAAATATTTTAAAACCGTCAAAAAAGAATTATATACCATTCCACCACTCATCTTAATAGAAGTATTATTTGAAATACTAGTGCCTATCTTTATGAGTCAATTAATCGATAAAGGTATTAACGCAACAGGAGGACCAAATAAAGAAATCATCTTTACCTATGGTTTTTGGATGGTCATATCAGCCATCATTGCTTTAATTTTTGGGGTCATGGTCACAAAAACAGCCTCAAAGGTTGCCACAGAGTTTGGTCATAATTTAAGAGAGGCACAATTTGAAAAAATCCAAACCTACTCTTTTGAAAATATAGATAACTTTAAAACCTCTAGTTTAATTACTAGAATGACGATGGATGTTAATATGATCCAACAATCAATGAATATGATTTTAAGAGTCGCACTAAGAGCACCGGCGCTCTTAATTTTCTCAGTTGTGAGTATTTCTATTTTCTCAGGAAAACTAGCTTTAGTTTTCTTACTGGTCATCCCTATTTTAGCTTTAGGATTTTATTTAATCATGTCCAGAGCGCATAGACACTTTATGAAAATGTTTGAACGCATAGATCAATTAAACTTAACCATTCAAGAAGATTTAGTAGGTGTTAGAACCGTTAAATCATTTGTAAGAGAAGATTATGAGGTACAACGCTTCAATCAAGCTACCAATGAGTTAAAAAATGTAGCCATTAAAGCAGAAAGAATTGTTATCTTTAACAATCCTTTAATGCAATTTTCAATTGGTCTAACCTTTGTTTTAATTGGTTTTTTTGGATCACGCATGATCGTTTCAAGTACTTTAACCGAAGGACAGTTTGCGACCACAATTACTTATATTAATCAAGTTTTATTTAGCTTAATGATGATTAGTCAAGTTTTCTTAATGCTCGTCATGTCAAGAGCTTCAATTAATCGAATTAATGAAGTACTAGAAGAAGAACCATACTTAAAAGAATGTAAAAACCCTGATAATCAAATCATTGATGGATCATTTAAATTTGAAGACGTCTCTTTTAGATATAACAGTCATAACGATAAATATGTGTTAAAAGACATCAACTTAGAAGTACCATCAGGCTCCTTTGTTGGTATCTTTGGCTCCACTGGAACAGGAAAATCAACTTTAGTACAACTTTTAGCCAGATTATATGACACAACTCAAGGAACTGTTTATGTGGGTGGTAAAGACGTTAAAAACTATAGTTTAGAGACCTTAAGAGAAGAAGTCATTTTAGTTTTACAAAAAAATGTCCTATTTAGTGGAACCGTTAAAGAAAACATTTTGTGGGGTAAAAAAGATGCCAGTGATGAAGAAGTCATTGAAGCCTTAAAAAAAGCCCAAGCCTATGATTTTGTTATGAAGATGGAAAAAGGATTAGATACTTGGATAGAACAAGGAGGCGTTAACGTTTCAGGTGGACAACGTCAAAGACTAACTATAGCAAGAGCCTTAATTGCTAACCCTAAAATTTTAATTCTAGATGATTCAACCAGTGCAGTTGATACGAGAACAGATGCTAAAATCAGAGAAACATTAAGCAAAGAAACCCCAAGCATGACAAAAATTGTCATCAGCCAAAGACTATCTTCTATCCAAGATGCCAATATCATTGTCATCATGGATGAAAATGGAATTAATGCTGTTGGTACACACGTTGAGCTTTATCAAAACAACCCAATGTATCAAACCATTTATGATGCACAAAATAAATCAAAGGAGGTGGCATCATAATGAATAAAAAAGCCAAAGCCAAAAAAGGCACATTAACACGTTTACTCAGCATTGTCTTTAGAGAAAATCAACTTAAATTAATTTTAGTCATTTTATTTATGATTATTGCTACTTTTTCAAACGTAGGTGCCATGTCAACCATCCAAAATGTTTTAGATAAAGCCTTAGAGATGTTAGAAACAGGCAGTACAGATTTTACAGCCATCACCACCTTAATCTTAATCATGGTAGGTTTATACAGTGCAAACATCATCTTTGGATATTGTCACTTAAGAATTATGACCAGTGTTGGACAAGATAGTCTACTATATATTCGTGAAAACTTATTCACACATATGATGGGTTTGCCACTTAAATATTTTGATACCAATAAACATGGAGACATCATGAGCAGATATACCAATGATGTGGATGCTACCCGCCAAATGATCTCACAAAGTTTACCACAATTAACAACCTCCATTTTATTAATGATAGGATATTTAACCGCAATGTTTTTAACATCCTGGATTCTATCTATCTTTACCCTAATCTTTAGTGCTCTATTAATTTTAATTACTAGAATCATTTCTAAAAGAACAAGAAAATACTTCATTGCACAACAAAAAAATGTGGGTGCACTTAATGGATATATCGAAGAAATGATAGAAGGACAAAAAGTAATTAAAGTATTTAAACATGAAAACCAAGCAATTGCAGATTTTAGCAAACTTAATAGACAAGTTACAGATGCGGCTAGAATTTCAAGCGCAAGAAGTGGAATGCTCATTCCAATTACTGTTAATATGGGATATTTAAGTTTCGCAATCGCAGCTGTTTTAGGTGGATTGTTAGTATTTAACAACATGCTAACCGTACCAGCTTTAGTTGCTTATCTATTATTTACACGCCAATTTACAGGACCAGTTAACCAAATGGGACAACAACTCAATTCCGTCCAAATGGCTTTAGCAGGAGCAAGTAGAATCTTTGATGTCATGGATTTAGAAAAAGAAATCGATTTAGGACACGTCACTTTAGTTAACACCACCTATGATGAAAACAACCAATTAATTGAAACCCAAGAAAAAACCAATCAATGGGCATGGAAAAATAATGACCAATTAACACCACTTACAGGAGACGTTATTTTTGAACATGTAAATTTTGGTTATGATGACAGCAGATTGATTTTAAAAGATATTTCATTATTTGCCAAACCAGGACAAAAAATAGCCTTTGTAGGTTCAACAGGAGCCGGTAAAACAACCATTACAAACTTAATCAACCGCTTCTATGAAATAGAAAGCGGCACAATCACTTTTGATGGTATAGATATAAAAGATATTAAAAAAGACTCCTTAAGAAAATCATTAGGCATTGTTCTACAAGATACTCATCTTTTCCAAACAAGTGTTAGAGAAAATATTCGCTATGGAAAACTAGATGCTACAGACAATGAAGTCATAGAAGCTGCAAAACTTGCCAATGCACATGAATTCATCTTAAAACTACCTAGAGGATATGATACCATCATCACAGACGATGGTGCCAACTTATCTCAAGGACAAAGACAATTACTTTCAATTGCCAGAGCTGCTATTTCTAATCCACCAGTTTTAATTTTAGACGAGGCAACCTCATCGATTGATACCTATACAGAAAGACTCATCCAAGAAGGAATGGATAAACTCATGGAAGGTAGAACAGTCTTTGTAATTGCCCATAGACTATCCACCATTAAAAACTCAAAAGCAATCATTATCTTAGAAGAAGGTAAAATCATTGAACGTGGAAATCATGAATACTTAATTGATTTAAAAGGTGTTTATTACAGATTATTCACAGGCGATTTTGAATTAGAATAAAAAAATAAAGCAATGTAAGATTTTTAAAAATCATGCATTGCTTTTTATTATGATAAAATGAAACTATAAAAATAAGGAGTTGGTAAAATGAATCAAAGATTAGAAGAAATTGAAAATAAGATTAAAAATGATCCTCAAAACATTCATAAAACCAAAGAAAACATTTCACCCTTATACAATGTAACCACCAAATCAAAAATCATCATCATTGGTCAAGCACCAGGCATTAAAGCTGAAGTAAGTGGTCAAACTTGGAATGATTTAAGTGGAGATAAACTTAGACAATGGCTAGGTGTAGATAGAAACTTATTTTATGATCCAAATATATTTGGTCAATTACCTATGGATTTTTACTATCCTGGGAAAGGCAAACATGGTGATCTGCCACCAAGAAAAGGTTTTGCAGAAAAATGGCACCCTGCAATTCTAAGTGAACTCCATGAAATAAAACTCATCATCCTGATAGGCTCATATGCTCAAAACTACTATTTAAAAGATCATCTAACCTTAACAGAAAGAGTGAAAAACTATCAAAAATACTTACCTAAATATTTTGTATTACCTCACCCATCACCCTTAAACTTTAGATGGATGAATAAAAATCCATGGTTTTTAAATGAAGTGATACCAAATTTACAAGAAATCATTAACAAAATACTACAAGAAAAATAAAGGGTTATAAAGCCAATCATATAATATTTATTGTATTTAATTCCCCCTAGTGTTAAGATAAAGGTAGATAAACACGATAGAAAAGAGGGATAACATGAGTACATTTGGAACATATATCAAAGAAAAAAGAATCAATTTAGGCTACAGTTTAGAAGATCTTGCATCTAAAATCAAACTAAGTCCGCAAGAGATAGAACAACTTGAAAACAATCAAATAAAACCTACTATCTATATCGTTCATGACCTAGTAGACGCTTTAAATCTAAATACTAAAGAAGCGATTGAAAAAAGTGGCGTCAAAGAATCATTAGACACTGTAAGGGTTAGTAAAACAGATTATAGCTTGCTATGGATCATTTTAAGGGCAGTTGGAATTACATCTGCTGTGATCTTCATTTTATTATTAAGTTCAATTGGTAATGATACAACAGAAGTCTTTTTTGCAGGCATGCTTATTGCGATTTTACTTTCTGTACTCATTGGTATCCAATTGATCTTAAAATCAATTAAGGGGCCAAAAGAATGAAAGTATTGTTTCACATCGATGAAATTTCAAAATGGACATTATTAAGTGCTAACATCAAAAATATTCTTAAAGAAGATCCTAGTCTATCAGTTAGTGTTGTAGCTAACGCAGAGGCTGTTGATTTATTCATCACCCAACTCAACTTAGAAAAAAACGTCACATATTTTGTATGCAACAATGCATTAACCAACCGTAAAATTGATAAAACCAAATTAATTTCTAACATCGAAATTACACCTAGTGGGGTCTATAAAATTTTATTACTCCAAGAAGAAGGATATAAATATATTAAACCTTAAGTGTTGACAAATAAAAACAATAGGCATATAATTTAAGAAATTCAATGATTGAAAGTAGTAACATTTAGTTCTATAAGTTAAGCGAGCTTGAGTCGGTGAAAGTCAAGCCTTATAATAAATGTGAATGGATTCATGAGAAGCAAGGTGAACTGATAGTAACTGATGCCGGGCATTCCCGTTATAGAATTAAGAATATTAAAGTCATATAGACTGCGTATTTGAAAAAGGAGAAACTTTTTTTAGTTTCTTAAATTTGGGTGGCACCACGATAAAATTCGTCCCTTTTATAGGACGGATTTTTTTTATTTTTATAGGAGGAAAGAAAATGGAATTTAAACAATTTGGTGGACAGTTTGTGACTGGAAAAGTACTAGAAGCTGTCAAAGAAGTAGAAAAGGCTTATGATTTTTATAAAAATGATCCTGCTTTCTTAAAAGAATATCATGAATTACTAAAAACATACGCAAACAGACCAAGTCTTTTATATTATGCAAAAAACATGACAGAAGACTTAAATGGAGCTAAGATTTACTTAAAAAGAGAAGACTTAAATCACACAGGAGCTCACAAAATCAACAACGTCTTAGGACAAGCACTACTTGCAAAAAAAATGGGAAAAACCAAACTCATTGCTGAAACTGGTGCTGGTCAGCATGGTGTTGCAACCGCAACAGTAGCCGCACTACTTAATTTAGAATGCGAAGTTCATATGGGAGCCTTAGATTGTGAAAAACAAGCCTTAAATGTTTACCGTATGGAACTTTTAGGCGCTAAAGTCATATCTGTAGATAAAGGTCTAAAAACCTTAAAAGAGGCAGTAGATAGTGCCTTAGAAACATGGGCCAATGAAACAAATCAAAGTTTTTATTTAATAGGATCAGCCGTTGGACCACATCCATATCCGACAATGGTCAGAGATTTCCAAAAAGTAATTGGTGAAGAAATCAAAAGTCAAATCAATTTCTTAGAAAAAAGAAATCCAGATATGATCATTGCCTGTGTTGGTGGAGGTTCAAATGCTATTGGAGCCTTCTATGATTTTATTAACGATGAAAATGTTAAACTAATTGGCGTTGAAGCATCAGGAAAAGGACTTCAAACCAACCTTCATGCCGCAAGCATCGCAAAAGGAAAAACGGGTATCATTCACGGCATGAAAACCAAAGTACTTTTAGAAGAAAATGGTGACATCTCACCGGTATACTCTATTTCATCTGGACTAGATTATCCTGGTATCGGACCTGAACATGCCTACTTAAATGAAATAAAAAGAGCCAAATACACCAATGTAACAGACCTAGAAGCACTTAAGGCCTTTGAATACTTATCTAAAAAAGAAGGCATCATTCCTGCCATTGAATCTGCGCATGCAGTTTATGAAGGGATGAGACAAGCAAAAAAAATGACTAAAGATCAAATTATTGTCATTAATTTATCTGGAAGAGGCGATAAAGATGTCAAACAAATCGCAACTTATCAAGGTAAAAAAATCATCGATTAATTAAACTTAAATCAACCTTAAAAACAAATCAAATAACTTGTTCAAATTAGGTAACGGTGTTATAATCTAACAATATTAGATAATTTTGGAGGATCCTATGAACTTTGATCAAGAAGCAGAAAAACTACTAGATTTAGTTTATCAATTTAATCAAACAAAAAACAAAAGAAGTTTAAACCAATCCATGGGTGGGGCAAGATTAATCATGCATTTGCTTTATGAAGAAAAAGTACTTACTCCTGGTGAAATCAGTGAAAAATTAAGCATATCAACTGCAAGAGTTGCTACAGCGTTAAACCTTTTAGAAGAAAAAATGTTAATAGAAAGAACGATAGATGTAAAAGATAGAAGAAAAATCATTGTTAAATTAACTAAAAAAGGCAACGAAAAAACCCAAATACTTAAAAATCATATTTTAAGTAAAACTAGCCAACTCTTATCCCAACTTGGGACAAAAGATACAGAAGAACTACTTAGAATCACCACCAAAGTATTTAATATAATCATAGAACTACAACAAAAGGAGACCCAACAAGATGTTTAAATTACTTAAAAAACTAACCCTAACTCAATGGCTTATGATCTTAGTAAGCATTGGTTTGATTGTTATGCAAGTGTGGCTAGACTTAGAACTACCATCCTACATGGAAAAAATCACTCAAATCATTAACGATCCAACCAAACCAGCAGATGGTATCACTCAAATTCTCATCAATGGAGGATACATGATGCTATGTGCTCTAGGAAGCCTTTTAGGCGCAGTCATTGTAGGATTTATTATGTCTAGACTAGCCGCATCATTTTCTGAAAACCTAAGATTAGACATCTTTAGAAAAATCGATTCATTCTCACAAGCAGAAATCAAAGATTTTTCTACAGAAAGCCTTATTACCAGAACAACCAATGATGTGATGCAAGTTCAAAACTACATCACCATGGGAGCACAGTTATTAATCAAAGCACCTATCCTAGCCATTTGGGCAATCATAAAAATAGCGGGCAAAGGATATGAATGGACGCTAGCAACCGGTGTAACATTAGCACTATTAATGGTTGTAATCTTACTAGTGATGTTCATTGTTGTTCCAAAGTTTAAGCAAATTCAAACTAAAATGGATGACTTAACTAAAGCCACTAGAGAAAATCTAACTGGTGTTAGAGTTATTAGAGCGTATAATGCAGAAACATATCAAGAAGAAAAATTTAGAAAAGCCAACAGAAACTTAACAGACATCACCTTATTTACCAGTAGATCCATGTCTATTTTAATGCCAGTCATGAACTTTTTAATGAGTGGTTTAGGTATTGCCATTTACTGGATTGGGGCTGTCTTAATTAATAATTTAGGACTAGATATTGTTTCAAAAGCTAACACATTTGGCAGCATGGTGGTCTTTAGCCAATATGCGATGCAAGTTATCATGGCCTTTATGATGCTTGTCATGATTTTCATTATGTTACCAAGATCAATGGTTTCCGCAAAAAGAATCAATGAAGTTTTAGATAAAGAACCATCGATTAAAAATGGAGACTTAAAAACCATTGAAACAGAAACAAAAGGGACCATTGAATTTAGAAATGTTAGTTTTAAATATCCGAGTGCAGAAGAATATATCTTAAAAGATATAAACCTAAAAGTAGAACAAGGTCAAACGGTTGCTTTCATCGGATCAACCGGGTCAGGGAAATCCACCTTAATTAACTTAATCCCAAGATTTTATGATGTCACAGAAGGTGAAGTATTATTCAACGACATCGATGTTAGAGCATATCAATTAAGTGATCTATACGATAAAATAGGTTATGTTTCTCAAAAAGCTGTTTTATTTAAAGGAAGCGTTAGAGATAATATTAACTTAGGTCTAAAAACCAAAAATACACCAGATGATGATCAAGTTTGGCATTCATTAGAAATTGCACAAGGTAAAAACTTTGTAAAAGAGTTACCAGAACAATTAGATGATGATATTTCACAAAGTGGAACCAATTTATCAGGCGGACAAAAACAAAGAATCTCTATTGCGCGTGCAATTAATAAAAAACCTGAAATCTTTATTTTTGATGACTCATTTTCAGCATTAGACTATAAAACAGATTATGAACTTAGAAAAGCATTGAAAAAAGAAACAAAAAACGTCACAAGTTTCATCGTTGCTCAAAGAATTGGAACCATCATGGAAGCCGATCAAATCATTGTTTTAGATCAAGGGAAAATAGTGGGCAAAGGAAAACATAAAGATTTATTAAAAAATTGTGAAGTCTATAAAGAAATTGCGATGTCACAATTAACAGAGGAGGAGTTATCATGATGGCAAAACCAAGCACAAAACCTCAAAAAAGAAAAGTCAAAAAAGGCACACTAAAAAAACTCATTACCTATGCAAGACCCTTCTTCCCAGCAATCATTATTTCCATGATTGCCGTTGCAGGAGCAACCATCTTACAAATCATTAGCCCTGAGATCATAAGAAACTTAATCAATGAAATCTCAAAAGCCATGTTACCACCAGAGTTTTTAATGAACTATGGTAAAGTTGTAGAAATCATCATTATCCTTATTGTCTTCTACGTTTTAGCCATGTTACTTAACATGCTACAAAACTACATCATGGCCTCAGTCACAGAAAAACTAACTTATCGTTTAAGAAATCAATTAGCAAGTAAAATCAATAAAGTACCTTTAAAATATTTTGATGGCACCAGTCATGGAGACACCATCAGTAGATTTACCAACGACGTTGATGTCATTGGACAAACCTTAAATCAAAGTCTGGCAACCTTTGTTGCAGCCATTGTCATGTTTTTAGGAACCATGTTAATGATGTTTATCACAAGCCCAATTTTAGCTGTAGTAGCCATTCTTTCTAGTTTCATAGGATTTGTTATTATCGGCGTAATTATGGCCAAATCCCAAAAATACTTTACTTCCCAACAAGAAGAAATGGGAAACTTAAATGGTTATATCGAAGAAATATATAGCAATCAAAACATCATCAAAGTATATAATGCCAGCCAAGAATCAGAAGAAAGTTTTAAATCCATCAACCATAAACTATATAAAACAGGATGGAAATCTCAATTCTTATCTGGACTTATGATGCCTTTAATGTCCTTTATCGGAAACTTTGGATACTTATCGGTTGTTATTGTCGGGGCCTTACTGGTCTATAATAAAAACTATGATTATGGCATCATCATCGCCTTTGTTATGTATGTAAGATTATTTACCAACTCACTAGTACAAATGGCTCAAGCTTCAAACAACTTCCAAAGAACAAAAGCCGCATCAGAAAGAGTCTTTGACTTCCTAGAGGAAGAAGAATTGGCAAAAGAAGATCAAAAAGACCAAGTAATTAATGAACCTAAAGGACACGTCGTCTTTAAAGATGTTAACTTTAGTTATGAACCAGAAAAACCAATCATTAATAATTTCTCTGCAGAAATTAAACCTGGACAAAAAGTAGCCATTGTTGGACCAACCGGGGCCGGGAAAACAACCATCATTAATTTATTGATGAGATTTTATGAAATCGACTCAGGAAGTATTTACATTGACGGTATCAACACACAAGATGTCACTAGAGAAAATGTTCATGCTCAATTTGGAATGGTTTTACAAGACACTTGGATTTTTGAAGGAACAGTTTTAGAAAACATTGTCTATAGCCAAGAAGGTATTACAAGAGATCAAGTCAAAGAAGCTTGTAAAAAATTAGGACTACACCACTTCATTAGAACTTTACCAAACAGCTATGAAACAGTACTAACAGAAAAAACAAGTCTTTCAGAAGGACAAAAACAAATCGTCACGATAGCAAGAGCCATGATAAAAAACGCGCCACTCTTAATTTTAGATGAAGCAACAAGCTCAGTAGATACTAGAACAGAACTCATTGTCCAAAAAGCAATGGATCAACTTATGGAAGGTAGAACAAGTTTTATCATTGCCCACAGACTTTCAACCATCAAAAATGCAGATCTCATATTAGTCATGAAAAACGGTGATATCATTGAAAAAGGAAATCATGAAGAACTCCTTAAAATCAACGGTTTTTATGCAGAATTGTATAATTCACAATTTGAAGATGTTAGTTAAACTAACATCTTTTTTTATGATATAATTAAACTGATTTTAAAAAGTAAAAGGTGAAAAATATGGAATTAAAAGTCATTAGAGTAGGAAACGATGGAGAAGGCATTGCCTACCATCAAAACAAGCCAGTATTCATATATTATGCATATAAAAACGAAACAGTTCGTGCCGATTTATCTATTAACAAAAGAGGCGCCTACGAAGGTGAACTCAAAGAAATCATCAAACCATCAGAGTATAGAATCACCCCACAATGCCCATTTTACGGGATTTGTGGAGGATGTAACTTAATGCATATTAGATACCAAGAAAGTTTATATTATAAAAAGGATCTAATGAAATATCTCATAAAAAAAGAATTTGGTGATCAAGACAAAGATATTTTAATTAACAACACCATACCCTCTAAAAACATTTTTAACTATAGAAACCAAATGAATATCCCAGTAAGAAAAATCAATAATGAAAATTCAATCGGTCTTTTTTATCGTGGCACCAATCAATTCTTACCAATTGATCAATGTATGATTCAAGATGATCATCTCAATAAATTAGCTAAAGATATTTTGTGGTTGATGAATAAAAAGAAAATAGAAGCATATGATCCTAAAACAAACACAGGACAAGTTGTCAATTTAGCAATTAGAACCAACCTAGAAGGACAAATGCAACTCACCTTTGTATTAAAAAATCAAGCCAACTTAACCAACTTAATCAAAGAACTACTAAAGATAAACCCAAAAGTTGTTAGTGTTTATGAAAATTTTGTTCCAAAATATAAAACCAATAGAGACCTACTAAGTGGGACATTAAAACATTTAGCTGGAACAGAAGAACTAATTATGACATTAGAAAACTATCAGTTTTTCTTAACACCGCATGCCTTTTTTCAATTAAACACCGAACAAGCCATCAACTTATATAACACCATCATCAAAAAAGCTGATCTTAAAAAAACAGATATCGTTTTAGATGCCTATAGTGGTGTTGGTACCATCGCAACCTTCTTAAGTCCACACGTCAAAGAGGTTGTTGCAATAGAATCTATTAAAGATGCTGTAAAAGCCATGGAAAAGTCTAATCAAGTCAATCAAATTCAAAACATTAAACCTATCACTGGTGATGTCATCAAAGTAACTGAATATTTAAAGAAGAAATTTGATGTTATGGTCTTTGACCCACCAAGAGTCGGACTAGGAGAGAAAGTTGTTAATTATATTTTAAAAAATAAACCTTCTAAAATCATTTATGTTTCTTGTGATCCAGAAACATTAGTTAAAGATTTAAAAGGATTAAGTAAACTATATCAAATTGTTTCTATTGACCCATTTGATATGTTTCCTCAAACTAGCCAGGTTGAAAGTATCACATTGCTTTCTTTAAAATAGGAAATAGACAGCCTAACAAAGACATTTATATTTTATGTAAATTTTCATGTAAGATATCAAAACAATGATTTAGAGCCAAAAATATGGTTTATACCATAAAATTGGCTCTTTTTTTATTTTTTGGAAAATGTAGATTGGGTCAAAATAACATATTTTAGTGTTTTTGCTGGAGTGTGTAAACATATAGATGTATTTGTATTTTGCTTCATAAA
>CALGYU010000022.1 GCA_937934685.1 uncultured Acholeplasma sp. | reverse complement strand
AAAAAAAGGAAAGTTTTATTAACTTTCCTTTATATTTTAATATTCACTTAATTCAGAATTATCATAGTTCTCTTCTGTTTTATCAGGTAATCTTGTTACCTTAACGGTTGTAATGACACGGTCTGAATATTCTAAAACTTCAAATTGATATTGTCCATATTCAATGCTAACTTTTTCATCTTCCTCTGGAAATCTTCCTAGTTGGCCTAAAATAAATCCACTTAATGTGTCATAGTCTTCAACAGGAAGTTTGGCTTCTAAAATGTCTTCTACTTGATCAATATCAGCTAAACCATCAATAATATACTCATCTTTTGAAACCTCAGTAATATCTGTTTCAACAACATCATACTCATCATCAATATCACCTAAAATTTCTTCAATTAAGTCTTCAATGGTAACAATCCCAGCTGTTCCACCATATTCATCAATAACAATAGCGATATGTATTTTCTTCGCTTTCATTTCATGGAATAATTCACTGGTGTTTTTAGATTCTGGGACATAGTGAACATCTCTTAATATGTCCTTGATATTAAATTCATCACTTTCACCTTTAATAAAATATCTAAACGCATCTTTAACGTGTATAACACCTATGATGTCATCGATATTATCTTGGTAAACTGGAATTCTTGTATATCTTTCACTTTTAATATATTCAATAAGGTCATCTTTTGAAATATTAACATCTACTGCAGAAACTTCGGTTCTATGTGTCATAATGTCTGAAACAACGGTTGAGTCAAATTCAAAAATATTTTGAATCATCTCATTTTCGTCTTCATCTATGACCCCTTTTTTCTCACTTGATGTTAACATTAACCTAATTTCTTCTTCAGTAATTTTATTATCTTCATCATGTGGATTGATACCAAGCATTCTTAAAATAAGATTGGTTGATGCGGTTAATAACCAGACCAATGGTCTCATAACCTTGGCAATGCCTCCGATAAACCCTATGGTAGCATACGCAACCTTATAAGGATTTCTGATGGATAATCTTTTTGGGACTAACTCTCCAAATACAACCTGAAAATACGTTAAGATGATCGTAATAACAAACGTCATTACTGCTCTTAATATATCAGGATGAATTGATACATTAGTTTTTGAGATTAAATCTACTAATTTTTGTGAAAACGCATCAGATGCGATGGCACCATTTAAGAATCCAAACATGGTAATTCCTATTTGAATAGCAGATAAAAATCTTGTAGAGTTATTCATAAAGTATAAAACTTTTTTAGCCTTTTTATTTCCGGCCTCAGCATCGGCACTTACTCTACTTTCACTTATAGAAACTAATGATATCTCACTGGCGGCAAGTACTGCGTTTAGTGCAATAAAAACAAATATTAATATAAATGTTACTGCCATAACGGACTCACCTCGTTATTCCGCCTATATTCTGGGACTGTGCCCATACAACTACTACCTTCGTCCATATTTTTTATTTCATTCCTCCATTTATCTACAAAATATGATAAGAATATCATACAATATTTAGCAAAAAAAGTCAATTAAGCATCTTTTTTATTCCTTTTTGTTGCTTCTATTCTTTAATTATGCTATTATTTTAATGTTGAAGGGGAGTAGTTTCCCAAAATTAATCGTCAATACGGCTATCATGCCCGGTTAATTTCAAGCGATGCTTGTTAACGAGACCTTCAAGGCTATTTTAGTCTTGATGGTCTTTTTTGTTTATAAAATATAATAGGAGGAAAAAAATGAAAGACAAAAATTATCAAATTGAAACTTCTGAGTTAATCGAAAAACATCAATCTAACTTAGAAAAAGGATTAACACAAACTGAGGTGAATAAGCGTCTTGAATCATATGGACCTAATAAATTAAACGAGGGTAAGAAACGTTCTTTATTCCTACGTTTTATGGATCAACTCAATGACTTTATGGTTTTCATTCTATTAGGAGCTGCTGCTATTTCAATTGCTTTAGCTATTTATAATAGAGAAATGTCTGAAATCTTTGAAGGCGTATTAATTTTAGCTATTGTTATTTTAAATGCCGTCTTAGGTTTAGTCCAAGAAGGAAAAGCAGAAAAAGCTTTAGAGTCTATTAAAAAAATGAGTTCGCCACACGCAACGGTTTTAAGAGATGGAATTGAAAAAGTTATCACTGTTGAAGAAATTGTGCCAGGTGATATTGTGTTATTAGCTGCTGGTGATATCATTCCTGCTGATTTAAGAATTGTTGATTCATTTAACTTAAAAGTTGATGAATCTGCGTTAACTGGTGAACCAGTGCCCGTTGAAAAAATTAGTGGTGTTTTATCTTCTGATGACATTCCACTAGGAGATCAAGCAAACCTTGCCTTTATGAGTACAGTTGTTACTTATGGTCGCGGTAAAGCTTTAGTTGTTGGAACTGGTATGAATACTGAAATCGGAAAGATTGCTGGTATGATTGAAACTGCTGTTTCTGAAGCAACACCGTTACAACAAAATATTAACAAATTAGGTAAAAGTTTAGCCTTAATTGCTCTTGCTATTGTAGCTGGTATCTTTGTTATTGATATTGTTCAAGCGTTTATCGCAACCAATCAAATCGCTGTATCAACCATTTTAGAATCATTTATGACCGCAATCGCTTTAGCTGTTGCTGCGATTCCAGAAGGACTTCCAGCCATCATTACAATCGTCTTAGCTTTAGGTATGAGAAACTTAGCGAATAGAAATGCGATTATGAAATCTTTACCAGCTGTTGAAACACTTGGTTCTACATCTGTTATTTGTTCTGATAAAACAGGTACTTTAACACAAAACGTGATGACAGTTACTGCTGTTTATACAGATAATCATTTTGTTGAGATCAAAGAGGGTAATGATTTTAGTAAAGTAGAAAAATTAATTTCATACGGTGTTTTATGTAATGATACCAAAGTGAATTTTATCGATGAAAAATATGAATTAATTGGTGACCCAACTGAGAAAGCTTTAATTGATCTAGCGATTAATATTAATAAAAACCCAATGGAAATCATTAAGTCTTATCAAAGAGTTTATGAATTCCCATTTGATTCAGAAAGAAAATTAATGACAACCATTAATGAAATTGATGGTAAGTATTATGCAATTACTAAAGGTGCACCTGATGTTGTCTTTGATTTAGTTAAAGAAATTGAAGGTAATGATACGATTAAAGATTATGCCAAAGTGAATTTAGAAATGGCAGACCTTGCTTTAAGAGTTTTAGCGGTTAGCTATAAAGAAATTGCTAAAGATACTGATTTTGCTTCTTTAAATGTTAAGGATGTAGAAAAAGATTTAACTTTATTAGGTTTATATGGAATGATTGACCCAGCAAGACCTGAGGTTAAAGATGCGATTCATTTATGTGATAAAGCTGGTATTAAGACCGTTATGATTACTGGTGATCATAAAAATACTGCGGTTGCTATCGCAAAAGATTTAAACATCATAACTTCTAATAAAGACATTGCTTTAACTGGTTTAGAACTAGATGCTTTAACCGATGAAGAGTTTTTTGAAATGGTTGAAAATGTTAGAGTTTATGCTAGAGTGAGCCCTGAAAATAAGGTTAGAATTGTTAATGCTTGGAAATCTAAAGACGTGGTAGTTGCCATGACCGGAGATGGTGTTAATGACGCTCCTGCTTTAAAAAATGCAGATATTGGTATTGCAATGGGTATTACCGGAACAGAGGTTGCTAAAGGTGCTGCTGAGATGATTTTAACAGATGATAACTTTGGAACTATTGTAAGTGCAGTTAGTGAAGGTCGTTCTATTTTTGATAACATTAAAAAAGCGATTCATTTCTTATTAAGTTGTAACGTTGGTGAAATCATCACCATTCTTCTAGGAACTTTAATTGGTGGTATTATCTTTAGTGCAGTAGCTACTGGTAGTGGTAATATTCATATTTTATCTGCTGTTCAAATTTTATGGGTCAACTTAGTTACAGATTCATTGATGGCTATCGCATTGGGATTAGATCCGAAAAATCCTGATATTATGGATAAGAAACCAAGAAATAAAAATGATGGTATTTTCACAGATGGATTATGGAGACGTATTTTATGGCAAGGATTAATGATTGGTTTATTAGCATTTATTGCTTATTATATCGGTTATCATTTAGCTGATGCTAGCTATTATTCACCTGCTGATCTTCAAGGTTTTAATAATGCAGATGCTTGGGCAAAAGCTCACACTGGTCAAACAATGGCGTTTATGGTTTTAGCATTCTCTCAATTATTCCACGCATTTAACGTTCGTAGTGCTAAAATATCTATTTTTAAATTACCGTTTAATAAATATTTAGTTGGTTCTTTAATTATTTGTTTCGTGCTTCAATTATTAACTTTATTACCTGGTGTTAGTGGTGTATTTGATATCATTGTTATCAAACAATGGTACTTATGGTTCATCATTGCTGGTTTATCTTTAGCACCGGTAATTATCGTTGAAATTTCTAAATTTATTCAAAGAAAATTAGTTAAATAAGATATGAAAAAAGGTGATTAAAATCACCTTTTTTTTAACATCCTAACTCTATATAATCTGTACGGATATGTAAAACCCCGTTTTTAACCTCGGTAGCTATTACCTCTAGATCATCTAAATCGCTGTATTTGATTTGTTCTTCTGTCATAGGTACACGCATTCTATTGGTTAAAACATAGTTCTTAACATTATTTTGTTCTAAATACTGTTTGACTGTCATATAAATACCTCCCTTTACTTCATTATAGTTCTATTTGATTTAGAATGATGATTATTTGCATTAAAAAAACACCTTATAAGGTGTTTTTTTTAGTATCAATGTGCATAAGCCATGTTCTGTCTCTTTTAAGAGTGTGATCATTTATCTCTACTTTCATAGCATAAAATGAACTTCATTTCGTTATTTTATGTGCCCCTACCAAAATTTGGGTTTCTAGCTTGAGGGGTTTACCGCGTTTCACTGGATTATTTCTAATCTAATCGTCTCTGTGGCACTTTATCTCATAGACCATAGTATAAACCTTAGGTCATCTGAGGCCGTCATCTAATGATGCCCTAAGTTATTGTTTCCTTAGGCACAAACACTACCAACATCTCAGTTGGTGCTAGCATGGACTTTCCTAACTTACTTTCGTAAGCTCGATCACCTTCCATTGATGTATCTATTTTACCATACTTTAACTTTAAATACTATTTTATGTTAAATATTGTATGACAGATTTTCTTGTGACCATCCCGATGAAAACAGATCTATCGTCAACAACAGGAACAAAGTTTTGGTTCTCAATCATTGTGATTAAATCTTTCATTTCATGATTAATACCTATCGATTGATATTTTTTATTGGTTATAATTTCTGTAATTAAACTGTTTTCAGCTATTTTATAGTTAAACTCTTTTTGGGTTTTTATGTACCATAAAATATCACCCTCACTAATAGAGCCTACATATAATCCTTCTTTATTTAAAATAGGAATGACTGAATAACGGTAATGTTCCATTTTTTCCATGGCTTGTCTGATTGTAAAGTCATCATAAATATAAATAACTTTTTCTTTGGGTATCATTTTAAATAATACATTCATCTTTTATCACCACTCATATTCTATCATATAATTCATTATGTAAATAAGGAAAATACTTACATAAAAAAAGAGGTTTCCCTCTTTTAATTTATTTTGAACTTAAAGCATCTTTTCTAGATAAGTCAACTCTACCTTTTTCATCGATTTTAATACATTTAACTAAAACTGTATCACCGATAGAAACGACATCTTCAACTTTTTCTACACGTTCAGCCGCAAGTTTACTGATGTGAATTAAGCCTTCAGTTCCTGGCCATAACTCTGCAAATGCCCCTGCTGCTTTACCTTGTTTATCCATTAAATATCTAGTAATTTTTGCCTCATAGATTTCGCCTACTTGAACTTCTTTTACAAGTAATTCAATGTGAGCAATGGTTTTTGCGATAATATCGCTGTTTGAGTGCATAACAAATACTCTACCATCTTGCTCAATATCAATTTTAACATTGTCATGGTCTTCAATAATTTGAGTAATTGTTTTTCCACCTGCACCGATAACATCTCTGATTTTATCAGGGTTGATACGAATCATTGCTACTTTTGGTGCATATTGTGATAATTCTTTACGTGGTTTATCAATAATGGTATTCATATGATCTAAAATATGTAATCTGCCTAATCTTGCTTGTTCTAAGGCTTCTTCTAAAATAGCTCTTGTGATACCTTTGATTTTAATATCCATTTGTAAAGCAGTAATACCATCTTTTGTTCCAGCTACTTTAAAGTCCATATCCCCTTCATGGTCTTCCATGCCTTGGATATCACTTAAAATAGTGTAGTTATCGCCATCCATAATTAGTCCCATAGCGATTCCTGCAACTGCTGCTTTTAATGGTACCCCTGCAGCCATTAAAGCCATAGAGCCCACACAAATAGTTGCTTGTGATGATGAACCGTTTGATTCTAAAATTTCTGATACAATTCTTATTGAATATGGGAACTCTTCTTCTGAAGGCAAGACTTGTAATAAAGCTCTTTCACCTAAAGCACCGTGACCAATTTCACGACGTCCTGGTGCACCATATCTACCTGTTTCTCCAACTGAGAATGGTGGGAAGTTATAGTGTAGCATAAAGCGTTTGGTATCTTCTTCACCTAATCCATCAATGATTTGGTTTTCTCCTAATGATCCTAGGGTTACAACACCTAATGCTTGTGTTTGTCCACGAGTGAATAATGCTGAACCGTGTGTTCTAGGAAGTAAATCTATTCTTGAAGATAATGGTCTGATTTCATCTGATTTTCTTCCATCAGGTCTTACTTTATCTTCAGTAATTAATCGTCTTACTTCTTTTGTCACAATACCATCTACAATCATTTTGACTGCTTTTAAGTAATTGTTTTGTTCTTTATGATCAAATACTTTAACACCATCAACTTCATTAAAGAAAGAAACTTTTTCATATTTTTCTAATATTTCATCTTTAATCGCATCAATTGCGTCATATCTTTCTTGTTTGTCAAAGATTGAAACTGCTTTAACTAATCTTTCTTGATAGTTAGTTTCAATTTCATTTTTTAAAGCCTCATCGATAATGAATAATTCTGCTTCATATTTATCTTTACCAATTTCTTTTTGAATCATTTCTTGGAAATCACACATTTTTTTGATTTCTTCATGTCCAAATAAAATAGCTTCAAGCATTACTGCTTCATTAACTTCTTTAGCATCAGCTTCTACCATGTTAATAGCATCTTTTGTTCCAGCAACTGTTAGATTTAAATCTGATTCTAATAATTGTTCTGGGCTTGGGTTAATAACGAATTCTCCGTTGATTCTACCTACGATGACACCTGCAACAGGTCCTAAGAATGGAATGTCTGATACGGTTAAAACAATAGATGATCCAACCAATGCAGCCATTTCGCTTGTATGATCAGGGTCACTACTTAGTACGGTATTAACTACTTGGACTTCATTTTTAAATCTTTCATCAAATAAAGGTCTAATTGGTCTGTCAATTAATCTTGATGTCAGTGTTTCATGTTCTGAAGGTCTTCCTTCTCTTCTTAAGAATCCTCCAGGAATTTTACCAGCAGCATATAGTTTTTCTTGGTAAATAACCATTAATGGGAAAAAATCCATTGTGCTAGGTACGTTTTTTGAAACGACAGTTGATAAGACTGCTGTTTCACCATAATAAATTAAAGCTGAGGCACTTGCTTGTTTAGCAACCTCGCCTATTTCAACTCTTAGGGGTTTACCACCAAAGGTTGTTTCAAAAATTTTCTTTTCCATATAAAATCTCCTTCATTTTATATACACTTTATGTACGTTTTTATCAATCTATATAATCATAACATAATTATTAAAAAAAAGATACTTGAAAGGAAAAAGTTTTTAGTCTTTTATGTTAAAAAAAAGAGAAGAAAACTTCTCTTTTAAGGTTATTCAATAAATATTTTTAAAACATCTCTATCGGCACTAAAGGTGTCTATTTTTAAGGTTTTAAAATTCTTTTCTTCTTTTTTTTCTGTTAGGGTCTCTTTAGATTCTTCTTTGTCTAAAGCGAATAATAGTTTTTTAAGCTGTTTGTAATCAATTAATCCTTGTTTTAACTTCTTTAATATCATTGAGTGGCTCTCTGTTTTTTATTCTTCTTATAAAATAGTTTTTGCTTAAAAAAGAAAAAAGACTTGAAATATCAAGTCTTTATCTACGTAATCCTAATTTTTGAATTAACTCTTGGTAACGTGTTACGTCTGTATTACGTAAGTACTTAAGCAAGTTACGTCTATGTCCGATTTTCATGAATAAACCACGTTTTGAGTGGAAGTCATGAATGTGTGCTTTTAAGTGTTCATTTAACTCATTAATTTCGTGAGTTAAAATCGCAATTTGCACTTCAGGAGATCCAGTGTCTCCTTCGAAACGAGCATATTCTTTAACGATTGCTTGTTTTACCTCTTTTGCTAATGCCATAATTATTCCTCCATGTCTCGTTTAACTAAAGATTTATATATTGGCGACATATAATCCTCGTTAACGACAATCAATATTTTACCATAAATAAACAATAAGTCAAGATAAAGTATTGTCTTATAGTTTGATGAATTGGTCTACGTTTAAGATGAATACAGTTGCTCCACCAACAGATACTTCAATTGGTAAAGATGAGAATGCTCCAAATTCATTTACAATAGTGTTTGGAACAATTTTAGAACGTCTCTTACTTAGTTTTTCAATGATATCTAGTACTTCAGGCACTTTTTCATCATTGACACCAATAATAAAAGTTGCGTTTCCTTCGCGTAAAAAGTTTCCTTTGGTTGCTAGTCTTGTAGCAAAGAACTTTTCTTTAACTAATCCCTTTTGGACTTTGTTTGCATCATCATTAGATACGATTGCTAATATAAGTTTCATATTATCCACCTCTTTTTTTATATTATAACACATTCAATTTATTTTTGTACGTTATAGTTTGATTTATATCATCATTTATTTGAGAGATTAAAGTTTGAGTATCGTCAAACTTTATTTCTGGTCTAATATATTTATGAAACTCTAAAGTGATTTCTTTATCGTATAAATCTCCTTTAAAATCATGAATAAATGTTTCTAATTTAGGCTTTAAACTATGATTTAAAGTAGGATTATTCCCAAGGTTGGTTGTTCCGTAATACCAATTATTATCGATAAAGACTTTGGTAATATAAACACCATTTTTAGGTAGGTAGTAATGATCATAATCCATATTAGCTGTTGGAAAACCGATGGTTCTTCCAACTTTATCACCATGTTCTACTTTGCCTTTAATTTGATAGTAATGTCCTAGGTTGTCTTTAACTTCACTTAGTTTGGCTTGATCTAGTAATTCTTTAATATAGGTTGTTGAAACTTTTTGTCCATTTTTAATAAAATCAGGCATTAAAACAACCTCAAATGTTTTTTCTAAGTCTTGGTAAGTACCTGCCCCTTTATGCCCAAATCTAGCATCTTTACCAATAACTACGCGTTTAACATTAAGTTCTTTTAGTATTTTAATGAACTCTTCTTTGGTGATGCTTGCCACTTCTTGATTAAATGAGATCATAAACACATAATCTATGCCCATTTTTTCCATTTGTATGAGTTTATCATTTTTGGTATATAAGCGAGATTCTTTACTTTTTTTAAAAAAATCTACTGGATGTGGGTCAAACGTAATTAAAGCAGATTGGGTATCTTTATATGAAACAACCGTTTCAATCATTTTTTGATGTCCCAAATGGATACCATCAAAATTACCAATCGCTAAGGTTAAAGGTGTCATAAATTTTATGTTTGGTTTTAATGTTTTAATAATTTTCATGTTATCTCCCTTAAAAAAAGTAAATTGGTTTATATGTTTGATTTTCTGTTGGTTCATATACAGCTATGAATGTTTCTTTTTCATCTGTCACGACAAATCTTTCTGAAAGATTGGTTTGTCGTTGATCTAGGTACACACCATTTTTCACTAGTCTAATTAAATAATCGTTTAAGACTACTTTTGGATAGTGTTTAAATATTTGAAGATCTGTTATTAGATCAGATAATTGAATTTCTTCTATAGTTTTAGCATCTTTAATCGAAAAGTCACCTATTTGAGTTCTATTTAAAGTTTTTAAGGCCCCATAAGTGTTTAAGGCCATGCCTAAATCATAGGCTAGACTTCTGATGTATGTGCCCTTAGAAACATGGGCATAAAAGTCAAATTCATTGTTTGATAAAGGCGTTAATGCTTTAAATTCTTTGATTTCTACTAATCTGCCTGGTAAATCTAGGTTTATGCCTTTTCTGGCAAGTTCATACATTTTTTGACCATTAATTTTGATTGCAGAGTACATAGGTGGTATTTGTTCATAAGATGTTTGGTGATATTTAGATATGCCTTGAGTTAGTTGATCTTGTGTAATGATTGTCTTTTTTTCATCAACTATCTTACCTGTCACATCATACGTATCATATAAGTAATCAAAAATCATTTTGCCTTCATATGCTTTATCTAAATCTTCAAATAAGAAAGAAAGTTTGGTTGCTTTATTGAAGCATACGATTAAAAGACCGGTTGCAAAAGGGTCTAGTGTTCCAGTATGTCCGATTTTTTTGATGTTAAATTTTTTTCTTAATTGATAAATCACATCAAATGATGTCATTCCTTTTTCTTTATTGATTAAAAAAATTCCGCTCATATACTTCACCTTTTATATTATATCATAGATGATAAATAAAAAAACTCAGTTGCCCTGAGTTTTCTTGGTTAGAATTTTTAAAAATTATTTGTGTTCATCCATCCACGCAACTAATTTTTCACGTGGTTGATATCCGCTTTGACGTGCAACCTCTACACCATCTTTATATAAGATAAGTGTTGGTACGCTTCTAATTTGGCTTTCAACTGCTAGTGGACGATGTTGGTCAATATCTACTTTATAGATATTTACATCATCTAATTCTTTACTTAATTCTTCTAATACTGGCATTAACATTTTACATGGTCCACACCATGTTGCAAAGTAGTCAACCAATACTAAACCTTTACTATTAACTACTTCTGAATAATCTTCACCGCGATATTCGATCATCTTGGCGCCTCCTTATAATTATTATCTATCTTGATTATAGGTCTTTTAATGTTATATTTCAACCGTAACGCTTATTTTAATGTAACAACCGTAACACCGTTTAAACCTTCGCCTTCTTGGCCATATCGATAAGATGAAACATAGGGAGAGGTTTTTAAATATTCGTAAACTGCTTTTCTTACAGCCCCTGTTCCAAACCCGTGGATGACTCTTAAATAAGGCATATTTGCTAAATAAGCCCTGTCCATAGCTTGTTCCATAGCTTCTGCCACATCTTCATATCTAAAGCCTCTTAAATCTAATTCTAGAGAGGCGTTTTTATTAGGCGTTGTTCCTGAAAAGCTTTTTTTAGGTTTGGTTTCTTTTTTGATTTCTTTTTTTCTTTCTAGTTCTAAATCGTTTTTAGAAAACTCTAATTCAAACTGTCCAAAGGTTACTAAATATTTTTTGTTTTTAATTTGTTTGACGGTTCCTGTTTGACCATAGGATTTAATTAAGACCGTATCTCCTGGGTGGATGGTCTCTGTGTTTGTTACTTTGGTTTGTAAGACTTCTTTATTGATTTGGTGTTTAGCTTTTGCTAGTTCTGGTTGTGTGAGTCGATCTTTTTCTTTGAGTTCTTCAATTAAGTTTTTGGCTTCTTCTTGAAGCTTTTTCCATTTGAGTTCTTCTTTGTTTTTAATTTTAAAAAGTTCTTTTTCAAAACTTTCTTTTTGGAACCTTAGTTCTGATTCATATAGTTCTTGAGTTTCTAAAGCTTTTTCTTTGGCTATTTCTAAATTGTTTTTTTCATCTTCTAATTGTTTTTTCTCTTCATTGAGTCTTTCAATAATTTTAGTTAAATCAGATTCATATTTTTGACTCAACATTTTAGCATCATCAATGACACTTTGTTTTAATCCTAAGCTTTGTGCAATGAGTAAGGCATTTGATGAACCACTAATACCCATTTGTAGTTTATAAAGGGGTTTTAGGGTTTCATGGTCAAACATCATGCTTGCCGGCATGATTTCTTTATGTTCAAAGCTATATTGTTTTAATTCTGAATAGTGTGTTGTAACAAGCATACTGATCTGATGTTTTTTGATTTCATTGATGAGCGCTATAGCAAGTGATGTTCCTTCGTTTGGATCTGTTCCGGTACCAATTTCATCGATGAGTAACAACTGATTTTCGTTTAATGTTTCTATCATTTGTTTTAATTTAACTAAATGGGAAGAAAAGGTGGATAAAGATTGCTCGATGGATTGTTCATCACCAATGTCTGCAAACACTTTATCATAGATATTTAAGTTACTTTGTTCATTGGCAGGTATGAGTAGGCCTGATTGCATCATCACGGTTAATAATCCTACGGTTTTTAAAACAACGGTTTTCCCTCCGGTGTTTGGTCCTGTAATTAAAATGATGGGTTTATTTTTATCTAGTGATAAATTAAGTGGGACTACTTTGTTTGGATCAAGTAAAGGATGTCTGGCATTTATTAATTCAATTTTTTGTGTTTGATTAATTTTTGGCATTCTGGCATCTATTTTTATAGCATAGGTTGCTTTAGCATTGATGAAATCTAGATAAGTTAGTAAGTCTAGATTAGATGAAATGGTTTCTTCATAAGTTAATATTTTTTCTGTGATGATCATTAAGATACGGTTAAGTTCTTGTAGTTCTAAGTTTTTTTGGTGTTCAATGTTGGCAGTAATTTGTCTAATATCTTCTGGTTCGATGTAGACTGTTTGTTTACTTTGTGAAATATCATGAACAATACCGTTAACTTTATTTTTATAAGTGTCTTTAACACCAATACAATATCTACCATTTCGTAGGACAACCATGTTTTCATTTAAATAGGCGCTATATTTTGTAACGATTTTAGAAAGCACTTCATTTAATTTTTCTAAGCTTTTTTTAATGGTTTTTCTAATACCATAAAGTTCTTTGGTTGCTTGATCTTTAATAAGTCCTTTATCATCTATATATTCTTCTAACGTTTCTAGTAGTTTATGATGTTTGGTTAGTTCAAAATATGGTTCTATGGTTTGATAGTTTTTCTTTTCTTTAACCTTTTGAAAATAGGTTCTCATTTCATCTTCTAGGTTTAGGTATAGTCTGATCATTAAAACATCTTCTAAGCTTAAAAAACCGGTTTGTTTTGCTTTTTTTAGGATATCGTAAATATCAAAATCAGAAACAAGTGGTGTTTTACCATATGCCATAATCAGTTTGCTAAGTTCATCGGTTTTTAAAAGCTCTTCTTTGATGGTTTGATAGTTTGTATAAGGTTTTAGATTCATGACGATATTTGATGCGGTTTGTGTATAGACATGTTGATTAACTTTATTTAAGATATGTTGGTATTCTAAAGTCTTTAAATCAAAGCCCACTCTAATCGCCCCCTTTTTATATTTTTTATGGTATAATGAATTGTGAGGTGTTGCCCATGAAATATTATACAATGAAATTAAACGAGTCTCAACTAAATCAGTTAAAACATTCTTTTGCAACGTTTGTTGTAGAAGAAAACGTTGATGATATCTTATTTGTGATTGAGCATAATTTTAATACCATTACTGCTTATAAGTCAGGAAAAACGGTATTAGAAGGCGAAGAGATTAATAGTCAATTGATTTTGATTAAAAATATTTTAGATATTAAAGATTATGAGGCTATTGGTTCAGATGAGGTAGGGACACAAGATGTTTTTGGTCCTGTTGTTGTTTGTTCTACTTTTGTTTCACTAGATGACATTGAGTTTTTAGAATCTTTAGGGATTAGAGACTCTAGGTTAGTAACTACTAAAAGATTGATTCAAATTGCGCCAGTCATTGCTAAAAGAATTACTCACTCTTTGGTTATTTTAAAACCATTTAAATATAATGAGTTGGTGAATCAAGGGTATAATTTGAATAGAATTAAAGCTTTTTTACATAATCATATGATCATTAAAACAACCGCTAAGGTAGATAAGACTGTTCCTGTGATTGTTGATCAGTTTTGTACTTCAAATAATTACTTTAATTATTTGAAAGAGGAAAAACTGGTTTATAGAGACATTGATTTTCAACCCAAGGATGAAGATAGTCATATCAGTGTGATTGCTGCTTCTATTATTGCTAAATATGCTTTCTTTGTTGAAATGCATAAGATGAGTAAAAAACTAGGTATGAGATTAAAACTTGGTGCATCTAAGGAAGTTGATGATCAATTAGAAAGTCTTGCTAGTGACAATGGGAATGATTTTTTAGTTAAGGTAGCTAAGTGTAATTTTAAAAACGTTACAAGACTTTTAGATTAAGAGGATGATATCCTCTTTTTTTTATGAAAAAAAGAGGGAGTATTCCCTCTTATGATTGGTATTTTTTAAAAACTTCTGTTGCACCACCATCGATAAGGATGTCTATGCCTGTAATAAAACTTGCTTTATCGCTTATTAAAAAATCAACTAAGTTAACGATATCAGATGGTAGACCCATTCTTTTCATTGGTGTTACTGCGATGAGTTGATTGATTGCATCACTATTTTTTTCCATTTCTAGTTCAACCATTGGTGTTTTGATTGCTCCTGGTGAAATAGATAAAATACGTGCATGTTTTTCACCCCATTTTGAAACTTCCTTGTTGGTTAACGCAACAACCCCTCTTTTACTCCAACCATATGCTTGAGTGGTTGTTTGTGTTAAAGGTAAGATGTTTGTTAAGAAGTTTTGATCAAGTGGGTTTGAAACAAGTTCTAGAATTTCAGGTTTAACTGGTGTTAAATGAGCGGTCATAGATGATGTGTTGATGATGACCCCATTTGAATGAATATATGGGTATAAGGCGTCTAGTAATTGTTTGGTTCCAATTAAATTGATTTTATAGATAAGCTCTGAGTTTCCTAATGATTCACTGACACCAGCAAAGTGGAGTAAGCTATCAAAGCCTCCTTTGTTTTCTACATATGAGATGACTTGATTGATATTTTCTTGGTTAGTGATATCAAACTTGATGACATCGATGTTTTCTCCTAATTCTTTTTTAACTTCATTGAGTTTATCCAATGAGATATCTAATAGTAATAAATGAGCATCTTTAGAAAAGTGCTTGGCTACTTCATAACCCATGCCACCTGTTGCTCCGGTTATAATGAATAGTTTTTTCATTATTTTTCCCCCTATTTATAATATATATTATATTATAAGGCATTTATGATTGGATGTTGGTTTTATGCTTGATAATGTGTTTTTTAGGTTATGAATATAGTAAAAAAGATGTTGTTAGGGGTTAAAATATCCTAATAACATCTTTCTTTTATTATTTCAACATTTTTTATTTCACTTCAGTAGTTAATAATTCATTATAAATATTAATCGCTTCTCGTATGACATCTTTCATTACGCTTACATATTACTTGAATTTTTTCTTTTAAATAACTACTATAAAAACTATATTCT
>CALGYU010000021.1 GCA_937934685.1 uncultured Acholeplasma sp. | reverse complement strand
AACTTTAGACTTTGAGTCGCTAAAAAACACAATTACTGCAACAGACAATTATTACAGTTTTAGTGAATTAACAATCACGATGACACGAGATACTTATACAACAAATAAAACAAAACTTGGAACTTACTACGTTGATTATACTGTGGAAGATCCTTCAGCCAATAAAACAGTCTTAACATTCCCAATTGTCGTTAAAGATTTAGTTGCTCCAGTGATTAATGGAATTACTGACCTTGTGAAGTCCTACACTAACATCATGCCATTGTCAGAGATTTTAAAGGGCATCACCGCAACAGATGCAATCGATGGCGATTTAACAAATAAAATAACTGTTATCTCTGATACTTATACAGGCAACGCAAACAAGCCAGGAAATTATGTTGTAACAATCCAAGTTGCAGATAACTCAGGAAATAAAACCACAAGAGACATTAAGATTAAAGTTATTGATGATAAGGGTGCTGATTGGTATATCATCAACAACGTAACTTTTAATCTACCAAGTGATACCCCAATGACACGTGCTCAAATCATTGAATTATTGACAAGAGCCGGTCAAGTACAAGCATCATCACTATCAAGAGTTATTTATAGTGCAGACACTTATACAGGCAACGAAACAGAACCAGGAATCTATACGTTAGCTTTTAATGTTCAAGAACCTAATGGCAACGAAAAAGCCTATACTTATGCAATCAACGTTTTTTCAACTTCAGATGAAGATATTGATGTCGTTCCAACTCCGCCTAATTTTATTGATAAATCTAAACAATTTTTAAACGAAAACAAAGTTTCTATAATTGCTGGAGCAGTCTTTTTAGCGCTATCAGCATTTGTGATAGTCAAGGTTAAGGAAGAAGTTAAGAAAAACAAACGAAAACGAAAATAACAAGTTTTAGGGGGCTTATTAAAAGCCCCTACACCTTTAAGGAGTGTGATTATTTTGATTAAAAAAATACTGTTGTTTTTAGTGACACCCTTGCTTTTTTTAACCCTTGCAACAACAACTATTTCATATGGCGCAACAGTTGACCAAAAAATAGATGTTGAGATTATAAAAGATGGAACTACTCTTACAATTAATCACTTATCCGGTTTGAAGATTGACTATGCAGTCATTGAGTTTTCTTACATGAGAGATGAAGAAAAAATATCCGAATTAGGACAATTTAAAGTTACAAACAATAAAGTAAGCATTCAATCCAATTGGATTGCGATTAAATTACACCAAGTAAAATCACTGAAGAATCAAGTTTATTACACTTATGCAACTCAAGGTTCAAACACTATAGGCAGTTTTTCAAATGTTGTCAGAATCAACATTACAGATGTAAAAACGATTGATGTCGTTTCAAAAAAATATAGCAAACCACTTTGGTATTTACCGGATTTTTTTGGCCAAACTTATTTTTATTGGGAATTTTATTTTGACATCCCAGATATTAAACCAGAAAGAATCAGGAGCGTTACTCTTGATTATGTTGCTTATACAAGAGAAGCAATCATTCCATACCTTTGGTACTCTGAAAGAGACCATGAAAGAAAAGTGGAAAAGGTCTATGACCATGAAAAAATGACTAACAATTTATTTAAGCTAGAAGAAAATAAAGGCAGTGACATTCAATCAGATTATGTTGTGAGATTTGCTAACAAAGTGGCAACCAATACCACGTCCGGGGGCTTACGTTATCATAACTGGGTTGAGAATGTTGCTATGATTCAAATCGAATACAAGATAGATGGCGAATTCATCGTATCAGATGTAGTCAATGACCCCACAACGCCTGAACAAGATAAGCTAGATTGGTTATTTGATTTTATAGACAAGCTACAAAAAATAATTACAAAGGTAACAAGCTTCTTCACATCAAACGCCAACGTGATCATAAAAGTTGTAGTCTTCATCGGTCTAGTTATTGCCTATGTTATCTTTAGTCCTTTTTTAAAACTGGGTTTCGGTATCATAAAGTTATTTTTTAAAGGAGTTATAAGTATTTTAGCTAAATTATTCGGGTGGTTGTTTTAATGGGCGTTATTAGAGCGATTGAGAAGATGATTAGTAGCATAACTGATAGTTCGATTCTCAAGTATTCAGATAAAATCACAAACAAACTCTCTGACTTAGATTTTAAGCAATTAAACAAAGACAGTTTATCAGAAAGGTCAGTCAAAGGTTATGTTGATTTCATGTCTAATTTCTTAAACGATTATACTGATTTAATTGAGCCATACGCTGATTTAGCAAGGAAATCGACCTTCCCATTAAGTTACCCCTATTTTAAATGGCTAAAAGCATTTAAGGGGCTTAATAATGTTTTGTTTCATGAAGGAGTTCATTTTTTTATCGCATTACAAGGTGGCGGAAAATCAACCCTTGCTTTTGACCTAATTAGTGAGATTTTACGAACAACTGGAAAGTCTAGTTATATCAATGCTAATTTTGAAAAACCCCGATATGATTCTATTTCTAAAAAGCACTATGTTTATTTTCAGTTTTTTGAGCTTTTAGAGTTTTTTGATATGACAGTCAAGGATGATGACCCAAGCATCAAGGTGAGTCAAAAAAAGAAGTTTAACAGGCACTTTGACACAATTGTCCTAGATGAATGGTTGACTGAAATGAACCATAGACTTAATAAAACCAAAGACTACAATAATATCTTTATGGCTCTTATTACCATGATTGCGCATATGAGACATCAAAAAATGAAACGTATTTATGTATTATCACAAATCGATAACACAGATACACAACTGTTTTCAATGTTTAAATACGTTCATGAAATTGAAATAGACCTAGATGTTACTTATTTGGACTGGATTAAAACTGGAATGATGACCAGGCATATTAAAGGTTGGTGGATTTGGACGTATGGCGTTAAAAGAAATAGAAAAAAACAAGCAACAGAAAAAACGTTGATTAAGAAACAGTATAGACATGCAACAGCAGATTTCACATATTTTGACACCTTATCACAAGCTGAGAAATATGCAATATTAGCTGAAGACAAAATTAACTTTATTAGGGAGTGATTCAAATGAATGAATTAATCAATTTTATGCAACAACTACTTAACTTTTTTCTAAACATGCTATGGATCGTTTTAGTCATTGTAGCCATTTGGTGTGCAATTTGGATTGGGGCTTTTTTCCCGATTGTAAAAAATAGAAAGCATCAACAGAAAGTTAGAGAATTTGAAAAAGATTACAATAAAATCGAAGTTGAGTACGGGGCAACGATGAGATTAAAAGAAGCAACAGATGAGAAGTTGAGAAGCACTCTCTTTGTTTTAGCTAAGAAAGAAAAAGAGCTGGCTGATATAACTGCAGAGCTGGAAAAAAAGACCACAGAAACATCAAAGAAAAAGACATCTAAAAAATGATATATAATAGCATATACGTAGTATATGCGTATTTATATATATATTTTTATTTGTGAGTACATAAAAAAAAGAGCTTTAATGCTCTTTTACTTTTTATCAACATGAAGAATCATTCTTTTTAAAAACACATAATTGATACAATTAATTTTGGGACTTAAATTAATTCGCTACTATCATTAAAAAGAAGGAGTTTTTAAAATGAAACTAACAGACATTATCAACAAAGGTTTATCAAAAACAAAACTTGAATGGAAAATCGATACATACAAGCACTATAAAAACCACGCAGACCATTTTTTAAACTGGGCTAATGAGAATGGTTATGTATACCATAGTGATTTTACTGAGGAAAAGTTAATAGACTATATCGCCTACAACAAATCGACATGTTCAAATAGAACACTAAACATTAGAATCGGCAATTTAAGACGTCTTTTTGAAAGAGCTGAAGTCTCTATTGGGGCATTTGATAAAATACCTAAATTCAAAGAAATAAGAAGAACATACAACATGTTAACTGTCAGTCAATTAAGGGAAATAAA
>CALGYU010000020.1 GCA_937934685.1 uncultured Acholeplasma sp. | reverse complement strand
CAAACAAGCAACTCATCAACCACCTATGATCTAGCAGTAAACAAACCCAACATCGTCTCTCAAACCAAAGACTTAGAAGGCTATCATCTTTACCCACAAGAAATTAGAAAAGATGAACCCGTTGAAGTGAGTTTTACCGATAAACTAAAAATCAATCAAAGTCTTTTAGACACAGATTTAGTCAAAGTCATCATCACCGCTAAAGCCATTCAAGCCAACAGAAAAAATAGTGTTTGGAATAACCATCAAGAAATCACTCAAACACTAGAATTCACATCAGGGGATAAAGAAGTAGATGTTAAACTACAAGGCATCACCAATAGTCAATATACAAGAGGACTTGTCATTGATTTCATTAAATCAGGCACACCATATGAAAAACACACCGTTCTATGGCGCATAAACACCAGCAACCCACTTCAAAAAGTCAACCTATCAGGTAATTATAAAGTCATCATCTACGCCACAAACTTCATCAAAATATCAAAAATCACTCAAACAGACACTAAAATAGAAATTACCTTAACTTATAACACCACCCCCTTAGAATGGGGATATGAAGACATCATCTATAGCCCAAATATCATTTCAGAATGGATGGATGGCCAAGAATATAAAAAAGATGATATCGTCTACTATCAAGGTAAATATTACAAAGTGCTTTCTGACCACACATCAGGCAGTGGTAACACACCAACCAACACAGGAAGATATGCGGAAATAAACAACCAATATAAACCACAAACCTTTTTCTTTAAAGACAGCGTTGTTTATTATAGCGGTACTTTTTGGCTTGCCTTAAATGACACCTGGGACAATCCAACAAGTGGATCAGGGGCTTGGAAAAACCTTGGTTATAACTGGAATAGCTCACAAACCTATCTAGCGGGCAATGTTGTTTATTTAATGAAAAATAACATCAAAACCTGGTACATCGCCACCGCGGCAGTTGGGGCCTATGTTGATCCAAGTGCCAAGAATGCTAGTGCTTGGAAAGAAATTACTTTTGAATATAATTCAACCAAGGTTACAACCTATAAACAAGGTGACATCTTTTATAGAACAGAAAACAATACCAAAGTTTGGTACTATGTGAAAAACAATGATCATCCATATGCTAGTTTAGAAAGTGGTGATGCCAATAATAAATACGGTAAATTTCAAAATCCAACCACTTTCAACCCAAATACCGTTTATTCAAATAATGATTTAGTAACTTATGAAGGAAAAACCTATTATAGAATCTTATCTGATGCCATCTCTAAACCCATCCCAGGACAAGACACCGGATGGAATGAACTAACAGAAGAATGGCAAACAAAAAGCCTTTATAAAAAATATCAAGTAGTCACCTATAATTATAGAACTTATGTTTGGTTAGGAAACGACTACCAAAATATCTCAACAGGTGTCCCATCTGATAACAACCAATTTTATGAAATCACAGAAAGCTGGGTAAGTGGTAACCAATATAAAACAGGAGATACAGTCATCTACAATGGATCTCTTTGGCAAGCCAAACAAAACATGACCTCAACCATTATTCCAGGTTCGAGCATTATGCATTGGAAAGAATTTCAAATCATATTTGATCCAAATAGAAACTAGACTTAAGCAATTAAGTCTTTTTTCTATAGCAAAAATAAAAATATGATATAATACTCATAGTTTACA
>CALGYU010000019.1 GCA_937934685.1 uncultured Acholeplasma sp. | reverse complement strand
CCTTATCCCCTTTCTTCACCTCAATTGGTGAAACCAAACTTCCTCCGTTAGAGTCAAAAGTCACCGTGTATTTAACATCTTTTTCTTGACATCCAATCAGAGTGAGTGCCATTAATAGCACACTTAACAAACTAATAATTTTTCTTTTCATTTTGTCCTCCGGTTTTATACTAGAGTTATTATAATAGAAAACGCTTTCATTGTCAATGACAAAAAAAGCAGAAATTCTGCTTTTAAATTAGTCTTCTGAGTTAGATAAAACAGCTAAGAACGCTTCTTGCGGAACATCTACACGTCCCACAGACTTCATACGCTTCTTACCTTCTTTTTGTTTAGATAATAATTTTTTCTTTCTACTAATATCTCCACCATAACATTTAGCTAAAACATCTTTTCTCATAGCTTTAATCGTTTCTCTTGCGATGATCTTATTTCCGATAGCTGCTTGTATTGGTACTTCAAACATTTGTCGTGGAATCAATCCTCTTAATTTTTCACAAATAACTTTTCCTCTTTGATAAGCAAAATCTCTATGAACAATTAAACTTAAAGCATCCACCACTTCACCATTTAATAAAATATCCATTTTTTGTAGTCGTGATGTATAATACTGATCAATCTCATAATCAAATGAAGCATACCCTTTAGTTGAAGATTTCAGTTTATCAAAATAATCATAAACAATTTCAGATAACGGTAATGAATATGATAACATCACTCGATTGGCATCAATGTATTTCATATCCTTAAAAATACCACGTTTCTTTTGAGAAATATCCATCACTGCCCCAACATATTCTTTTGGACACATAATGCTTGCTTTCACAAAAGGCTCTTCTATGTGTTCAATTTCTTGTGGGTTAGGTAACTTAGAAGGGTTATCTACCTCAATCATTTTACCATCGGTTAGATGAACTCTATAAATAACAGATGGAGCGGTTGCTATCAAATCGATATCAAATTCTCTTTGAATTCTTTCTTGAATGATCTCCATATGAAGTAACCCTAAAAATCCTGTTCTAAAACCAAAGCCTAATGCTTGTGATGTTTCAGGTTCATAAATCAATGACGCATCATTTAATTTCAGTTTTTCTAACGCTTCTTTTAAATCTTCATATTTATTAGGCTCAATTGGGTATAATCCACAGAAAACCACTGGATTCATTTGACGGTATCCTGCTAGTGCTTCTTTTGCACCATTTTTGTTATAAGTAACCGTATCACCAACTCTAACATCGCCAATAGTTTTAATAGATGCTGTCAAATAACCAACATCACCAGGTCCTAAAATTTCTTGAGGTACTTGTTTTGGGTTATAAATCCCTACTTCAATCACCTCATAAACAGCACCACTTGCCATAAAGCGAATCTCATCGCCTTTTTTAACGGTTCCGTTAATGATTCTAACAGATGGAATAACGCCTCTATATTGATCAAAATAAGAGTCAAAAACCATTGCCTGTAACGGTTTATTTTCATCACCAGTCGGTGCTGGAACATCTGTAACCACTTTTTCTAAAATATCTAAAACACCTAATCCTGATTTCCCACTAGCCAAAACAGCATCATCTGCTGGAATACCAATAACTTCTTCAATTTCTGCTCTCACCTTTTCAGGATCTGCACTTGGTAAATCTATTTTATTTAAAACAGGTATAATTTCTAAATCATTATCAATGGCTAAATAAACGTTTGCAAGTGTTTGTGCTTGAATACCTTGTGCAGCGTCTACAACCAAAATAGCACCTTCACAAGCTGCTAAAGATCTTGAAACTTCATATGTAAAATCAACGTGTCCCGGGGTGTCAATTAAATGCATAATGTATTCATTACCATCTTTTGACGTATAGTTTAATTGAACTGCGTTAAGTTTAATTGTAATACCGCGTTCTCTTTCAAGTTCCATTGAATCTAATAATTGAGTTTTCATCTCTCTTGTTTGAACCGTATTGGTCAATTCTAAAATTCTATCTGCTAAGGTGGATTTTCCGTGGTCTATATGTGCAATAATAGAAAAGTTTCTTATTCTTTTTTGTCTTTCGTTTAAAGTTTCTTTTTTCATTCTATCTACCTTTCATGCCGATACTATTTTATCATTTTTAGCCTAATACAACAAGTTGTTTATAATCCTTTAATATTATACAATATTTCTTGTATAAATGTTTCAAATAATTTATAATGAAACTATAGAAAAGCGATTCGGGAGGCAAACTATGAAAATAAAAAAAATTATGATAGCAGGTTTAATGCTTTTAAGCATGATGCTATTAACAGCATGTGGCAAGAGTACTGAATACTATTTTGCAGCTAAGACTCCTACTCCGGATTCATCATGGGTGAGTTATGTGATTGTTGAGAAGAAAGGCGATAAGATTACTAATGCGCATTGGAGTGCTTATCATATAGCAGGGGAACTGGCAGGTTATAATTATTTAAGTAAGAAGAATTATGACGGTAGAGATAAATACGTTCAATCAAAAGATAAGATTTATATCATGGAAGGATCAGAATTAGACGATAAAAACCCTAAACCAAGATGGGATGAGCAAGTTGATTTATTAGTAGATAAACTCATTGAATCTCAAGATTATAATGATAGATTACCTATTCCTGCTGGTGCTAGTATCCAGTCTACTGACTTTTATGAACTAGTAGAAATGGCTTTAAGTCAACCAGCCATACCTAAAGGAAAGTATGAAGATGGGTTCCATTACATTTCTTTAAAAAATGAAGCGGCTAATGGTTTTGCACCAGTTTACTGGGATTCAGTTTTAGAAGAACTCGTAACAGTTGTTAATGAGGGGGAAGAGTTTAAAACATTTTCTTTTGGTAACTTTGTTGTAGTTAATGGTACGATAGTTCTAGCTTACTTTAATGAAGCATATACTGGTTATTTAGTTGATTTTGATGAAACTGGAAAAGCAAGAAAACATACTATTGGAGATAAGTCTTATCCAATTTTAAAAGTAGATAGAAAAATAGTTAAAACCAGCAAGGAAATCAGTACTGAAGTGAGTACGATTAATAAAGAAACGGGTGAAGTTGAAATTACGACTGTTACCACTATCGAAACAACTACGGTTGAAACCATTACACCTTTAGTAAGAAGTTCTCTTAAAAAACTAACCAAAAATCAATTAGGACTTAGTTATTTAATGAAAAAACCTAACGGTCCTGGACAATATGAATACTTTGAGGCATCAAATGCTGCAGCTAAATACTTGGTTACAAATCAAAACTTTGATATTCAATTAAGTAATGATGGAAAACCGGTAGATAGTATAGCTGGTGTGACAATTACTGCAACGGACTTTAAGAAAATTGCAAGTTTAATTCCAATGAAACCTTAAATTAAGTCATTAAAAAAGCTTTAACAAAATAGTTAAAGCTTTTTTTTATCGTTATTTATTGAAGCCAAGTATATGACTTTTCATTAATGACCACATCTGGTAATGCAAGTTCTTCTAAGTTATTAAAAATCACATAAGAATATGCTTCATAATTAACCTGCTCACTTACAACATTCAATTCTATTTCTAAATCCACTTGTTCAAACCAAATCATACTTTGTTCTTTACCTTGAATATAATAAACATTTAAATGACTTTTTGATTCATAGTTAATTAAAGTTAATGTTTCCAATTGATTGGATCTATAGTAAATATTAGATACTTTTTTATAAAGATATGGTTTGTAAACCGAGGTACTTTCTTTCTTATTAACTGTTTTTTCTATCAACACTTCATATTCGTTAAATTCAATGATTTTTTCAATTTCCGATGAAAAACGATAAAAATTGCCCATTTCATATGAAAACTCAGCATTTAAACTCACTTGTCCTAAAAATAAGAAAAGTCCAAGTGATATTAAAACTAATAACACTTTCTTTCCAAACTTCTTTTTAACAAATAAAATATAAATAATTGAAAACAATCCCAAAGCACACATTAAAATAATTTCATTAGATGTTAGTATCATGCTTCTTCTCCTATAATCATGAGTCTTCTCATTTTTCTATATCTGATTAAATAAACAATTAAGTAAAGCATACTAAACGTAAAAATAGCAAAATAACCCATTTTTAACTCAAAAAAATGTTGAATCATAGGTACTACAGAAGAAATACTTGTTACGATCAATGGGTATTTTAAAAGTTCATAAAGCTTTTTTTGTTGAGTTACTCTTGAATTAATAAAGTACTTTAACAACATGCCTAAAGTTACAAACACAGCCACTATATGAAACCACATGGCAACATAAGCTATAATATAATCTGTTAGATTAAGTTTAGGTGCAAACAAAAAGGCAGCGCCATTTTGATTGAAAAAAGGCAGTAAATAAGAACCTAAGGTCGCAATCAATATAAATAGTAAAATCATTCCTGATTTTTCTAAATGATGTGCCTCTCTTCTAATGACATATCGTTCAACAACTTCTTTTTCAGGAATTCTTAAGAAATAAATTAAATTTTGAAAATGTTTTTCTGAAGGCATTAATTGATCATTTTCCCAATATTGAATCAACTTAGGTTTAACCTTAAGTCTGACTGCTAATTCTTGTTCTGATAATTTCGCTTTTTTTCTATATTTGAAGACTATACTTCCAAATGTCATAATATCACCAAAAGTATTATAACATTTTTTACTTAAAAACTCATAAAAAAAAGCGAATACATCGCTTTTTCTTTATGACCAGTCTCCATTAAAAATAGAGTTTTTAACAATCACGTAATCCACTTTGGTAATAGACTCTAAATCTTTTCCACCCGCATATGAAATAGATGATTGTAAATCTTGTTGCATTTCAATTAATGTATCTTTAATGTGTCCTTTATAAGGTACCACAATCTTTTTTCCTTCAACGTTGGTTCTTTCACCTTTTTGAAATTCAGAGGCACTACCGTAGTATTCCTTCATCTTTTTACCATCAACCATAATGGTTTTCCCAGGCGATTCTTCATGTCCTGCAAATAAAGATCCAATCATACATAAAGTAGCTCCAAATCTAATAGATTTAGCGATATCACCATGGTTTCTAATCCCACCATCTGCGATGAGTGGCTTTCTAGCAACCTTTGAACATCTATTTAAAGCTGCAAGTTGCCAACCACCAGTTCCAAAACCAGTTTTTAGTTTGGTGATACAAACTTTTCCAGGTCCAATACCAACTTTTGTTGCATCAGCTCCTGCGTTTTCTAATTCGCGTACTGCTTCAGGTGTTGCAACGTTACCAGCAATAACAAATGTATGAGGTAAATGTTCTTTAATGAACTTAATCATTTCAATCACTGCATCAGAATGACCATGTGCAATATCAATGGTAATATAATCAGGAACTAACCCTTCATTTTTTAACTCTAAAACAAAATCGTATTCATATTTTTTAACACCCACACTAATAGAGGAAATCAATCCTTTTTCTTTAGTTTTTTTGATGAATGGTTTTCTGTTTTTCTCATCAAATCGGTGCATAATATAAAAATATCCATTTTCAGCTAACCAAAATGCTAATTCTTCATCAATAATGGTACCCATATTCGCAGGAACCACAGGCATCTTAAACACATATTTGCCAAACTTAACGGTTGTATCGCATTCACTTCTACTATTTACAATACATTTGTTTGGGACTAACTGAATATCTTCATAATCAAAAATCATGTCATGACCTCATTTCATTTTATTGGTTTTAAACCATATATATTATACATTAGAATTTATTTTTTTCAAGAAAACTCTATCTAAATTCGATAATCGCACAAACCTCATTTTTTTGATTTTCTATAATGACAATATAGTTGTTTTCTTTCTTATATAAAATAGGTTTAACCACATCACCTCTAAGGACAGGTGCTTTATATTCTGCTCTAAAAATTTCCACCTTAAAATCATCAGGAATCATATTTTCAGCAAAAGCAACATAAAAAGCATTGTTTAAATGATGATATGAATCGATATGAACTTTTTGAATATGAGTAGGATACCCTTCTTTAACTAATTCAATATTTTTTAAATCTATTTTTCTAGGTAAATATTTCATATCAAACTTAGGTTCTTCATCTAGCGTATCTAACGCTGATTGTAAAACTTTTGTCGGTCTTAACGTTTGAAGACTTGTAAAAGTACCTAAAACATTGGTTGTTACTAAAACTTCTCTTTTTTCATTATAAATGATGGTGTTACGATATCCAAAGTATCCTTTGGTTTCATAGGGAAACGTTTCTAAATATAACGTATCAAAAAGTTTAGGTTTTTTAAGAATGTTTACTTGTCTAAATGATAAGAAAATACCTATTTTCTCTTTCATTAACTCTTCTTTAAAAACCTTTAAGCCATCAATATGTAATCCTTCACAATCTTGTAAAATATTAACCAATGACATTAACTTTAATTCACTTTTTTCATCTACTTCACTACTTAACACTTGATACTTCATCTTATACATTATTCCACCTGCTTATTTTCTAAATTGATATTTAACTTTCTTTAATTCATTAATTGTTTTTACATTTAACAACAACATAATTTTCTTAATATCTTCTATTAAAGTTTCAATACTTAATACTTGTGTTTCCCAATCGTTTTGAATCAATTTTAAAAAGAATTGAGACATACCAACAAAATCAGCTCCTAAAACCAGTGATTTTACAATATCAAAAGCATTTCTAACACCACCAGAGGCAATGATTTGCGCTTCTTTCTGATACTTTTGGCTTAACATCAAACTCTCAACTGTTGAGAATCCAAACGTTTCTAAAAACTGATCTTCTCTTTTCATGCGATCATTTTCTATTTTCGCAAAATTAGTTCCACCCATACCACTGACATCAATGTATTTCACGCCTAAATCAATCAGTTCTTTCATGGTTTCATCTGACATACCAAAACCAACTTCTTTAACAATCACGGGAACCGATAAAGAGGTGATGATTTCTTTAATATTAGCCTTTGTATGTTTAAACCTACGATCTCCTTCATGCATCACTAATTCTTGAATCGGATTTAAATGAATACTTAAAGCATTAGCCTTAATCATCTTGACAGCACTTAAAGCTTCTTTTAAACTCGCATTAGCAGAGACATTGGCTATCATAAACCCATGTTCATTTTTTTTTCTAACAATGTCATAAGTTTCTATTAAAGTGTTATCTTTGAGTGCCGCATGTTGTGATCCTACAACCATTGCTAAATTAAAGTGACTAGCAAGCATTGCTAATTTTTCATTAATGATTTTAGTGTTTTGACTACCGCCAGTCATGGCATTTATATAAAATGGATATGAAAACTGTTGCCCAAACATTTGGGTTTCTAAACTAATTTCATCGATATCATGATCAATTAATGAGTGATGAAACAATCTAACTAAATCAAAATCATTGGTTTTGATTTCTTGTTTTAAAGCATATAAAACGTGCTCATCTTTTCTTTTAGATCTCATGTTTCTTCCTCCATATATTTATTTTCAATGGCTCAATATCATTTTCTTGCCACGTCTGATATAGTTTTTTATGACATTTTCTTTGTTGGTAAACACCAATGCCACAATCTCCATGGCCAGCACCTGATATTTTACCTGCATATCCTAATTGATTCACACTCTGGTTTATTAACTGAAGTGCCTTAGTATTAATCAGATATCCATAATCATTTTCTAATTCATTTAACAATTCCTGATATTTTAAAATATTTTGTCTAAGCCTATAAAAATCATCTTCTAATAACGCCTTTTTGGTGTTTAAAACAACTTCAAAGGCATTTTCATACCACGAAGGTGCGATCTCTTTTCTTTTAAAATCTTTAATCTTCTCTTTAGTTAATGATATTTTTTTTGTCCATCCAACCACTAACTTTAAATTTGGATACGCAATTTCCTTAATCACTAATCCTGGCCAATCTTTACTTATAACAGAAAGATCTTGATTTTCTAAAAGCCAGTTTAAATCATATCTCTCATAATAAACCATCCCACCATAAATGTTTGCGGCTAAATCACCACCTGATGTGATGTCATCCATTTTCAACTGTGTTAATACCGCTAATTTAAACAAATCCAAATCTGAAATATTGATTTTATGAAACAGTAAAATACTTTTTAAAATGCCTATGATAACAGCTCCACTGGAACCTAGACCATATTTTTTACCTTCTGATTCTAACTCGCTTTTAATAACTATATGATAAAACATGGGTTTTACTTGAAGATACTCTAAATATTGATGTGCCATTTTAACAGCATATGTTACATGTTTTAAATTGGTTTCACTCATTTGTAGAGAATCGTTAAAAGATAATGATCCTTTATTGGTTTCAATTAAAAAATGGGTTTCATCTTTTTTTATTGAAACTTTTAAAAATTTATTAACACCCATAATGATTGCATTTTGACCAGTTTTTAAAACTGAATACTCACCAACTAAAAACAATTTTCCAGGAATTTTTATTTTCATATAAATTCAACCCCTGGACCACTTTTACAAACAACTGTTTGTGTTAAATCACCCAATGCATCAAGCACCTGTTTAACATAAGTTTCGGTTGTTAAAATTTTAACGTTTGGACCAGCATCCATTGTAAAATAAGCTGGAATTCCCTGGCTTTGTAACTGATAAAGTTTGTTTAAAATAGCAATTGTCTTAGGTTCAAAATACCACTTACCAATCGATAAAATAGTTGCGTGCATTTTTAATGCATTTTTTTGAGCCAGTAGCCCAACTTTATGAATATCTTTTTCTTTAAGATACGTAAGCATCAATTCAAAATCTTTTTCTGCTTCTAAAACCCATTCTTGATAAAAGGGTGATTCTAAAACTGTTTCTTTCATTGTTTGATTACTTAAAAATAACTTTTCTTTTTCATTAACTAAGCACGCAATCATTCTGAATTCCGGCCAAACAATGTTAAGCGGGTAACTGAAACTACTTTCATGATCAAATCCTTTTTGCCAAGCCACAAAACCAGCATAAATAGATCTTGAAGCTGACCCTGATCCAAATCGAGCGACTTTAGACATTTCCTCATTTGAAACAGTGATGCCATAGGCTTTTAAAGCAGCCACACCTAACGCAGCAAACGCAGATGCAGATGAGGCCAATCCAGCGGCTTCTGGGACATGGTTAAAAGAATAAATGTAGGCATGATAAGGTATTTGATACGTCTTTCTAATCCAGTCTAAAAAACTAGAAACTCTTTTTTTCCTAGCCCCTTCGACTTTCTTACCATTAATAAAAAGGATATCTTCTTCTAACTGCTTATCATACATCACTTCAGTCTCAGTATAAAATTGATCTAAGGTCAACGAAATACTTGATTGATAAGGTATTTTATAAGCTTCATTTTTTTTACCCCAATATTTGATTAAAGCAATATTGGCATGTGCTCTTACTTTCGCTTTCATACTATTCCCCTTTTAAATGATGTAGCCAAACATTTTTAAGTCCATAATTATGAAAAACATCTTTTAATTTTAAGGCCTCTTCCATGTTTCTCATCAATGCTATCATACTTCCACCCTTACCGCCTCCGGTAAGTTTTGCCCCTAAAGCTTGATTTTTAAGAGCTAAATTCACCAAATCATTAAGCGTTTGATCGCTAACTTCTAACTCATCTAATATGTGATGAGCCTTTGTCATGATACTTCCTAATTTTTCTAATTCATCTGTTTGAATAAAAGTTTTTGCTTGTTGAGTTAAATCTTCTAATTGATCCATAGCATTTCTAACTTTCATTTCATCTTCTACCAACAATTTTTTAACGTTTGAAACCGCATCTTTTGTATGTCCGTGAACCCCTGTATCCGCAACCACTAAGATGCCATTAAGATTAACTTCTATTTTTTCTATTGTTTTATGCTTAACAAAAAAAATAGCTTCCTCACTTAAAACCGTTTCTGCATCCAAACCACTAGGGTCAATATGATGAATCATTTCTGCTTGATGTGCTAATTTCTTTAAAGTCTCTAAAGTCAATTCTTCTTTATAGTAATTAAATAAGGCTCTAACTACTGAAACAGATACTGCTGCAGAAGATCCTAACCCTCTTTTTTCAGGAACTTTTGAATCGATTTTAATATGTATTTTCTCAGGTTTTCTATTTAAAAATAAATGGGTCTCTAAAACCAACACTTTAATGCCCTCTAAATTAGGCGCATCCTTTAAAAAACCTTGGTAAAAGATTGAATCCACAGTTATATCTTCAGTTGATTTTGTAATATAAGTTTCTACTTTTAAATTCTTTAACGGCAAGGCAATCGCGGGTTTATGATAAACAACTGAGTGTTCCCCTATTAAAATCACTTTACCATACGCTTTACCGTATCCATAATCTTCCATATAATCACCCTTTATGATGCCCATATTATAACATAATAAACCGTTTTATTCTAAAAGTAAAGTTGTATTAATATCTACTTTTGGTATAATGTTTATAGCAACTTAATTTATGGAGGACATATGAAAACAATACATTTAACACCACTTGATAGCATTCAAAAAACTCTAAACAACCATTCAGAAGAACATTTGACTTTAATCTTAGCACCTGGAATCTATTATGAAAAATTATACATCACCCACAATCACTTAACCATTAAAGGCACTGATTTAGAAAACACCATCATTTCTTATGGTGATTATAACTATAAAATTCATTCAGATGGCTTACTTTATAACACCTTTAGAACTTCTACTATTGATGTGATTGCAACAAACGTCTCATTTGAAAACATCACCATAGAAAACAGCGCAGGACCTGCTAAAAAAACCATAGGACAAGCCATTGCGTTAAGTGTCTATGGCAATGACTTTAAAGCCGTTAATTGTCATTTAAAAGGCAATCAAGACACTTTATTTATAGGCCCTCTTCCAACAGACTTAGCAGAAAGATATTTTCACATTTTACCGCTTGCGATGAGACATACGCATTTTGTTTCTTCTTTATTTAAAAACTGTAGAATTGATGGAAACGTAGACTTTATTTTCGGTTCAGGAACAGCCTTTTTTGATAATTGTGATATCCATATCATTAACACAGAAAATTATGCTTATATTGCTGCTCCTTCTACTTATGAATCTTATGAGTTTGGGTTTGTTTTTAATGATTGCAAAATCATTAATCATTCGCCGTTAAAAGCTTATTTAGCTAGACCATGGCGTGAACACGGAAAAACTTATTTTCTAAATTGTTCTTTTGAAGGCGAGTTTTACGAAGAAAGATATCAAGATTGGGATAAAGAGTCTTTTTCATTTCAAGAGTTTCCTTATGTTGATTCTAAATTATCAAAAGAACTGGATCAAAAAACAATCGATAAAATATTAGCATACTTAAAATAACTTCAACTATAAAAAAAGGGTCATATCAATTTGATATGACCTTTTGCTTATTTTAATTCAAGAAAACTTTCGTATAATGCTCCGATACCAGCTAAAGCAGATAATCCAACTGAAACCAGTAAGCCCCATGAAAAATCCCATGTTAACTTAGGTCCAACAAGAAGATATTCTACTTCAATTAAACCTGGTAAAATAAATAAAACAACACTTGCACCAATTAAACATAAAGCTGATGCTAACGCGCCGACCCTACCTTTTACAACAAAGATGATAACTGCAGCTGCAAGTGGTAAGAAATATCCAGCAAATGCAAAAACGTTAAAATTCAATTTAGCAAAGGATGTTTGTCCTACCGATAACAGATCTGCACCAAACGCTAATTCATAACCTTTAGCAACATACTCTCCACTTTTAAGACCATCAAAAGCTACCATTACTGTAGCGGCTATTGCTAAAATAGCGACCACCAATCTAATTTGACTATTCTTTCTTTTACCTTTTGCCATATTTTGGATCTCTCTTTCCTAGTTTATATTTATATTTTATCACAAAATTTCAATTATGCTTTTTTAACAAACTCGGTTTTTAAACTCATTTTACCAATTCCAGGTATTCTACAATCAATATCGTGATCAGAATCTACCAACTTAATATTGGAAACTTTAGTCCCTTGCTTAACAACTAAACTACTTCCTTTTACTTTTAAATCCTTTAAGACAATGACTGAATCACCATCTTCTAATTTGTTCCCAAAAGCATCAAAGTATTCTTTTTCTCCAGATTCTGGTTTCCATTGATACTGACAAGCAGAACAAACCAAAAAATCATTTTCTTCATATGTGTACTCAAAACCACATGATGGACAATTCATAATATCACTCCGTTTTCATTATTTTATATACTTCAATTTTACCCTATATAAGATAAATGTCAAATTAGGCCTGGTCTAAGGTATCTAGAAGTTGTTGAAATTCTTTATTTAAAGGAATTTCAAAAGATAAAGATTCATGAGTGATTGGATGTATTAAAGACAGTTTATATGCATGTAGAAACTGTCCCGTTGTGCCATAAACTTTTTTAGGACCATAAAGAGCATCTCCTAAGATTGGATGATCAATATAAGATAAATGTACCCTAATTTGATGAGTCCTTCCTGTTTCTAATTGACATTCAATTAAAGAATATTCCTCATATCTTTTTAAAGTTTTAAAGTGAGTTACAGCTTCTTTACCATTTTTAATAACAGCCATTTTTAATCGATTAACTGGATGTCTCAAGATGGGTGCATCAATTTTTCCTTCATCTTCAATAGAACCATAGATTAACGCCTTATAATGTCTGTTGATTTCATGTTTCTTAAGCATTTCAGATAATAACTCATGTGTTTGATTATCTTTTGCGATAACCAATAATCCACTGGTTTCTTTATCTAACCTATGAACAATACCAGGTCTAAACTCACCATTAACGGTTGATAATGGTTTGATTTGATGCATGATCCCATGAACCAGCGTTTCTTCTTTATAACTATTGGCCGGATGAACCACCAATCCTTTTGGTTTATTAATAATTGCTAAATATTCATCCTCATAGACTATTTCTAAATTCATAGGGATTGGCATTATCTCCATTTTCCCTTCTTTTTCAGGTATTTGTACAACTATTTCATCATCTTCTTTAATCATATACCCTGTTTTTTCTTTTTGTCCATTAATTAAAACATGACCAGCTTTAATGAGTTGTTGACACTGACTTCTAGAGATTTCTAGTTTCTCTGTTAAATATTGGTCTAACCTAGTGTTTTCATTTTCAATTTCAACGATCAGTTTCATTTTCTACTGCCTTTCTTCTACCTTCTAAAAAGAGAATGTCAATAGCAAATAAAACAACCCCAAAGGTTAAAAAGATATCTGCAAAATTAAAGACAAAATTATGCCCAAATAAAAGATAATCAAAAAATGGGATGTGTAGAAAGTCAATCACATAACCTAAAATCACACGATCTAAAGCATTACCTATGGTACCACCAATTAAAAAGGTAATCGCCAATGTATAAACTTTCTTAGTTTTAAAATCTATTTTGGTAAATAAATAGCCTAAGATAACTAAAACGACAATAGTTATGACAAAAAACAGACCATATTGACCCTCAAAACTTCCCCAAGCCGCACCAGAGTTTTCAAAGTATTTAAACTCTAAAATATGAGGAATAACTACTTTAGTCTGACTTGAATCAAGTAAGTATTGCATTAAGTATTTACTTGACTGATCTAATAAAATGGCTCCTAAAACCACTAATATACCTATAATCATATTTACACCTTACCTATCATTTGGATTAAAAATAATACTCCAAATATCACAACTATTAAAGAAACACCGATTCCTTGAAATAATATAAGTAATCTTGTATGTACATTTTTTAAAGTTTTATTCATTTTTTTTAACCAAAAATAATTAAAGAAAAAGTAAAGAAAAACCGCAACGATAATTAACAAGAAAAGGACACCTGTGAAAACCATTTTATACTCAAAATTCATGATCAAATAAAGAACGAGTAAAACAAATGGTAACACAATGAGTGTACTTGTTAAAATACCTAAAAACATCGCAGAAATGATTTGACCAAACGATGATTTGGTATTAATTCTATACAGTAATTCTTTATATAATTTATATTTTTCCCAAAACTTTTTCATTCTTCTGTACTTTCAATGATGATGTGAGGAATACTTACTTTTCTAGTCTTAATGCCTGCGTGTTCCATCATTTTAACAGATGCACGGTTAACTTCTGTTCCTTCATATTTATTAGAAGCATAGACAATTTCTTCTATACCACTTTGTATAATAAGTTTCATACATTCATTACACGGAAAAAGAGTCACATAAATAGAGGAACCTTTTAGTTCTTTGGTCGCATTTAAAATAGCATTAGCTTCCGCATGAACAACATAAGGGTATTTGGTTAAAGTAGTGTCTTTCCCTTCTCTTTCCCAAGGGAAAACATCATCTTCACATCCCCTAGGCAAGCCATTATAACCAATACCGATGATACGTTTATCATTATTAACAATACAAGCACCTACTTGCGTACTAGGATCTTTACTTCTTAAAGAAGATAGCTGGGCTACTCCCATAAAATATTGATCCCACGTAATATAAGAGTCTCTTTTCATTTTCTCTCCTCATTTTTAACCAAGTTTAAATTTACATGACAATACCCGTTAGGGTTTTTATCTAAATAGTCTTGATGATAATCTTCAGCTAGATAATAATTTTCTAGTTTTTTGACTTCAACAACGATTTTTAAACTTGATGCTTTCTGTTTTTCTTCAATATATGCCAGTGCCTCATTTTTCACTAAATCATCTGTATAGTAAATACCTGTTCGATACTGAATACCAACATCCCCGCCTTGCTTATTGATCGCATAGGGATTGATGATTCTAAATAAATGATCAAAAACTTGATTGAGTGTTAAATGTTCAAATGTAATTTCACATGCTTCTACAAAACCATAATTACCTGTACAAACTTCTTGGTAAGTAGGGTTTTTTTTATGACCATTGGCATAGCCAACAGATGTGTCAACAACTCCTTTGAGTTGTTTAAAATAAGCTTCTACTCCCCAAAAACATCCACCTGCAATAACGATTTTATTCATTTGTTTTTAACCGTTAAATGTAGTTCTTCCAGTTGGATATCTTCTACTATTCCAGGAGAATCCATCATTAAATCTTTTGCGCTTTGTGTTTTAGGGAAAGCAATCACATCTTTAATATTTGAAGTATTTGTAGCAAGCATGACAATTCTATCTAAACCTAAGGCAATACCACCATGTGGTGGTGTTCCATATTTTAGTGCGTCTACAAAAAAACCAAATCTTTCTTTAATATCTTCTGCACTAAATCCTAGGGTTTCAAACATCAGTTGTTGATGGTCTTGTCTATGTATTCTAATAGATCCTCCACCAACTTCATAACCATTCCAAACAATATCGTATGCTTTTGCAAGGGCATTTTTAGGATCTGTACTTAATTGATTAAAATCTTGGCTAGCTGTAAATGGGTGGTGTTTAGCATAAAATCTGTGATCTTCTTCATCATATTCTAATAACGGCCAATCTACAACCCATAATAATTCATCTTTTGATTCATCAATTAAATTTAAATCTTTTCCTAATTGTAATCTTAAAGCTCCTAAAGCTTGTAGAACATCATCTGTCTTTCCAGGGACGATGAATAGTAATTCATCATCATTAATCAGTGAGGTATCTGTCATAAATTTAGCAATTGAACCTGATAGTTCACCATTTTGTTTTCTAACAAAAGCTAATGCTTCTCCATGATGTTTCTTAACTAACGCTGTATATTCGTCTATCTTTTTTCTAGTAAGGGAAGCGTCATTTTTTACTTTTAAACCTTTAATCGCTTCTTTATTTTCAAAAAGAGGAATATCAAACGTTGATAATTGGTCTTTTAAATCTATAATTAAAGTTTCAAATCTAACATCTGGTTTATCACTACCATAAGAAGACATAGCTTCTTGGTATGTCATTTTTCTAAATGGTGTAACCAATGGTTTATTTAAAACTTTATTAAAGAAGTTTGCAAAGATTTTTTCTGTTAATGCCATAATGTCATCTTGATCTATAAAAGATGCTTCTATATCCACTTGAGTAAATTCAGGTTGTCTATCAGCTCTTAAATCCTCATCTCTAAAACATTTAGCAATTTGGAAATATCTTTCAAATCCAGCCACCATAAATAACTGTTTAAAAATTTGTGGTGACTGTGGTAAAGCATAAAATTGCCCCGGATAAAGTCTAGATGGGACTAAATAATCTCTTGCTCCTTCAGGGGTTGATTTCGCTAAAATAGGGGTTTCTAATTCATAAAATTGATGATTAATTAGTGTTTCTCTAGTTGCTTGAACAATTTCATGTCTTTTAATTAAAAACTTTTGTGCTGCAGGTCTTCTTAAGTCTAAATAACGATACTTTAGTCTCGTATCTTCTAATGACTCACTATCTTCTAACATGCTGATTGGTGGTGTTTCTGCTTTGTTTAAAACGGTTAAAGTTTCAATAAGTACTTCAATCTCACCAGTAACAATATTTTTATTTTTACTTTCTCTTTCAATCACTTTTCCTGTAACTTCAATTACATATTCTGATTTAACTTCAGTGATTTCATCATAGTTAGGATGTTCTGGTTTAACAACTAATTGGGTAATACCTTTTTGGTCTCTTAAATCGATAAAGATAAGTCCACCTAAATTTCTTTTTTTAGCTACCCATCCTTTTAAAATAACTGTTTGATTTAAGTTTTGAAGGGTTAATTCGTTATTATGATGCGTATATTTTAGTTCCATGTCTTAATTGACTCCTTTAAATGTTTAACAATGATTTTCTCAGGAATAATTTCTTGTTCCTCAGTTTTGGTGTTTTTAACCGTAATCGTTTTGGTTTTAATCTCTTCTTCACCTAAAATAAGTAAATACTTTGATTCTTGTTTTAAAGCTTGTTTTAACTGCCCTTTAAAGTTTTTACCCATATAATTCATTTCTGCTTTAATATCGTTTGCTCTTAGTGTATACACTAATTTTGAAGCCTCAATTTTATCTTTTTCGTCAAATACTAAAACATAGGCATCTACTGTTTTTTTCTCAGCAATTTCTATTTCTTCTGCTTCTAATGCTAACAATAGTCTTTCCATTCCAAAAGCAAACCCAATGCCACTTAAATCTGGTCCACCGAGTTCAGATACTAATTTTTCATAGCGTCCACCGCCGCCTAATACGTTTTGAGCCCCAAAGCCTTCAATATCCGCAACTATCTCAAAAACAGTATGGCTGTAATAATCTAGCCCACGAACTAATCTTGGAGCTGTTTCGTATGGAATATTTGCAAGATTTAATCCGTTTAAAACTTTTAAATAACGCTCATGAGCATCTTTAGTTAAATACTCTACTGGCGTTGGTGCGCTTTTCATTGCTTCATGTTCACTATCAATTTTACAGTCTAAAATACGTAAAGGATTTTTTTCAAGTCTTGCTTGGCAATCTTTACATAAGGTTTCTTTATGAGGTGTAAAATGATTTACCAATGCTTCCTGGAAATTTTTTCTAGATTCTTCATCACCTAACGTATTGATTTTAACTCTAACACCTTTTAAACCTAATCTTTTAATGGTTTCATAAGCTAAAGCTAACGCTTCAACATCTAACATAGGATCATTAGAACCTACCGCTTCAATTCCAAATTGTGAAAACTGACGATATCTGCCTTTTTGTGGTCTTTCATATCTGAAATTAGGCCCAATATAATAAAACTTAGACACTTCTTGTGAGGTGTATAATTTGTTTTCAATATAACTTCTAATCACACCTGCTGTCCCTTCAGGTCTTAAGGTTATTTCTCTGTCACTTCTATCTAAAAAATTATAAGTTTCTTTAGTGACCATTTCTGATTGTTCAGAATCACGGTGAAACACTTTACTATATTCCATAATAGGTGTTCTGATTTCATCATAATTATAAAACTCATATAGAGTTCTTACCTTCGCTTCTAGTGCCTGCCATTTTTTAGTTTCTGGAACTAATACATCATATGTACCTTTAACTTTTGTGATCATATTCATACTCCTTTTTTGTCATTTCATATAAATAAACGTTATCAAATGCATTTTTAAAACGATTAAAATTGCCCTTTGGAATAACTTCTTTTAATACAAACTTATTTTTTTCAATTACACGTTTACTACCAATATTAGATTCTACATGTTTGATGATGATACTATCATAATTTAACTGAAAGAATCCAATACTTAACATTTTACTCAAAGCCTTACTCATGATGCCTTTTTTCCAATATAGATAGTTTAATGCATATCCTATTTCGGCTTTATTTCCTTCATAAACGGTATGGAAATCAATCGTCCCAATCATTTTTTGATTGGACAAATCAATGATCGCATACCCTACAGGTAATCCACGTGTTGGCCTTGATAGAAAATAGGTTTTAATTGAATCATAAGCTTCTTTTTTGTCTTTAAATGGCCCCCAACTTAAGTTTTCAACCACTTTCATGTCAGAACCATATTCATACATATCTAAAAAATCTTTCAGTTCAATATCTCTTAACATATAGTGATCAAATATAATTCTAGATACTTTCATTCTAACATTCTCCTTTTATAACAAAAAAGCCCTTAGAAAAAATCTAAGGACGAATGATTCGCGGTGCCACCTTAGTTCTAAATATTTTACCATATTTAGCCCTTGTTTTATTGTGTTAGCCTCAAAAGTTGTCCCTTTTATTTGAATTTATACAACCTTTCACCCTCGTTGCTCGCTTTCATAAATGTTAAAATAAAACTATTCTTTATCATCGGCTTATTAAATTATACTACTATTATAATATATGATTTTAGCTTTTTTGTCAATAAAATTAAAACTACATCTCTATCAAAATAGTGACTGGTCCATCGTTATTTGACATAACTTCCATGTGCGCTCCAAAAACGCCTGTTTTAACCTCAAACTTTCCTTTTAAGGTTTCAATAAATAATTCATATAAAGGAATGGCTGTCTCTGGTCTGGCAGCAGTTATGAAGGATGGTCTATTATTTTTCTTCGTATCTCCATAAAGAGTAAACTGTGAAATGATTAAACATGAGCCCTTCACATCACTTAAAGATAAGTTCATCTTTCCTTCATTATCTTCAAATATTCTTAGTTTCCCTACTTTGTCTGCCATTTTTAAAATCATTTCTGCTGTGTCATCTTGATGAATACCTAAATAAATTAAAAAGCCTTGATCTATTTGGTTAATGACTTGGTCATCAACGCTTACTGAAGCTTTTTTGACTCTTTGAACAACAACTCTCATCTAATATCCCTTTCAATCTGATAAACTTGTGGTATTTTATGTAAGTTAACAATTAAAGTATTTAATTCTTCTACGTTAGATAAGGATACTTTAAGTTTTACTGTAGATTCTAATTTACTGTTTGCTACTGCGTTAATTTCTAATATAGATACACCCACAGCGTTAATCGCAACAATAATTTCTGGAACTAAACCTGCTCTACTTGAACCCACAATTTTAATCCATGTTGCGTATTTACGTTTAACATTTGATCCCCAATAGGCTTCTAATAGTCTATTTTGGTCATAGGATAATAAGTTGGGACAATCTTTTCTATGGATAACAATCCCTGCTCCTTTTGTTACATAACCAACAACCTCATCGTTTAGCACAGGTGTACAACAATTAGATAATCTTAACTGAGGATTACTTAACCCTTCTACAATCACTCCGGTTTCACTTTGAGCAATGAGTTGTCTGGTAGCTTTTTCCATTTGTCTTTGTAACATAGCTTCTTTATTAATTTCCGGTTGAACTATTTTATTAACTACCGTTTTGGGACTGATATTGGTTTTTCCTATTTCTAAATAAAGATCTGTTAAACAAGTCACTGAGTTTTTTTCAAAATGCTTTTTAGCAAAATTATCATCTATTGTATACGGTACTTTAACACTATCTAACTCATCTTCTAACATGTTTTTACCTGAAAGTATGAGATAGTCTCGATTTTTTTTATTTAAAAAGCCTTTAATTTTATGTTTGGCGTGAGAAGATTTAGCAATTTTTAACCAATCTTCACTTGGACCTGATGATTTTTTATTGGTTCTAACACTGATGATGTCACCTGTATTTAACTCTTGATCTAAAGTCGCGATTCTATCGTTAATGGTTGCTCCCACCATACTATTCCCTACATCTGAGTGAATACGGTAGGCAAAATCAATAGGTGTTGATCCTCTTGGTAATTCAACCACTTCACCTTTTGGTGTAAACACATAAACGTTATCACTTAAAATGTCACTTTTAACAGATTCCACAAATGCTTCTGATCCTTCGCTACGATCATCCACATCCTCACTCATTCTTAAAAGTTCACCATACCATTTAAGTTTTTGAGCAATTTCAAATTGTTCTTTTTCTTTTGAATATGCTTTATTTTCTTTATACGCCCAGTGTGCTGCAATCCCATTTTCTGCAATATCATCCATTTCAGGTGTTCTAATTTGGACTTCAAACAACGTTCCGTCTGTTGACAAAACAGTGGTATGTAGTGACTGATATAGGTTGGGTTTAGGTACTGCAATATAATCTTTAAATCTTCTTGGAATGGGTGTGTAGTTTCCATGAATGATTCCTAATGCTTGATAACATGTTTCTACTTTATCAACAATAATTCTAACGGCTAAAAGGTCATAAATATCTTCAAAATCACGGTCATCTCGCATCATTTTTTTATAAATACTATATATGTTTTTAATACGACCTTTGATTTCAAATTGCATTAAATGTTGTTCTTCAAACAACGTTTCAATATGTTTAATGACTTGTTCAATTGATTTTTCTCGTTGCGATTTTTTTTGCTTAATCAAGTTAGAAATCTTAAAATACATCCCTGGATCTGTATATCGTAAAGATCTATCTTCTAATTCTGCTTTAATTCTAAATAACCCTAGTCTATGTGCAAGCGGTGCATAAATCTCTAAGGTTTCCTTAGCAATCAATATTTGTTTATCACCCGGCATAAAATCAATAGTTCTCATATTATGCAATCTATCCGCTATTTTTATAATAACTACACGAATATCTTTTGCCATTGCAAGTAACATTTTTTGATGGTTATCGGCTTGAGTTGTACTGATATTGTTTGTGTTGGTACTAAAAGATAGTTTGGTTAGTTTTGTAACCCCATCAACCAAACTTGCAACATCTTGACTAAACCATTGAACCAAATCTTTAAGTTCAATATCCGTATCCTCAACTATATCGTGTAATAATCCTGCAATTAATGTATTAGGCCCACCTCTAAGACTAGCTAAAATACGGGTCACCGCAACCGGATGGATGATGTATGGTTCACCACTTCTCCTAGTTTGACCCGTATGTTTTTCTTTAGCTAATTGATAGGCTTTTGTAATTAAATTTAAATCTTCTTCTTTGGTGATGTATGTTTTTACATCATTCATTAATGCTTGATACAACGTATCTTGTTGGGTCAAATTGACCACCTCGTTCTGTTATTAATATTTGATCAATGTTTTGATTGGATATTGGTTAATACCTGATCTACCATTTAAATCTTCTAGTTCTATTAAAAATGCTAAACCAACGATGACTCCACCTAAAGATTCAACTAATTTAATGGTCGCATCAACAGTTCCACCGGTTGCTAAAAGATCATCAACGATTAAAACACGATCTCCTTTTTTAATGGCGTCTTGATGAATAGATAAACTATTGGTGCCATATTCTAAATCATAACTGACTGTTTTTGTTTCTCTTGGTAATTTGCCTGGCTTTCTAACTGGAGCAAATCCAATCCCTAAATTCACTGCCACAGGGCATCCAAAAATAAATCCTCTCGCCTCAGGTCCAACAATGACTGTTGCTTTTTGTTCTTGTGCAAATTTAGTAAATTCATCTGATGCAAATTTATATGCATTTCCATCTAACATCAACGGTGTGATGTCTCGAAATAAAATGCCTTCCTTAGGAAAATTTGGAACTGCTGCAATATATTTTTTTAAATCCATTTTGTTACCCTCCATATTGAAAATAAATAACTTTCTTAACCCTTATATTTTAATCTAAAATCAACATTTTTTCAAGGTAAGACCGTGATATAATAGAGTTAGGAGTTGATAAACATGCAACCTTTAGCATATCGTATGAGACCAAGCGAGTTTAAAGACGTTTATGGTCAAGACCATTTGGTAGGTCGTGATGGTGTTTTAACTAAAATGATTGAGAAGAAAAAGTATTTATCTTTCATTTTACATGGTAATCCAGGAACTGGTAAGACCACTATTGCTAGCTTATTTGCTACCAAAAGTGAACTGGATACTTATTTTTTTAACGCCTCTACTGATAATAAAGCAAAATTAGCTGATATTTTAAATATGACCAGTTATCATGATGTCTTATTAATCATCGATGAAATTCACCGTATGAAAAAAGATATTCAAGATTATTTATTACCTTTTATGGAAAGTGGTAAAGCCATTGTCATTGGTATTACAACTGTTAATCCATATCAAAGTATAAATAGTGCGATTAGATCTAGATGTCATTTATATGAGGTGAAGTCTTTATCCGATGAAGATATTAAAAAAGCTTTATTAAACGCTCAACATCACCTAGATGTAGATGTTAAGTTAAACCCTGATGCACTTGAAACTATTATTAGATTTTCAAACTATGAAATTAGAAGTGCTTTAAACCTTTTAGAAGCGGCTTCATTGGTTTTAGAAGATGGAGATATCATTACCAGTCAAGTGGTTAGAAAAGTGGCTGGTAAGGCTCAATTAGCCTTAGATCAGGGTGAAGACCATTTCTATGATATTTTAAGTGCTTTACAAAAATCGATTAGAGGTTCTGATGTGGATGCCGCACTTCATTATTTGGCTAGATTATGGGTTTTAGGTGACTTAGAAATCATTTATAGAAGACTTATTGTCATTGCATATGAAGATATTGGGCTAGCCAATCCAACGATGGGACAAAAAGTAATGGCCGCATGTCAGGCTGCCAAAATGTTGGGTGTTCCTGAGGCTAGAATTCCTTTAGCAAATATTGTGATTGATATGAGTTTGTCTCCTAAGTCTAATACTTCTTATACTGCTTTAGATCAAGCGATTAATGATTTTATGGAAGGAAAGAGTTCTAATATTCCTGATCATGCTTTGAATCGTGAGATTAATAAAGATCCTAGTATTTATCATTATCCTCATGATGATAAATTTAGTTTAAACGCACAACGTTACATGCCAGAATCTTTATTACAAACTAAATATTATGTGCCTAAAGAGGAAAGTGCTTATGAAAAAGCATTAAGTGAACGAAAAAAAGCGATTGATAAAATTAAAAATATTAAATAAGATTTAAACAAGAATTTATTTTCAAAATTTATTGAAGATAAGTTCTTTTTTTTGATAAAAAAACAGAAATGACTTTTTCATCATTTCTGTCTATTTTCTTAATAAAATTTAACTAATGAAGCAACATCAACGGATTGACCACTAGCAATCGATTTGTTAGCTGCAACACCAGTTAAAACTGATTTTGCGCCATCGATATGATTAGCCGCTCTGTTGAACTCATCCACGCCTGTTGGTGCACCAAAAATGTGTTCTAACATCACATTATCTCCACCACCGTGACCACCTACACCTTCAACAAAGTGTACTTCATATGGTTTACCAAACATTGGATGAACAAAGATTTTTTTCTTTAAGGTTGCCCCTTCATCGCCTTTGTCTCCTCCAGCGTTGATGTATGATTTTTCAATCACATTATATTCAATTCTACCTTTTGAACCGTTAATTGAAACATTATAACCTTCCCAAGGCATATATGAGTTTAAAGAGTATGTTAAGATCGCTTTATTATCGTATTGAACAATAACTCCCATGGTATCTTCTATAGAAATATCATCTGAAAAGACGCTTCTATCTCTAATATAGCCACTATCTTTTTCTGCATCTAAGTAAAGACCTTTAAGTGTTGGATTAGCTGTAAGATCGATTGCAAATGGATCTTCTTCTGGTGTAACATTCCCGTATGAACGTTCATAGAATTTAGTTACGCCACGTTTTTCAGCATTGTCTCTACCATAAAAGTTTCTTTCTCCAAAAGCAAAAACAGTTTTAGGGTTAGCATCTAACCAAAAGTTTACTAAATCAAAATGGTGTGTTGATTTGTGAACCAATAATCCACCACTGTTGGCTTTATTTCTATGCCATCTTCTGTAGTAATCTGCACCATGTTGAGTATTTAATAACCATTCAAAGTGAATTGAGAAAACATCTCCAATCACACCACTTGAAATTAATTCTTTAATTTTAGTGTTATTTGGTGAGTAACGGTAGTTAAATGTTACTTTCACTTCTCTTCCAGTTTCTTTTTGAACATCTAAAATTTGTTGGATTTTCTCAGCGTCAATTGTCATTGGTTTTTCAGTAATTACATCACAACCCTTTCTCATGGCACGAATCATATAATCATGATGCGTTCTATCTACGGTTGTAATGATGACATAATCTGGTTTTTGCTCATCTAACATTTTTTCAAATTCTAAATAATGATAAGTTGGAACTTTGTTTCCACCTAATTCTTCAATATTGTTATTGGTAAAATCCATTCTAGTTTGGCTTAAATCACAAATAGCTACCAATTCTGCTGTTTCTTTATATTTGGTGATGATTGCCTCATAAAACATTCTAGCACGGCCACCAACGCCGATTTGAACATACTTTTTCTTTTTCATTTTTTCTCTCCTTTTATATTAAAATTCCATTCTTTTAAGTAGTTTTCAGAAAAACCTTTACTTACTATCACAATGGTTTTATCATCATATGAAACATCTAAATAAAGCGTCCCCAATTCTTCACTCGTTAAGTAAAGTGTGATATATAACTTATTAGGTTTAACTATGCCTTGTGCGATGTATGTTTCCTTGGTATTTGGAAATTCACCTTTAATTTGATCCTTTAGTGAAAATTCGATTTTTTGATTCCCAATAGTTAAAGCGCCTATATTATGATTGATCGATAAGTCAATTTTAACGTGATCATTTGTTTGATATGTTTGATTGAAATTTGTGACTGGTTGGTTAATTGATTTAATTCTTTCTCCTTGATAAGCATAAAACTGGTTTTCATAAATTAATGATGATTTTTCTCCAATGTATTGATGATATAAATTAAGAAGCATTTGTGTTCCATTGGGCATGTTTGTTAGGTTTGATACGGTAATAAGTGTTATATCATGATCTTGGTCGTAATAAACTAATTGTCCTGCCATACCATACATTGTAAATCCGTTTTTACTGTTTAACCATGTTTGATACCCATAGCCATAAGTAAAGTCAAAGCCATCGGTTGTATATCTTGTGTCTGATTGAAACTTTTTGGCTTCTTTCATATAAGCTTCATCAATGATACCTAAACCATTGGTTTTTAAAATATCTCCTAGAAGTTTTAAATCATTTAGCGTAGCCATTAAGGTTGACCCGCCATGTGAAATACCTTCTGTGGTTGGAATCATGTAGCTTTCTTTGCTAAAGTTAAAATATTTTTTGACATAATCCAACATCTTCATGCCACTTAATTTTTCTACTAAGGCTGATAGCACATAACTAGCGGACGTATCATATGAAAAAATAGTTCCGGGTTTTTTATCTGGTTGTGTTATAAAAAAGCTTTCTAACCATGATCCCTCACTCTTCTTATAAGTGGTTTGTGTGAAGGTTGTTTTCATGGTCAATAAATCTTTGATGGTCATTTGGTTAATGAGATCATCTTTGACATCATAGTCAAAGTATTTTGTGATAGGGTCTGTTAGTTTAATTTTTTTCTCGGTTAAAAGTAGACCGATTGCGATCATTGTTAAACTTTTTGAAATAGAGTACATACGATGTAATTGATTTTCATCATATGGTTTCCAAAAAGCTTTGGAAACTATTTGATCATTTTTAATTAAAAACAATCCATCAACATTTAGTTTTTGTTCTTCAATTTTTGCATAAAAAGTCTTTAATGTGTTTTCCATCTTAACCTCTTAAATTGTTTTTTCTAACATGATATTAGCATATAAAAAAGGATGAGTCAATTATATCCAATGATTTTATCCCTTTTTTGTGCACGTGCACTTGCGTGCCTATAAAAAAAGAGTTTTTTCACTCTTTTTAAAAATCAAATGGAGATATGTTATCTTCCTCTTCTATTAAGTCTATTTTATCAAAATCATTTTCATAAGCTTTTAATCTATCCTTTAAAGTCGTTCTTCTTCTTTCAGATAACTGATTAGACGCAAAGGTTAATAGATTCATATCACCTAAAACAAGTAAATATTTCTTAGCTCTTGTAATAGCAGTGTAAATGAGTTCTTTTTTTAACATGTGTAAATATTGTCTTATGATGGGTAAAATAACAATTGGATATTCACTACCTTGTGATTTATGAATACTAATTGCATATGCTAAATTGAGTTCTTCTAAATCTTGTTTATAATATCTTATTTTATTTTCATCAAAAGACACTTCAATGTATGGTTTATAATCTTTATCATACCCAAACTCTTTTACCAAACCAATATCGCCATTCATGACTCCTTTTTCAGGATCATTAACTAACTGAATGACTTTATCATTTAAATAATAGGTTTTATCTCCTAATGATATCGAGTTTTTTTCTGATTGAGGATTAAATTCTTTTTGAATCAGTTTATTAATTTCATCTATCCCAATGTCACCTTTATACATTGGGATTAAAATTTGAATATCATCATTCAAACTATAACCTTTATTTATCGCACCTTTGATCTGTCCTACAATGGTCTCTTTGATTTCTTGAATACTACCTTTTTTAAAAAAGACATCGTTATTCGTTCTTAAATCTTCATATTGTAAGTCTTGCCTATTAATCGCTTGAGCCAATGAGATGATATGAGAGTCTTGAGCTTGTCGATGTATTTCATTTAGTTTAACTACTGGAAGGACATTAGAAGCAATTAAATCTCCTAATACATTGCCTGGACCAACAGATGGTAGTTGATCCTCATCCCCCACGATAATAACTTGTTGGTTAGTTCTAATCGCATCAAATAGTCTTTTAGCTAGAAAAATGTCAATCATGGATGCTTCATCAATAATGAGTAGTTTTTCTCTTAAAGGATTATCTATCCCATAAGTGAAATGGCCATCAAAATTATATCCTAATTGTCTGTGGATGGTTTGAGCTGGTAAATCTAATAGTTCCTTCATTCTTTTTGAGGCTCTACCGGTTGGAGCCATAAGCGCTGCTTGAAGGTTTTCTTTAAAATTAAGTCCGTAGTAAAGTTGATAAACTTTAATGATACCATCAATGATGGTTGTTTTTCCTGTTCCTGGACCACCTGTAATAATGGTCATTGGATTTTTAAGTGCTGTTAGTATCGCTAGTTTTTGTTTCTCAGTATATTGGATGCTTTTTTGTCTTTCTACAAAAGTGATCAAATCTTTAATTTTATTTTCATCAACTTCTAACGTATTATCTGTTGATAAAGCTGCAATTTTAGCTGCTAAAGCTACTTCCGTATGATAAATGAGCGTTAAAAAGTAAAAATCTTGTTCAGATACTACTTTGTTTTCATTCATTAATTTTTCTAAGGCAGTAGCAATTTCAAGTGGTTCATTTAGTAATTGAGTCACACCTTCTGTTAATTCTAGTTTAGTTGCATATAAATGACCTTGTTGAAATGCCATTGTTTCAAGTACATAAACGATTCCTGCTTTAATGCTTCTTTCATCAGAGTTTGTTAACCCAAATTTTTTAGCTATTTCATGAGCTTTTAAAAAACCAAACCCTTCTATTTCATACATTAAACGATATGGGTCTTCTTTTAATTTTTCAATTGAACGATCTCCATAAGCGTTTAGAAGTTTCATAGAGACTTTTGAAGTTAGTCCATAACCATAAAGTTGAACCAAGACTTCTTCTTGTTTTCTGTTATCTAATATTTGTTCATATAATCTATGAGATCTTATAGGATTTAGTCCTACTTCTTTTAAAATGGTGTGATTTGCAATAATTTTTTCTATCGCATCCTCGCCAAAGGTTTCAACAATCTTTAACGCAGTTTTAGGTCCAATTCCAGTAAAAAAAGAACTGGATAAATAATTAACCAATCCTGTTTTACTTTGAATTTCTAATTGCTTAAAACTTTCGACCTTAAATTGTTGTCCATAAGTGGAATGGGTAACCCATTGACCATTAAATTCATAGGTAACATCATCATTAAGTCTTGGAAAATAACCAACTACCGTAACTATTTTTTGGTCTTCTTCTAATTCAATTTTCGCAATAGAATATCCATTATCTTCGTTATGAAATAAATATGATTTAAGACTTCCTGTAATCGTTTCTAGCATTTTAAACCTCATTAACTATATTTTCGTTTGACACCTTCGGAAAATACTTCATTGATAAATCCTGAACCTAAACAAACATCTCCTTGATAAAAGGCACAAACTTGTCCTGGCGTTACAGCTTTAATTTTTTGCGGGTATTTAACTTTAATGGTTTCATCATCTAACCATTCAACAAATACATCTTGATCTGGTTGTCTGTATCTAAACTTAGCTTTCATGTTGCCATCTAGTTTTGGTCCACGCCACTTAACTTCTGTAATGATTGCTTCATCGCTGAATAAATATGGATGGTTGTATCCTGTTTCAACATAAAGTGTATTGGTTTCTAAGTCTTTTCCGACTACAAACCATGGGTCTTGACCTTCTTTGGTTCCACCGATACCTAAGCCTTTTCTTTGGCCAATAGTGTAGTTCATTAAACCGAAATGTGGTTTTACATAAGTGCCATCTAATTTTTTCATATCTCCTTTTTGAGCAGGTAGATAATTACTTAAAAATTCATTAAAATGTCTTTCTCCAATAAAACAAATGCCTGTTGAATCTTTTTTAGTTGCGTTTGCTAAATTGTTTTCTATAGCTATTCTTCTTACTTCGCTTTTGTCTAGATGGCCAATCGGAAATAAGACGTTACTTAATTGTTCTGTTTTTAATTGTGATAAGAAATAGGTTTGATCCTTATTCTTATCATGTCCTTTGATTAAAACAGGCGCCCCTTTAACTGAATGATCTATTTGTGCATAATGCCCCATTGCTATATAGTCGGGGTTATATTTTTGTGCATAATCAACAAATGCTTTAAATTTAATTTCATTGTTACATAAAACATCTGGGTTTGGTGTTCTGTTTTTTTTGTATTCATCTAAAAAATACTCAAAAACTCGGTCCCAATATTGATCAATAAAATCAACTTTATGTAGTTTAATGCCTAATTGTGTGGCTACTTTCAAGGCATCTTGATAGTCTTTTTCTTGTTCACACATATCATCGGTTGCTGTTGGATTTCCTTTAACATCGGCATTGGTAGCACTATCCCAGTTACGCATGAAAACACCTTCTACATCATAACCTTGTTTTAAAAGAAGTAATGCTGAAACACTACTATCTACTCCGCCTGATAATCCTAATAATACTTTTTTCTTTTTACTCATTTTTCATCACTTTCTTCTAATATCACTTGGTAATCTTAACTCGCCTCTTGGAGATAAACTAACTTGTAATATTTTTGGTCCTTCTGGCATGGATTGTCTTTTAAATTGTTGTCCGTAAAAACGATTGAAAAATCTTTCTACATACTCAAATGATGCTTTTGAAGACATGTTAAAAGCTTTAGCCAATAGCCATTCTATTTTTTGTTTGCTGGCACCATTAACTAAATAATGATATAAAATAAAATCATTAATTTCATAAGAGCCAACTGTTTCTTCTGTTATTTGTTCTTCTTTTAATTCTGGTGAAATAGGTGCTTGGTATATACTAGTTAAAATGTCTTTAACATGTTTAAATTCATTTTCTGCATAATATTTAACCAGTTGTCTCACCCATGTTTTAGTCACCCCAGCATTGATATTATACATGCTCATGTGATCACCATTAAATGTCATCCAACCTAAAGCTATTTCAGACATGTCACCTGTGCCTAAAACAAAGCCTTGATGTTTATTTGCTAGATTCATTAAAAATAAAGTTCTCATACGTGCTTGAGTATTTTCATAGGTTATATCTTCTTCTTTATGATTCAAGGTTTCTAAGTGTTCATTGACCGCTTTTTCTATTGGAATCATCATAGAAGTAATTTGAAGTTTCTCCATTAAATCAATCGCATCGTTCTTACTTCTTTTTGAAGTTGGTTTTGCAGGCATGGTTACTCCGATAATCTCTTTTGGATCTCTTCCTAATTCTTTTATCGCTCTTACCGCTGTTAAAAGCGCTAAAGTTGAGTCTAACCCACCTGAAATTCCGATGATGATTTTAAGATTTGGATTACTTTTAAGTTTGGTTTTTAAAGCCTCTGTTTGAATTTTGCTTGCTAAAATAACTTCTTCCTGATGATTAACTTTAGGAATAAAAGGTGTTTGATCAATTTTTTCTTCAAACAAAAAATCTGTGGTTTCATTGATTATGAAATTTGAAATTAAATAATCATGTTCATAATATTTTTTCTGATCTGCATAAGTAGAATCAATTCTTCTTTGATGTTTGATGCTATCGACGTCCACATCAACAACCAAAGATAAATCTTGATTAAAAAAGTCTTTCTCACCTATAACTTCACCCAATACAGCAGCTATTTTATGATTAGAATAAACAAGATCTGTGGTTGATTCTGTTACACCACTGCTGGTATAAAAATACCCACTAAACTGCTTTCTAGAGTGTTCCATAACCGTATTACGTCTAGTAATTGGTTTTTTAATGTGTTCTGTTGAGGCAGATAGATTAAATAGTAAGTGTGCTCCGTTTAAAGCCATTAAATCGCTAGGCGCATAAGATGTCCACATATCTTGACAAACTTCTACCCCTAAAACTAAATCATTTTTTTCATTAACAAATAAAATGTCTCCAAAGTTTACTTTTTGGTTTAAGACATTAATTTGTTTTGATTTTAAAATATTTCCTGAGTGAAACCATCTTTTTTCGTAAAACTCTTTATAGTTAGGAATAAACTTTTTAGGGACAATTCCTAGGATTTTTTGTTGTTGGATGATTGCGGCAACATTAAATAAAATACCATCAACTAATAATGGTAACCCAATCATATAAACACCTTGGTAAGTTGTTTTCTCTAAAATATGAGCCAGCGCTTTTAAAACATCGTCTAAAAAAGCTTTCTCATAAAATAAATCACCTGCTGTATATCCACTTAAAGTTAATTCAGGAAATAAAGCAACGCTTGCTTTACTACGGTTTAGTAAAGTAATGACTTCAGTTGCATTTGCCATTGGATGACCAATAGTCAAATTCGGTGTAAACATTTCAATTTTTATAAATCCATTTTGATACATACAATCACCTACTATATAGATTTTCTTTTTTAATATATTGATAGACTTCTTCTAATAAATCATTTTGATATTCATCTACATTTTTTCTAATTTGAGTTGAAGAAATGACGGATTCATACTGTATAAAACGAGCTTTTATCATCAAATCATCATATTGATTAACATTCATTAAATAATTAGGTCTAGAAATAACAATAAACTCATAATCTTTAATCAATCTTTCATATTCTATCCATTGATTCAAATCATCATACTGATCTGCCCCAATTAATAAAACGAGTTTTTGGTTTTCATATTGTTTCTTTAGTTGATCTAAAGTATTAACTGTTCCCTTAAAACTCTCGTTTTCTTCTAATTTGCTGATGGTGACAAAAGGTAGTTTCTCACCCATCAATTCAAGCATCTTAACTCGGTGATCAAATGATATTAATTCTTTTTTTTGATACTTATTGCCTACAGGCAACAAAATAAAAGCTTCAGGTTTGAAGATATCATTGACAATTTTAATTATTTCATAATGTGCTTTTGTCGGCGGATTAAAGGCTCCACCATATACAATTATCATATCATCACCATTATTATTATATCATTATATAGGCGTTATTACTTGGTAAATGTTTTTTTGGCATATTTTTTTATTTTATGTATAATAGTTATGTATAATTACTATATCTTAGAAAAAGAGGGCTAATGATGAAAGAAAAAGACTATTCTAAATTCTTCTCACATTTAGATCTTAAAGATTTCAGATTAACAAGTGCTAGAAAAGCTTTATTAGATGTTTTAGAATATGATCATTTGACATTTAAAACCATTTTAGAAAGATTAACTGAAAAAGGGTTTTCTAACGTGGCTACACTTTATAATAATTTGGATTTTTTTGTTCAAAATAAAGTTGTGATGGAATTAAAAATTGATGGCGAGATTTATTATGATATTGCGAATAACAATCCCAATCATAATCATGACAGTCACATACACATTGTATATAAAGATAAAGATAAAAATCCTCTTTATATTACTGAAACACAGGAAAAAAGTTTGTTTGATGTAATAAGTTCTCATCCATTGTTTGAAAACGAAGAACTTGAATACATACAAATGGTCGTTTCTGTTGTAAAAAAATAAGTCAATGTAGTAAAAAAGTTTTACATAAAGACGCTTGTCTACGTGTAAAACTTTTTTTATCTTTAAACCTACTTTAATTTGAAATATGTTCTATAAATAGTTTTGCGCTTTCTAAATTGGTTGCTAAAGGAATTTCATATAAATCACAAAGACGCAATAAAGCGTTGATATCTGGTTCATGTGGTTGTGCGGTTAATGGATCTCTAAAAAAGATCACAACATCTAGTTGTTGATTAGCAACCATCGAACCAATTTCTTGGTCGCCCCCTAATGGTCCAGATTTTTTTCTATGGATATTTAATCCGGTTGCTTCGATGAGTAGTTTACCTGTGGTTCCTGTTGCATATAGCACATGTTTTTTAAAAACATCTTTGTGCTTAGATACAAAATTAATTAATTGTTCTTTTTTCTTATCATGAGCGATCAATGCGATGTTCATAGATTCCTCCTTAATTCTTTTCAGCAACTCTAAGTTTTGCAGAGCGACTTCTTGTATTTTCTTCTAACTCTTCTTCTGAAGGTAAAATAGCTTTTCTAGTAATAACCTTTAATGCTGTTTTTGGTAATTCAATGATGGGTAGTCCTTTTGGAATATCTACCTCACTATGTTCTTTGAAAAAATGTTTAACCATTCGGTCTTCTAAAGAGTGAAAACTAATTAAAGCCATTCTTCCTTGTGGTTTTAAAAGTTCTAAACTTTGTTCTAACGCTTTTTTTAAAACTTCTAATTCTTGATTAACTTCTATTCTTAACGCTTGAAATACTCTTTTTGAACTATGTCCTTTTTGATTTCCTTTGAATTTATCTGTAATACGTACCACATCAAAAGTAGTTTCTAAAGGTCTTCTTTTAACAATTTCTGATGCAATTCTCACTGCATTTTTTTCTTCCCCATATATCCAAAAAATGTCTCTTAATTGTTCAAATGTGTAGGTATTAACTATTTCCTTAGCACTAATTCTATCATTTTGATTCATTCGCATATCCAGTGGTTTGTCCACTAAATAACTAAAGCCTCTATCTGCATCATCAATTTGAAAGGAAGATAAACCCAAATCAAAAATGATTCCGTTTATTTGAGAAATATTTTTTTCTTTTAATTTTTCTTTTAAATGTGCAAAATTTGAATGAATGATTTCAAAATTTGAGTATTTAGATAATCTTTCTGTAGCTTTTTTAATCGCAAAAGCATCTTGATCAAAAGCATATAAAAAACCATCTGTTAGTTTTTCTAAAATAGCCTCGCTATGCCCACCTCCACCTAAAGTTGCATCTACATAAATGCCTTTAGGGTCGATGTTTAAATATTCAATGGTTTCATTTTTTAATACCGTCACGTGTTTAAGCATGTTTCTCACCTTGTCCTTATTTAAATTATATCATGATTACAAAAAAAAATAATGCATTCCTGCATTATTTAAACTCTATTTCAACTTTATCGTTTAGAATTTCTTCTAAAGCTTGTCCTACAGATTTTTGTGAAATGGTATCATCTAATTCTAATTCTTCATCATCAATGATATGAGCTACTTGACTTGCTGCATAGACTAACTTATATTTTGAGTCTATTTTCTCTAGTAACTTATCAATTGATGGGTATCTTAATCCATCTTTATTCTTACTCATTATGATTCTCCTCCAACATCTTAATATAGTTATGAATGGTTCTTTCAGTTCTTGCATGTTCGGCACGAATAATTGCCATAACTCTATCTGCTGCATTTTTTACATCATCATTGACAACAATGTAGTCATATTTATATGCCAACATAAATTCATTATCTGCTTTTTCAATGCGTTGTCTGATGATACTTTCTTCTTCGGTACCTCGTTTTTTAAGTCTATCATATAAAGCTTTTTTACCAGGTGGGGCAATAAAAATAAAAATTGCATCTTTTACTTTTTCTCGCACTTGCAATGCACCTTCAACCTCAATTTCTAAGACGACTTCTTTTCCTTGTTCTAACTGATCTTCTAATTTATCTAAGGGTGTACCATAATAATTACCGACAAATTCTGCCCATTCTAAAAATCTGTCGTTTTTTATTCCTTCGATAAATTCCTCTTTGGAAACAAAATAATAATCCTGTCCGTCTACTTCTCCTTCGCGCGGTTTTCTAGTTGTCATAGACACAGAATATACTAAATTGTGATTTTGCATTTCAAAAAGGGCCTTTCTTACAGTCCCTTTCCCAACTCCCGATGGTCCAGAAAGAACAACTAATAATCCGCGTTCGTTTAATTTCATCGCTTTTCTCCCGTCTTCCAATATTATATATTAGTCATGAAAAAATGTAAACAGTTTTCAAAGTCATTATGTTTGATTTTATCTATTTTAACTTGAAATGTCAAAAGAAATATGTTATTAATCTATTTTTTTTGTGATATACTTATTAAGAGGTGCTTAACATGGCTTTTGATGGCGTTTTTATTTATCACTTAATTAATGAATTAAAAGAAAATTTAATCCATTCTAGAATCGAAAAAGTCTTTCAACCTAATAAAGACTCTTTTGTTTTTCAGACTTACTTAGATAAGAAAAGAAGTCTTTTAAAGATTGATTTAAACCCGCATTCTAATGGCATTTACATAACTCAGAAAAAATATGTGCAACATGAATCTAATCAATTTTTCTTATCTATTAGAAAGTTTTTAGAAGGTGGCATCATTAAAGATATTTATCAACATCATACCGACAGAGTCATTGTTTTAGATATTACTACTTATGATTTTTTAGAAGGGCCAATGACTAAGCAATTGATTTTTGAGGCGATGGGTAAGCATTCTAATCTTTACTTGATTAAAGATGGTATTATCATTGATTGTTTTAAAAAAAGTTTTTCCTTAACTTTAAGACAATTAATGCCTAAAGCACAATTTGAGTTTTTTCCTTCTAGCAAGAAAAGCTTTTTAGATTATGAATTTGATAACTATACTGATTTTAAGGAAATAACCAATCAATATGAAGGCGTTTCTTCTCTTTTAGCAAAATATTTAATCAATCATCCTCAAGTTAAAATCAAAGATATTTCACTAGAACCAACTTTATCTTTATCTAACCAAAAGTTCTATTTTTTCAATATTTTTGATCATAACAATGTAGAATCATTTAAAACCTTGTCTGAATTACTTGATCATGAGAGTAAAAAGGAAGTCGTTAAAAACGATAAACCAATTAGACTTTTTATTGAAAATCAATTAAAAAAACAAAGAAAGAAAAAAACAGTTTTAGCCCAACAAAAACTAACTGCCGAAAAAAACTTGATTTATAAAGAGTATGCGGATTTTCTTTATGAAAACTGTTTTGATTTAAACATTAAGCTGACTACTTTCCAACACATTGATTTAGATGAGATGTTGACCATTAATCAAAATGCACAAAAATTTTATAAACTTTATCATAAGGCCAAACGAACCATTGACCATATGAATCACTATATAAATGAAGTTTCTGATTTAATTACTTGGTATGAAGACCTGTTATCTAGTCTATCTTTTATCAGTGATCATGATTTAGAAGACTTAGAATCTGAACTCATGCCTTTGGGTTTTACTACTTCTAAGAAAAGTGTTTCTAAAAAGAAAAAAGGGTTATCTATTTTAAATTTTCCTTTTTTAGAAGGTCATATTTATATTGGTAAATCCAGTAGTCAAAATGAGTATTTGGTAAGTCAAATTGCTCGTAGAAATGATTATTGGTTTCATATAAAAGACGGTTCTGGAAGTCATGTGATTTATAGAGGTGATGGCTTAAATGAACAGATCATTAGAACTTGTTCAATGCTTGCAGCATATTTTTCTAGTTTCAAAGAATCAAGTTCAATTCCTGTAGATTATACTATGGTTAAGAACTTAAAAAAAATACCCGGTAAACCCGGATATCAATTATCGTATACTCATCATAAAACCATTTATATTGATATCATCAAAGAAACGGTTGAGAAACTACTCATAAAGCAATAACTTTGAAATCCTTCTTAATAACGTGTAAAATGATAGTAGAGATTCACATTAGGGAGGAATAATTATGAAATACGATTTACCAAAATTACCTTATGCTTATGATGCTTTAGAACCATTCATTGACGCAAGAACTATGGAGATACATCATACAAAACACCATAACGCTTATGTTACTAACTTAAACGTTGCTTTAGAGAAACACCCTGAACTAACTTTAAGTTTAAATGAGATGCTTGCAGATTTATCTTTAGTACCTGCAGACATTAGAGGAGCTGTTCAAAACAATGGTGGCGGACATTATAACCACTCATTATTTTGGGAAACTTTAAAAGTTAATAACGGAGAAGGTCCAAAAGGCGATTTAGCAAAAGCTATTGTTCGTGATTTTGAATCATTTGAGAAATTTAAAGATTTATTTGCAACTGCAGCTAAAACTAGATTTGGTAGCGGATGGGCTTGGTTATTAGTAGATAAAAATGGAAAATTAGTAGTTACTTCTACTCCAAACCAAGATACACCATTAAATTTAGGAACACCTATTTTAGGATTAGATGTTTGGGAACATGCTTATTACTTAAATTATCAAAACCGTCGTCCTGACTATGTTGAAGCATTCTTCAGCGTTGTTAACTGGGATAAAGTTGAATCATTATTTAAAGAAGCAAAATAATTCATAAAAAAAGAGCTGATAGTTATTCTATCAGCTTTTTTCTTTAGTCATACATTCTAATTAAGCAACTTGTTGCATATCCTTCATCATCTGGATCTGCTTCTACTAAGCACATTAAGTACTCAAGCATTTGTGCCTCTTTGCATACTTCTGATTTTTTGTCTTCATAGAGCTCTCTTAATCGTTTATCGATCGCATCTTTGATGACTTCTAGCTTTTTTTGGTTTTCTTTCATAAAAAAACATCCTTTCTCTGCCTTATATTTAAAATAGTTTTGAACTGTTTTATATACTACTATCTTAACGCAAATATAAAAGGATGTCAATTAAATCTATAATTAAATCTTTTTGCCCTTATGATATATTTTTCTTGCCCCATCCATGAGTGTGATTTGATCTTTTTCACAAACAATAGCCGCATCATCAGGCAATATGTAGACATCTCGTTTAAATATTTTCGATGCCTTTTTCATACCGCTTTTTTGAACCTTTTTTCTTTTATAATGAACTTCAATACTAAAATCTTTTAAATATCCTAAGCCATCACATATATTAAATGCTTTATAGTCATTATCTTTACTTATATGAAAATAATTAAACTGAATCATCGCGCCTGCACTTGAACCAATAACCAAGCCATCAAAGTTTTCTAAGGTTTCTGTGATTTCTTTTTCATGGATGCGTTCCATCATTTCATCTGGTGCTCCACCAGGAAGAAAAAGCACTTGGCTTTCGTTAATTATTTTAATTAATGTTTCTTTAGTATGCTTAAAATAATTTAACCAAACGATATTTTCTGATTTGATGCCTAATTGAGTGAAGATAAGTTGACAATCATTATGATATTCAGTGTTTATTCCATAATAATTTTCCCAATCTTCTTTGTTTTTAATTTGTTTTTCAAAAAAAGAGAATCCTAAAATAGCAACCTTATCATCTGCCTGAATCATTGGTTTGATTTTAGAAACCATTTTGGGTTCTAATAATTTACTTTTACGACTTACTAAAATATTAATCATACGTTCTCCTTTTATATGTTGATATGATCTTCCATTGGCTTTGTATCACTAAATAGATCAATATCTAGTTCTAACCACTCCATAATTTTTTCTTGTAGTTCTAATGCTTTCATGTATAAAACATCTGCATCTCCAAATTTTCCTTTTTTAATGATGCCTAACTCAATTAATTTATTTTCTGCTTTTTTAAAGTTTTCAGATAAATGTGGGTTTTCAGCATTAAAATGTTTATGTGATTTTTGAATAATAACACTGTTATCCTTTTTAACTTTAAAAGTAATTGGTTTAGGAGTGAAACGATTAGGTACCCCCATCATTTCTTCTACTGCATGAACAAATGTATTTCTTATCATATCGCATCCAACCAACATGATGGTTGCATCCACTTGGCTTAATCTACCCCATGTACCATTAGGTGATACCGGTGTAATGGCATACTCATCACCCGCTAAGTAATTTTTAGCTTCTTTTCCATACCCAGCCATAGAATGGGTTGGATGAAGACTTCTAAGTACTCCTGGTCGTTTTCTAAAACTTTCTGTTAATAGTCCTACACATGATGCTTCTTTTTCTGGATCAAAGAAATTATAGGTTTCATTCATTTGTTTCCAAGTATGCGTAGGCATTAATAATAACCCTTCACTAAAGTATGACATTAAATCATCTAATACAACATCTACATCTTGATTAATTGCTTTTAAGGAACTATGTATTAAAACAGTATCTGTCTTTTTTAGTCCCATTTCTTCTAATTGTTTTTTTAACACGCTATATCCTCCAGCCATTTTTTTAATGTTTTTGTCCATGTTGATACATGTTTGTTTTCTTTTGCAAATTCATCTTTATCCATTGAATCAAAAGGTGTTTGCTCGTTTGCTAGTGATAACCCATGTTTACCCTTAGGATAAAAGTGTGCTTCTACAGAAACACCTTTTTCATGTAGTTTTTTAAGTAAAACCATACTGTTTTCTACTGGAACACTTTGGTCTTCTAAGGTGTGCCATAAGAAAATTGGTGGCATTTTTTCTGAGACATGGTTTTCTAAACTAACTTCATCTTTGTTTTGATGTTCGTTTAATAAAAAGTCAAACGATCCTTGATGAGCAATACTAGGGTCAGTTGACACAACAGGGTAACATAAAATACCTGCATGAATATCTTTAGGTCTTTTTTCAATGGTATGTAGTGCTAAGTGTCCGCCTGCTGAAAAACCTATAATTAAAACTCTATGAACAAAAGGTAATTGTTTGATTTGATGTAATACATCCATAGCTTCATTAATCACATCAGGGTGTTTTAATAAAGTATGTCTATATTCGTAAATAGCTGTGTGGTATCCTAGATTGTTAAACATTTCTGCAACCGGTTTTCCTTCTCTTAATGAGGTTCTTTGATATCCCCCACCAGGAAAAATTAAAACTAAATCTCTTTTGTTATGATCTATTTGTTGAATAATCACTTTATTTTGTGATGTTAATTGAATCATTTAGTTCCCCCCTTAAAAATAAAAGCACATAGATTCATGTGCTTAGCATTTTGGTTTCTTACTTTCTTCTTTTGCCTTTTGAATAACATGAACAATAATTTCTTCTTCTAACATAATATGGGCCAATTGAGTTGTTATATCATGTTCTAATGTTTTTTCTAATGCTTGAATCTCACTTAATTGATTGATAACATGTTCTTCAATTTTAGCTTCTTTAATATAAAGTTCATTTTCCTCACTAAATGAAATGATAAACTCTTTATATTCCCTTATATGTTTCGTTAACTGTTCGACAGATAGGCTTCTTAACGCTTCAATCGTTGATTGTTTCTTTTTTAAGTATTCTGTTTCTATCCACTCTTTATAAGCTTTTTCAGTCATTTTTACAGCTCCTTTGTTTTGACACAAAGGTATTATAACATGTTTCAAAATCAGTTTCCTAAAAAGTGATTATAAATTAATCGTAAAACTCAACCCATTTTTTTTCTTCGTATTTTATTTTATTTAGATCTAAAAAGTTCTTAATTTCTTCAATGCTTTCAATCATATTAAAACGAAGTAAGATAGCGTTTAAAATCTCATCTCTACTCTTTGGTCTTTTTTTAACGTTGTATTCTGATTGATTGTGTAGAGCATCTAGAAAATGCTCTTTTTCTTTTGGATCAACCAATAGACTGGTTTCATATTTTGATGCTGCTGAAACATAAAATGATTCTTCGCTTGTGCTACCTAATCTGTAATAACTAAATTCTATGGTTTGATCTGCTAAGACATCTACAGAAATACAATATCCATTTCTTTTACATATTTCCATTGGTTTACTCCCCTGTTCTTTTTTAATATTTCGACTCTTATCCCTTAAAATATATCTTTGAATAAAATATGCGGTTGCAATCACCAAAGGTATTAGTGGGGTTCCGGGTCCTACCCAAATTGCGATAACAACTCCACCTACACTTGATAACCATGCATTTTGAAAAATAAAACCTAAAATAATAAAAACTACTGCCCATCCTTGGTAAATCATATATGAAATAAAAAGCGCTAAAATACCTCTTAGTGTTTTCATTTCAATGATCATTTCATATATTTTTTTCCAAAAATTAATGAATAATCTCCATAACTTTTTAAAGAATTTTTTCATTATTTAATTCGACTTTCTATTATGCTTTTTTATTCACTTGTGGGATAATAATATTTTCCTCAATTGCCTCTGGATATGGATAAGCAACTTCACGCATTTTTTTAAATAAAACGTAAATCAAGCCACTTTGAAAATCAATTCTTGTTACAATTCCAAAGTCTTTTTCTAATTCGACTTTTACTTTTTCACCTATTAAATAGGTTTCATCATTCCATGCCATAATAATCACTCCTTGCTATAAATATTATATCACAATTTTTTTCTTTTCTTATATTCTTTTAAGACGCTTCCTAAAGAATATACGTGTGGCCCGTGTTTCATGCCTTTTAACCACACTAATAACTCTTTAACTGCTTTTGGTGGTGATAACTTAATGAGTCCTTCAACATCATTGGTAAATAAGGGATGATCTAGGTCATTGATATTTTGTAGTAATTCTGTGGAATTACCTTGTTTATCCATAAATAGATAAAATTGTCTAATGACTTTTGGTAGTTTTATTTTATAATTTGTTTTTGATTGATTTAGAGTATCTGAAATAATCGAATCTAATTTAGCTAGTTGTTTTAAAATCATAAAAGAGATAACATCTTGATGTTTTTCATCTTTCCACGTATATAAGCTTTTTAAGACTCTGATTCTCCATAAAAAACGGTGATTAGAATCTGCTTTTATGTTGGCTTTTTTGACAAACTCAGAGGCTAGTTTATCCAGGTCTTCCATATCATATTCTTGCATGGTTGCTTTTTGAAAAACATATGCAATAAATGGTTTGATTTCTTTAAAATCTCTTTGTTCTTCTAAAAAGTTAGTTAATTCTTCTAATAAAATAGTTTTCTCGTTTTTATATGCTTCTTTTAATTCTTTAAAATAGATGGTACGTACTTGTTTTTTTTGTTCTTTATTTTTTTTGTAAATGTATGTGGTATATGTTAATTTTTCACGACTGACTGTTTGATCATCTATTAATGAAAAACCAACTTCTCCATCATCATAGGTTCTATGTGTCGGATGACCTACAATATCATTTCTAACAAATTTTAACTGTTTTAAAACTTGATTTTGGTTAATATTGATATGGTATTTATACTTTGTACTTCCAATGGATAAGTTGTATAAAGCATCTACTCCGACAAAAAAACTTTGAAGTAATCCAAAAACATCTAGTAAGATGCTTGCATGATCGTTATCTTTTCTTACAAAAAACTTTTCAATCATTAAATCCACATCTTCTAAAACTAAAAATGAAGACATCGCTTTAAATTTTAAAGCCCCTTCTTGTCTTAAACAAGCTTTTTTAATTAGCTCATAGGCCATCGCTCATCACCTCTTTAATTTTTTGAATTAAATCCTCAGATGTTACTTTTTTATACACATTTCCTTCTACATAACGAATGCCCATGTTTTTTAACTCATCTTTATCGGCTTTCGTTTTTACATTTCTAATGACAAAAGCAATTCCTAATTCTGTTAACACATTGTGGATTGATTGAATGTAGTGTTTCCATTTGGTATCCAGTTTTTTATGATTCATATGTAATGCGTTAAACGGATGTGTTAATGCCACATCTAATGAGGTTGCATCAAGTGAAATACCATGGTCAATTAATTCATTGATTCTCACTTTGTGTGATTCTTTAATGTCATCTGCTATACATTTTAATCGAATGAATTCATATGGAATTTGATAGCTTTTAAAAACTCCTAATACATAGGCATTAAACGTTGGATCTAAAAAGGTTTCCTTTGTAATAGGGATCGTTAATTTAATGAGTTTTTGAGTTTCTAGTTCAAGTTGTCTTAAAAACTCACACACTAATTTCACATGATATTTTTCTAGTTCAAATAGTCTATTTCTTTTTTTAGCTATTTGGTATAAATATCTATGATCCACTGAAATATTGGATAAAGCTATTTCACTTTCGTATTGCCAAATGATGTTTTTCTCAATATCAATGATTTGATTAAAGGATAGAATAAATTGTTTTTGTTCTAAGGCTACATTTAAATAGTCAATGACTTGTTGCTCAAAGATTTCTTCTTCATACATCTGGTATTCAAAGAAAACCAGTTCATTTTTAATTCGTTTCGCTTTATCTAAGGCTATTTCTAAATATCGGTAAATGTGCATCTTGTTTTTATCTGTTGTTGATACAGGGTATCTTAAAGCACTGATTATGACGTTAAACTGCTCGTATTTAAGGCTTTGTGGCAAGTATTCGTCTAAGTGTCTTAAATATCCTTTAATGAGCTTAGTACACGTTCTAATGTCGTTTTGTGAGACATAAACAAGCCATTGTTTATCATCATAGCGGTAAGTCATGCCTTCGTTAAAATATTTTTTAGTTACTTGTGCAAATTCTAGGTAAAATTTGATGGTTTCTTCATATCCATAAATGGTTTTATGTTCCCCTATTAATTCAATGAGAAAAAAACTTCCCTTTTCTTCTAAGTATTTATCCATATGTCGGTTTAACGCATTTAGGTTTAAAACTCTGGTTTCTATGTCTACAGTGGCTTCTTCTAATAACTTATTTTTTTCTTCTTGTGTTTTGGTAAGGTCTTCAAAAAAACTGATGATCTTGATTTCATTTTGGTCATAAATGCTATATAGTTTTTCTCTAATTTGTCTATTTTGATATAAATAGATGAGTTCTTTTTCTTGATTGGGTTTGCTCATTAAATCTTTAATGACTCTTTTATAGGCGTTGACTTGATGATATTCCATATCAATTAAAAAAAGTTCTAAGGGAAGGTGTGGTTCGATAGATAATAGATTTTGGGCTGCTTGGTTATAGTGTGTAATTCTATCGGTTAATAAGCGGTAAGAAATTAAAGGTGAATTGATGACTTTGGTTAAAAAGAGATTTTCGTTTCTTAGTTTTGAGTGTACTCTTTCATCAATGATGTGTGTGTATAAAATGTGGCTAATTCCTTTGAGCAGATCATAATATTTGCTTGGCTCAATTAAGTTTTCTTCTAGATGAACACCAAAAACGCCTATATTTTCGATAGGGAAGATATATAGGTATGAAATGTTTTCTTCATATGTTTTTTGTGTAATGATATTTTTTTTGAATTTTAAAGCGGTGATGGTACTCATGATTTCTTCATTTGTGTCTAAGACATGTTCAAATGGTGTTTCATATAACCATGAGTCTATGATTTTTTTATCGTATAATCTTTCTTTTTTATATTGGTGTAACTCCTTTTCTTCTTTAAGATACACAATAAACTCGATTGGTTTAATGTAGTCTTCTAATTTTGAAAAGAAAGTTCTTAAATATTCTCTTAAGATTTTTTGTTCATTGATTTGATGACTAAAAAGAATCATGTCATGAAGTGCTTCAAATTGAAAAACATATTGATTCTCTTTTTTAGGTTTTATGTAGTTTGTGGTTGGTTGATAGATGGTTGTTTCATTTGATTCTGAATCATCTGTTGAATCTAGGTTAGTTTGTTTTTCTTCTTTTTTTAAATTTCTTTTGATGCGTTTGATTTTGCTGTCGTATAAATTAATAGATGGTTTGTTGCTAATTTTTTGGTAAAAACTTAATAGATTTTCATAAATTTTTAGTTGGAATTTCTCTTCTTGTTTTTCTATAAAATCTTCATGTTCGGTTTCTAAAATCATGAGTTTATGTTGATCGTTTTGATTGATATAACATGTCATTAAAACGTAATAGGCATCTTTTTTCACCATGGGATGGTCGATGTATTTTAAAGATAAAGCTTGTGCTTTTGTGGTTTCTCCTATTTGAACTAAGGCTTCTAAAAATCTACCATAAAGTCCTTTGTTAAAATCAGAGGCTTCATTTTTTTCATAGATTAAAACAACCTTTTGATAATCATTTTGAGTTGCATATAGTTCCATGAGTTGTTCTAGATATTTTCTTTTATCATTTTGACTAATGAGTGTTGAAAGAAGTTCTAATAAGAGATGTTCAATTGGCTCATTTTTAGTTGTTAAATAAGTTATTTCATCTTCTATTGCCAAGTATCTACGATCAATTGGTAATCTTTCTTTTCTTTTTTGAATCATTTCATGACATAAGTCCTCTAGTTTTAGTTTTAATGCATGTTTAAAGGTTACGTGGTATAACATTTCATCGTTAGCTAAAGGTTGTTGGAATTCTTTTTGTTTTAAGTAAGGTGTTATCTCTTCAATGGCTTCTGCATATCTTTGAAGTTGGTATAACACTTCTAGTTTTTTTATCATTAGGGTTTGATATTCAGATAAAGGCACTGCTTGACTTAAAGCAATTTCTATTTTTTCTAATGTCTGTAAATTGGGCTCTAAATTAATCATGTCTTTCATCTTTATCATCCTTTATGATTGTATTTCTTGATACAATTTTTCTGCTAATTGTAAATATTTTTCTGAAAATAGTTTAAAGTCTAGTTTTAGTTCTTCGCTTAATCCAATATGTTCTTTGTATTGAGCGACTAAATGCCATTGTAAGGCTTGAAACATTCGGTAAAACTTTACTCTGTTTAGTTCTTCTAAATTGGGTTTTCTTTTTAAATAATAGGCTAGTAAATCTAGGGAGTCATTAAAACTAATGTTTCCAAAACTTGCAATATCATAGAGCGGATCATTTAATCCTGAAAACTCCCAATCTAGTAAATATAGTTTGGTTCCATCATAAACCATGTTAGATCTTTGTGCATCACCATGGGTAAATACTTTTGGGTATTTTTTGTAAGTTGATTCATATAAGTCTTGCCAGTTTTTTTTAAGTTTGATATACGTATCACTAAGTTTTTCTAAATAGCTTTCATAGGTTTTTAGTCTACCTAACAAGTCATAATCATGACCGTTTTTAACGGTGTGGTTATGAACTTTGGTTAAAACTTCTGCAATCATTGGTAAAAAAGGTTCATATGAAACTTCTGATAAAATATCACCTTTGATGTGCTGAGATATTTTAGTTCCTGTTACTGGATTAAAATAAATGGTTTCAGGCACTAGTCCGATTGAATAAGCTTCATTTAAATCTTTAAGTTCATTGTCTCTATTAACAAAAAAATGAGCGTTTTTACCAACTTTTCTAATGGTATATAACCGTTGATTCACTTTGATTACATAAGTATAGTTGCTCATACCGCCTAATAATCTTTCGATTACTTCATAAGAGGTGTCTTTGGGAAAATATTCATAAACAATTTCATCTAAGTTGATAGTCATTATTATTTGCTCCTTTAGTTTAATTCATGAAGGGTTGCTACATTGTTTTCAATGATGATATAAGTATAAGGAAAGTCCTTTAAACTTCCTGGATTAAGTAAGAGTATGTCATCTTTAATGATGACTGGTTGATGTGTATGTCCATAAATACATATAGTGGCGTGATTTTTCTTAGCTTCTGTTAAAATGGCGGCGGTTCCATATTTTACATCAAGTGTATGGCCATGGGTCATGTAAATGATGTTTTCTTTAATGGGGATAACTCTTTCTTGTGGTAAATTTAAAAAATAATCGGTGTTACCTTTTACAGAGAGTATGTTGTACTGCTCAATTTCTTTAACGGTTAATCCACTGTCACCTGCATCTAGATGATAATCTATGTCAGGATGTAACTCTCTAACAGCTTTTAATAAATGCGTTTTTCCATGAATATCACTGGTTACTAATATTTTCATACTTACACCTCTTTCTACTTATCTTTTATTATACTTTAAATATGATTAAAAAGAAAATATTTATACGGGTTTAAAGTCTTCTTTAAACTGTTTTAATGCTTTACTTCTATGTGAGTTTTTCGTTTTTTCTTTTTCAGAAAGTTCTGCGACGGTCTTTGTTTTATGTTTTGGTATAAAAATAGGGTCATAACCAAACCCATTGTTGCCTTTAATTTCTTGGCTGATTTTTCCTTCCCAGATACCTTTATATGTTTTTATTTCTCCTAACGGTGTACTGTAGGCAATGACACAAATAAATCTAGCTTTTCTATTTTTAATTTCTTTTAATTCACTAAGAATTTTAAGATTATTTTCTAAATCACCTTTGCCACTATAACGCGCTGAGTATATACCAGGGCGGTTGTTTAGGGCTTCAACTTCTAGTCCTGAATCATCTGAGATGACTGGCATTTGATATTTTTTGGCAATGTGTTTAACTTTGATGGTCGCATTTTCTTCAAACGTTTGCCCATCTTCAATGATTTCTTCATGATCATTCATTTCAGATAAAGAGATGAGTTCAACTTTGAAGTCTTTTAAAATTTCTTTGAACTCTTTGACTTTGTTTTGATTGTGTGTGGCTATAATGATTTTCATAAATATCTCCTTGTTTTTGAGTATATCTTTATTTTACAACATATCATCTTTATAGTATAATGAAATCAATACTTTTAGGAGGCAGTTAATATGTATGATGATGAGATAAATTTTGAAGAGCAGTTTAAAGAGGAACATGATAATAATTTTTTTGGAGACTCCTATAATCAAACCAGATATTGGTACTCCATTTTAGCTTATGTGTCCTTATTCTTTTTCGGATTAGCAGCTGTGTTGTTTATGACTATCTTTAGTTCTATGAACTTAGAAAGTTTGTATCGAAAAAATCCAACAGACACTTCTTATGCTTTATACGCTTCTAGCATGGGTGTGGGTAATTTAACGATTGTTGATGAAAATGAATTTGAAAAAAGTTATAGTGATTTGACCAAGCTTTACCGTATTATTTATGAAATTGATGGTTATGTTTTACTGATTCATAAAGATGCTATAGGCATTGTTTCTTCAGGAACTGAGACTTCTTATTTAGAAAAGACTACTTTAGAGGGTAATACTTATTATTTAAAGGAAGAGATTTTTTTACAAATTTCTGATGGTTCTTTAAAAAAATGGGAAAATGATTTATCTATTACCTTGGTTTCTGCAAAAAACCATCATCCTAGTTTTATAACCAGTTCAGAGCTTAGGGTTGCTGAAACTAAACCCTTTAGCACGCCTTTAATGGATTCATTGGTTTTATCTTTAAGTTATGTAACGGTTGCGATCATTCTTATTTTAATTTTAAAGCCTATATTAGTTAATGAATTTACTTTATTTAAGCGTCAACCTGAGAAAGTTGCACTTATTGCGCGTGGCTTTATTAATTCCTTGTTAATTATTTTCGTCTTTAATTTTGTTTCTATGGGATTAGCAGCCTTAATTGGCAATTCTAATCAAACATCACTTAATCAGTTGTCGATTAATAACTTATTAAGTTCACCACTTCCAGCAGCAATATCATTGATATCTATTGTTTGTTTTGGTCCTATCGTGGAAGAATTGATTTTTAGAAAATCACTTATGGGGTTATTTAAAGATGATAAAATCGCTTTATTAGTCAGTAGTTTTACTTTTGCTTTGATTCATATTACTTCTGAGTTAGTTTCAGGGCTTTCAAGCGACTTTTTAGTTAATCTGGTGGCTTATTTAGGTGGTGGATTTGCTTTTGGTTATGTTTATATTAAATCAAAAAGAAATATTTGGATTCCAATTGCTGTGCACATCTTATATAACTTATTATCTGTAGTAATGACTTTTTTATAATTAAAGTGTTATTTTATGAATTAGGATAGTTAATAAAAACTATCCTTTTTTTTATAATAAAAGTGGAACGATTAAGTTCCACTTACATTTTTAATTTCTTTAAGATATTAATACATGCCGTTAGGTTGTACTTAACCGCATAATCATATGCCGTTAAGCCTAAACTGTCTTTTCTTAAAGGATTTCTTTCTAAGACTAGATTTCTTAGTGTTTCATGATCTCTATTTAAAACAGCGATTTTATATGCATGTTCTTTGATTTGGTTATAATACGTTGGTGTTTCTTTATATGCCTCTATAACGGACGTCATATCTTCTTTATTAAAAACTAAAGCAGTTTTTTCTGGTGTTTCATATCTTCTGTTATTAATTGAAAGAAGAGCATCGTTTTTTAGTAGTAATTTTAATATTTCAGGGGTGCTATGTTTAATGGCATTAAAAATAGGTGTTTCTAATTGATCGTTTAATGCATTGATGTCTAGATCGTATTTGATGAATATTTCTACTAAATTAGGATTGGTCGTATAGGTTGCATAATGAAGGAAATTGTTTAGATGACTATCTAAATAATCCCATTTGATATTAAATTTTTTCATTAGTGTTTCAATATGTTGATGATGTCCTGCTAAAATAGCGTAGTGAATAGGCAGTTTATCGTCTTTTGTTTTGATATTTAAAAAGGCCCCGTTTTCAATAAGTAAATCAATCATGTCCATATTTCCTTTATGACAGGCTAAATGAAGGGCAGTCTCATTTTTATTATTTTTTAAATTAGGGTTAGCATATTTTTTTAATAGTTTTTGAGCGATGTTTATTTTCCCTTTTCTGGCACAATCAAAAAGAGCTGTTTCTCCGGAAACATCTTGAATGTTTAAGTTGATCTCTTGAATTAATAAATAATCAATGACATCATGTGCACTACCTAGTGTTGCATAATGGAGCAAAGATTTGCCATTTTTATCAACTTCGTTGATATAGTTGATATGGTTTTGAATATATGATAAATCGTTTTCCATTGCTTTTATAAAGATTTCCATAATTTCACCTCAAAACCTAAAAAAATGGCCTATTATATAAAATAGACCATTGTTTTTATTTTACAGCATCTTTTAATAATTTACCTGCTCTAAAAGCTGGTGTTTTTTGAGCTGGAACAACGATCTCTTCACCGGTTCTTGGATTTTTACCACGACGTTCAACTCTGTTTCTAACTTCAAAAGTACCGAAACCTGTTACTACTACTTTTTCTTCACGTTCTGCTAATGTCTCTGTGACGACATCGATGAAAGCTTGAACAACATCACCAGCTAATACTTGTGTAACGCCAGCTCTTTCAGCGATTAATGCTACTAATTCAGTTTTGTTCATATAAAGGCCTCCTAATCTTTTAATTTATTATAACATAGAGATTTTTATTTGGCAATAAACTTTAAATTAGTTTTTCTTCCTTTAAATCTCTTGTCAGTAGTTGGATAACTGCTTCTTGAATAGGCAAATGCTCAAATAAAACACCATAAGCCATTTCAATGATTGGTAATTCAACTTGATGTTTTTGTGATAATTGATATAAAGCCTCAATGGTTCTAATCCCTTCAACTGTTTGAAGTGAACTTAAAACCGCTTCTTTTGGATCTAGTCCTTGCCCTATTTTTTTACCTGCTGTAAAGTTTCTTGAGTTTTCACTAGATGCAGTGACAATTAAGTCACCAATACCAGTTAATCCAAAAGCAGTTTCAGCTTGTCCACCCATAAATTTAACGACTCTAATAACTTCTAGAATACCGCGGGTGATGAGGGCTGCTCTAGCATTTTCACCTAAACCATAGCCGCTTAATACACCGCTAATGACTGCAATCGCATTTTTAACGGCTCCTGCTACCTCACAACCAATTAGATCACATGAGGTATATACTCTCATGTATGAATCATTTGAAAATAGTGTTTGAACTGTAATCGCAAATTCTTTGTTTTCAGAGGCAGCGGTTAATAAGGTTAGTTTTCTTAAGATAACTTCTTCAGCATGTGATGGTCCGGTTAGGACAGCATAGTCTTTAACATATTCATTTTTGATTTCTTCAAAAACAATTTCACTGACTCTTTTAAACGTTTCAGGTTCAATACCTTTTGAAACGTTGATAAATGATTTGGGTTCAGTTAGTAAAATATTCATTTCTTTTAAAACATCTCTCATCACTTTGGTTGGGACTGAGAGCATGATGATATTAGAAAAAGCTAGGGCTTCAGCTAAGTCGTTGGTTGCTTTTGTTTTTTCTAATTTAGTGTCAAAAAATGGATGTAATCCATGATTGATTTTATCTACATGATTTAAATTGATGTCATAAATAAGGATTTCATGGCCATTGTCTGTTAATACTTGACCAAGGGTTGATCCCCATGACCCTCCACCAATAATGCTAACTTTCATTGATTAGGACTCCTTTTTTCTAATTAATAGTTTAATTGGCGTTCCTTGGAAGTCGAAAGCCTTTCTAAATTGATTGAGTAGGTATCTTTCATAAGAAAAATGTACAAAATCAGGGTTATTCACAAATACAACAAAGGTTGGTGGTTTGGTCGCTACTTGTGTCATATAATTAAATTTAGCTCTTCCTTTGTTAAATAAAGGGGCTGGAAACATAGCAACCGCATCTTGTAATACATCGTTTAAGACGCTGGTTGTAAATTCTTTACTATAATTTTCATAAGCTAGTTCCAGTGCTGGAAATAGCGTTTGGATTCTTTCTTTATGTAATGCTGAGACAAAGACAATCGGAGCGTAATCTAAAAATTTAAATTCATCTCTAATTTTTTCTTCAAAACGTTTCATGGTTTTATCATCTTTAACAACTGCATCCCATTTGTTAACTACAATGATACATGACTTGTAATTTTCAACAATGTATCCTGCAACGTTTTTATCTTGTTCAACAATACCTTCTTCACCATCTAAAACCAAACAAGCAACATCTGATCTTTCTATGGCGCTTAAGGCTCTTAAAACACTGTATTTATCAGTGCTTTCATACACTTTACCGCGCTTTTTAATACCTGCTGTGTCAATGACTACATAATCTCTTTTATTTCTTCTAAAAGGTGTGTCTATGGCATCAGTGGTTGTTCCTGATATATCTGAAACAATGACTCTTTCTTGCGATAAAATGGCGTTGGTTAAACTTGATTTTCCAACATTTGGTCTTCCTACTAAGGAGAATTTAATTGTATCTTTATCATATACAATATCATCTTCTGTATGATAAGAGATGATTTTATCTAATAAATCACCGATCCCAATTCCGTGGTTTGTACTAACTGCGATGGGTTCATCAAAACCTAATGAATAAAATTCGTAAGTGTTTGCTACCAACGATAAATCATCGATTTTATTTACTGCTAAAATAACAGGTTTTTCTGTTTTATATAATAGTTTTGCGATGTAGTGATCGCTGTCTATAAGCCCAATTTGGCCATCAACAACAAACACAATGACATCCGCTTCATCCATTGCAACTTCTGCTTGTTCTTTAATTTGAGTTAAAAAAGGGGCATCTCCAATTTCAATTCCCCCTGTGTCAATTACACTAAAACCTTTGGTTAACCATTCGGCATGTGCATATATTCTGTCTCTTGTGACTCCCGCTTTGTCATCAGTAATCGAAAGTCTCTCACCGATGATTCGGTTAAAGAGACTTGATTTTCCGACATTAGGGCGTCCTACGATTGCTACTTTAAACGCCATACTAAAACCTACTTTATTTTTTAAGGTCTTCGAATAAATCACCTAAAGTGATACTTTCAACCTCTTCTTCGTCTTTTAAATATTTTTCATAAGATGCTTTTTCTAAAGCTTCTTGTAATCTTTTAATTGATAATTTTAAAGTCCATTGTGACTTGTTAAAATCTGTGACAATTGCTTCTACTTTATCATTAACAGCAAAGTGATCATCTATTTTAATGTTTTCCATTGAAACTTCGTTTGATGGAATTAAACCATCTACGCCTTCAAAGGCAACAACTAATCCTTCATTATTAATGTCAGTAATTAAAACTTCGACTTTGTCTCCACGTTTTAAATCAATATTTGCCCATGGATTGTGTTCTAATGTTTTTCTTGATAACTGAATTCTTTCTTTTCCTTTATCAACAGCTAAGATAGCAACTTCTATTTCATCAGCTATTTTTACATGATCTCCAAAGTTATCTTCTGGGTTCCATGAATATTCACTTTTATGTAAAAGTCCTCTAACGTCTTTAGCTACTTCAACGATTAAACCAAATGGTAATTTTTGAACTACTGTCCCTTTTAAAGTCGCTCCTTTTTTGTTTTCACTAGCAAATACTTCAAATGGTGTTTTTTGTAAGGCTTTCATTGATAAGTCTAAACGATTGCCTTCTTTTTTTATTACTTTAACTTCAACTGTTTCTCCAAGTTTTAAAACATCTTCTATTTTGTCTACTCTATAGTGGCTAATTTGTGAAATTCTTAACATACCTACAACGTGATTGAATTTAATAGAAGCTGCATGAGGTTCTAATCTATCGACAACCCCTTTTAGGACATCTCCTGTTTGGATAGAATCTAGTTCATTGTGTCTTGCTTCTTGTCTTTTTTCAAATGCTTCTTGACGCAGTTTTTCAAAAATAGGTTTTCTACTTGCAATCAGTTTTAATCTTGGTTTTACTTTAAATTCTTCAATAACAATGTCTAATTCTTTGTTAACTAAAGTATCTACTTTATCAATTAGATCAAAGTCTAGTAGTGAATATGGTAAAAATAGATCATATCCTTCGTATTTAACGATAAGACCTTTTTCTTTTGCTTCTGTAACCAATCCAGTCACAACTTCTTTGGACTCATATTTTTCTTTTAGTTTTTCTAATTTTAATTCTTTGATTAATGGTAATCTTGAAAGTAATATAATACTTGATTCATCACCTTCAGATATTTTCATGATTTTAGCACGGACAACATCCCCTACTTTTATTAAACCTTCAAAAGTAGCTGGTGCAGGCATATCATACTCATTTAAATAAATGGTTCCTTCCGTCATATAATTTAAATCTAAATAGATGACGTTTGCATCTACTTTGACAACTTTACTTTCTATAATTTGTCCTTTTTTTGGAATTTTAATATCAGTCATTTTTCTCTTGCTCCTTCAATTTTATTAGTTGAACTATTTTTTCAACAACTTCTTCAATTGAAGAATTTGTTGTATCAATCTCAATGGCATCATCTGCTTTTCGCAACGGTGACTCCTTACGTGTTGAATCTTTTTGATCTCGTCTGATAATTTCTTCAATGACTTGATCAATTTGATTACTATTCCCCTTTTTTGTTTGTTCCTTGTGTCTTCTTTTGGCTCTTTCTTCTACATGAGCAGTTAAAAAGATTTTTAAGTCTGCATTTGGGATAACAACTGTACCTATGTCTCTACCGTCCATAATGATATTTCCACTAGAAATTGTTTTTTGTTGAGTTTCAACCAATTTTTTTCTAACATAAGGAAATGATGAGACTAAAGAAACATGTTGATTGATCTCTTTTCCTCTAATTTCTTCAGTAACATCTTTATTGTCAATAAAAATCTTGTTATCTTTATATTCAATATATACATTTTCTAAAAACATATATGAATTTTCGTCATTTAAATCTAGACCTTTTTTTAAGGCATATAAGGTAACGGCGCGATACATTGCTCCTGTATCAATATGCGTCCATCCTAAATGATTTGCCAGCAGTGAACTAATCGTGCTTTTTCCTGAACCAGCCGGTCCATCGATTGCAAGTTTAAATCCTCCCATGTGATCCTCCATCTTAATTTATTATACCATTTTTTATGTTTTTATGCCATTTTGTTCCTTTTATAGGTTCTTAAGCATTTTTATTTCATGTACCTTTAGTTCTCTATATGCACCTCTTTGAACACCTTCTAGTGTTAAAAAAGCGTATTGATCTCTAGTTAGTTTTTTTACTGGGTGTCCTATAGCATCCATCATTTTACGAACTTGTTTATTTCTTCCCTCAGTAATAACGAGTCTAATTAATGTAGATTGATTGGCTTTATCTAAGCTCATTAATTGGACTTCTTTAGGAATAGCTAAATAGTCTTTATCAATGATGACCCCTTTTCTTAGGTTTCTAATTTTATCTTTGATAACGATGCCTTCTACTCTTGCTAAATATTGTTTTGGAATATTAGAAGATGGGTGTGTTAGTTTTCTTGTTAATTCACCATCATTGGTTACAAGCAGTAACCCTGCTGTATCATAATCTAATCTTCCAACCGGATAGATACGATCATTTTTATGTTCAGGTTTAAATAAATCTAGTATCGTTTTTCTGTTTTTATCATCTGAAACAGTTGATAAGTACCCTGTCGGTTTATTTAATAAATAGTATTTAAAGTCTGCTCTTTCAATAGATACACCATCTACTGTAATAAGGTCTTTTTTTGATACTTTAAAACCAAGTTCAGAAACAATGACACCGTTTACTGATACTCTTTTTTCTAAAATTAATTGTTCTGATTTTCTTCTTGACGCCACATTAGATTGTGCCAAGACTTTTTGTAAACGTTCCATTATATCACCGTTAATATTATAGCATATTTTAAGACTCAATTTGTTACAAAAAAATAAAAACCTATTTTTAGGCTTTTATTATCTTTTTCTTATTATTTTTCTCTTGATACGTAAGTTCCTTCAACTGTGTTGACAATGATTTTCTCACCTTCAGAGATGAATAATGGTACTTTAATAACGGTACCTGTTTCTAAGGTTGCATCCTTCATTGCGTTGGTTTTTGTGTCTCCCTTAACTCCTGGAACGGTTTCTATAACTGTTAGAGCTAATTTTTCTGGAAGTGAAACACCAAGAACTTCTGAGTTGTTAAAAAACATGATTTCGACAGTTAATCCTTCATACATGTATTTTAATTCTTCTTCAATTTGTTTGTAGGATAATTCAATTTGTTCATATGTTTCAGTATTCATAAAAACATATTGATCTCCTGCTGCATATAAATATTGCATCGGGGTTTTATCGATTTGCGCTTTTTCTACTTTGGTTCCTGCGTTAAATGTGTGGTCAATTACGCTTCCTGTTCTTAAGTTACGTAGTTTGCTTCTAACAAATGCTGAACCTTTTCCTGGTTTAACATGTAGAAATTCTATGACTTGGAAAATATTTCCATCAAACTGAATAGTCTGTCCTGTTTTAAAATCATTTACACTGATCATTTTTTTACTCCTTTTATTTTAAAATCATTATTATTATACTTTACTTCTTAAGTTTTGACAATAAAAAACGAACAGCCTTAAAATAACTTTCTTCTTTTTCACCATAAAAACTATGATCTACCACATCTTTGATGTAATTAATTTTTCTAAATGATTCTCTGTTGGTAATATCACTTAGATGGATTTCTACTTTTGGAATAGTAGCTATATCAAGTGCATCTCTAATACCAATAGAGGTATGAGTATATGCAGCTGGGTTAATCATGATGGCATCATAATTGTTATATGTTTGAATGATATCGATGATTAAACCTTCGTGATTGCTTTGAAAAAAGGTGAATTCGACTTCAGGGAATTGCTTTTCTAGTAAAGTATTTAACTCTTCTAAAGTCATTTTACCATAATGCTTTTCTTCTCTTTTTCCTAGTAAATTTAGGTTAGGTCCACTAATGGATAATATTTTCATAATAAATCACCTTCTTTTAAATGTTTGATGATCTGATTAGTTGTTTCTTCGATTTCTTCGTTATTTGAAACAATCCAATGAGCAAAGTCTCTATATTTAAAAAATCTTTTTTGATAAATATCTTCTAACGTATTTGTTTTTAACAATGGTCTACTTTGGTCTTCTGCTAATCGTTTTTTTATAATCTCTAAATCAGTGTCTATATAAATCACATATCCATTTTTCATATGTTTTTTATTTTCTTTTATGGTTACAATTCCACCACCGCAAGAAATGACTGTTTGTTTAAGATTTTTAGTTTTTTCTAAAGCTTCTGTTTCTAGTCTTCTGAATGTTTCTTCTCCATATTGACTAAATATTTGATCGATAAACATCAAACTGTTTTTTTCTATTTCGCTATCTAAATCATGATAATCATAGTTAAGTTTTTTAGAAAGTAATTGACTGATGGTTGTTTTTCCTGACCCTGGCATGCCAATGATATATATTCTCATGATGACTCCTTTAAAAAGTTGGTAATTAAGTCAATGGCTTGTTTTTCTAAATCGGTATCTAGTGCATTTAGGAAATGAGCTTGCATTTGATTTTTTACCCACGTTTTTTGTCTTTTTGCAAATTGCATAGTCTTTGTGACAATAAGTTGTTTTGCGGTTTTTAAGTCTGTTTTATAATCTAAATAATCACTTAATTGGCGATATCCAATAATATTTAAGTTAGCATTTGGTATTTGTTTGATTTTTTTAACTTCGTCTAAAAAATCTTTTTCTAGCATTTGATCTAGTCTAGTTTCTACACGTTTTTTTAAAATATCTCTATCAATATCTAAATAAAGAATGCATAAATCATAAATAGGGATTTTGCTGTTTGTTTTCTCTGAACGTTTTTGTCCTGCTAAAGCCGATTGATACGCATTGATGATCTTTGTTTCAGATAATGCTTGCGTATTTAGCTTAGGATCAAGTTTTTCTAATGCTTCTTTCATTTGTTCAATACTTGGTAGTTTTTGTGTTTGTGTTTCATGCAATTGATAATCATATAAAGCCGATTGAATATATAAACCACTGCCCCCAACAATTATAGGGGTTTTTAAGGTTTCTATTTTTTTTCTAACCTCTTTTTGATAATCAAAAATAGAAAAAGGTTCCCCAGGCTCTTTAATATCTAGTAGGTGATGAGAAACGCCTTCCATTTCTTCTTTAGTTATTTTTGCAGACCCAATGTTGTATTCTTTATAGATTTGTACAGAATCTCCATTAATGATTTCTAAGTTAAAATGCTTAGCTATTTTAATGGATAAACTGGTTTTTCCAGATGCAGTTGGCCCTGTAATGACAATAACTTTTTTCATACAATCCTCTTAAATAATTTTTCTATTTCATGATGTGTCAATTGAATCCATACAGGTCTTCCGTGTGGACATGTATATGGATTTTGTGTTTGATTTAAATCTTTAAGGAGTTGACTGATTTCATAGCGATTGAGTTGGTGATTGGCTTTTATAGCACTTTTACAACTTAAATCTTTAGCTAAATCATCTCTTATTTTAATGATTTCAATGGAGCCGTTTTCTTCAAGTAAGATTAAAAATCTTTCTATGATGTCTTCAATATCTTCATCTTTAACCCATGTAGGAACAAATTTTAATTTATCTTCTTCAAAAACAAACCCTTGTTTTAAAAATTCATTTTGATAGGTTTTTATTTTTTCAATATCATTAGATGGTAGTTGGATTTCTCTTTTAATTAAATATTGTTTTAACTCCGTTTTAATATGACTTAATTTTTCAAAATAATATTCATACTTAATTCTTTCTGCGGCAGCGTGTTGATCCATTAAGTATAAGCCATCTTGGTTTTGGAAAAGTAGATAGGTTCCACTAAAGGTACCTATGTATTCAAAATGAGGCAACTTATTATTTTCTTGTTGCTCTAACTTTTCAATTAAGACCTTTTCTTCTTGAAGGATTAAAGGTTTATTTTCTTCTATCTTAGGTGCAAACTCAAATAAGGGTTGATCAAAGAAACTGGTTTCTTCTTTTAAGATGGTAGTTTCTGAATAAGAATATGTTTCTTTAGCCGGCTTTTCTACTTTTAATAAAGGCGTAACCTCAAGTGGTTTGGCTCTTAGTGTTTCTTTGATTTTTTCTTCAATTTGATATTTTAAAACTTGCTCATTAACTAATTTAATTTCCATTTTTTGAGGATGTACATTCACATCGATTAAACTTGGATCAATTGTAATATAAATAGAGGCGATTGGATATTTATTTGTCATTAAAAAACTATGATACCCTTCGATGACTGCTTGAGTTAATAAATAGTTTTTAACATAGCGATTATTGATGAATAAATTAATGTCTTTTTTTCTTGATCTGGTATGAATAGGATTGATTAGATAACCTTTGATTTTATTTTTTTGATATTCAAATTCAAATTCATAGTGATTTTGAGTGACTTGTTTACCATAAATAATTTCCATAACACTTAAGACATCATTATTCCCTAGAGTTCTTTTCATTTCTTTATCATCTATTTTTAAGATAAATTGAACACTTGGGTAAGATAAAGCCAGTTTATCAAAAAACTCAATGATGGCATTTTTTTCAGCAATTTCAGACTTTAAATACTTAAATCTTGCTGGAGTATTATAAAACAAATCGGTTACTGTAATAATTGTTCCTTGATTAAGAGCAGCCAAACCTTCATCTATTAACTGACTACCTTCAAACATGACAAAATAACCATCTTGATCTTTAGTTTTAGTTTCTAGTTTTACTTTTGAAACTGAGGCAATAGAAGGTAACGCTTCGCCTCTAAACCCTAGTGATTTGATATGGTTTAAATCATATTGACTACTAATTTTACTTGTGGCGTGTCTTAAGAAGGCTAATTTAGCATCTTCTTTTGACATACCTGTTCCATTATCAGTGATTTTAATAAGATCTAATCCCATATTTTTAATTTCAATGATAATTTGTGTAGCATCCGCATCTAAGGAGTTTTCAACCAACTCCTTAATAACAGAAGCAGGACGCTCAACCACTTCCCCTGCTGCAATCATATTGGATAAAGCAGCATCCATAATATTTATTTTGGGCATGATTTCACATCCTTACTTTTTAATTTTTTCTTGTATGTGTTTTAATTCTAACATTGCTTCAAGTGGTGTCATTTGATCAATGTTTAATTGTAAAATATTTTCAATCACTTCTTGGTTTTGACTGCGGTTTTCAATTGTTTCAGTTGTTTGATTTTCTTGATAATTAAATAAGTCGGGTTTTAATTCAACTTTATTTTTTTCAAGTTCTTTTAAAATAACTTGACTTCTTTTAATGACCTCTTGTGGTAAATGAGCTAATTTAGCTACTTGAATTCCGTATGATTTATCTGAAGCACCTTTTTTTACTTTGTGTAGGAAAATCATTTTATCGTTTTCTTCTTTGGCACTTACATGATAATTAGATAAGTTTTCTAACTGTTTTTCTAATAACGTTAATTCATGATAGTGTGTTGAAAAAAAGGTTTGAGCTTTTATTTTATCATGAATATATTCAATCATTCCTTGAGCTAAAGCCATACCATCATAGGTTGCTGTTCCACGACCAATTTCGTCAAATAAAATTAAACTATCTTTCGTTGCGTGAATGAGTGCTTCATTACTTTCTACCATTTCAACCATGAATGTTGATTTACCACCAGCAATATCATCAGATGATCCTATTCTGGTGTAAATAGCATCGTAAATAGGAAGTTCTGCAACTTTTGCGGGCACAAAGGAACCGATTTGAGCCATATAGACAATTAAGGCATACATTCTCATATAAGTGGATTTACCACTCATATTAGGGCCTGTAATTAAAAATATTTCATTTTCTTTCATCATGACATCATTAGCAATAAAATCAACATATCTTTCTACGACTGGATGTCTACCTTCTTGAATAAAGACTGTTTTCTCTTGAGTAAAAACAGGTCTAACATATCGATATTCATCAGATACGATGGCCATAGATAAATAGACATCTATGGTTGCGATTAAAGAAGCTAATTCTTGTAAAGATGTAATATACTCAGAAACGACTTCTCTGATTTGAGTAAATATTTCATATTCTAAGTTAATAGAGCGTTCTTTAGCGTGTAATAATATATCTTCTTTTTCTTTTAATGGCTCTGCGATAAATCGTTCACTGTTTGCAAGTGTTTGTTTTCTTATATAACCAAATTCATCTTTAACTAAATCTAGATTTCCTTTTGAAATTTCTATGAAATAACCAAAGACACGATTATAACCTATACGTAGGTTTCTAATTCCTGTTCTTTCTCTTTCTTGTTTTTCAAAATCATCTAACCATGCACTACCGTTAAGACTGACCTCTCTGAGTTCATCTAGTTTTTCATTAAAACCATCTTTGATCATATTACCTTCTTTAATGGTTAAAGGTGGTTGATCAACAATGCTTTTTTCTAATAACTCATGTAAAGACTCATGGTTGTTAATTCGTTGAGCTAAGTCTTTGATTTTAATCGATTCATATTTAAATAAAATTTCTTTTAATTTAGGAACTAAGGCAAGCGTTTGTTTTAGTTGAGCTAAATCTTTGGCATTAGCGTTGTTAAAAGAAATTCTTCCAACGATGCGGTTAATATCGTATATATATTTTAAAATTTCTTTTAGTTCTGATCTGGCCCCATAGGCTTTAAACCCTTCTATGTGGTCTAATCTTTCATTGATTTCATTAACTTCTACCAACGGATGATTTAACCAATATTTTAATTTTCTTGACCCCATGGCAGTTTGAGTTTGATCAAGCCAATATAAAAGGGTTGTTTTAGGGTTATTGGTATTAGATTCACTAATTTCTAAATGTTTTTGTACTTTATAGTCCATATGCATTTGAGCGTTTTTTCGTACCACTTCAAATGGCATAAAGTGTTTTAATGGTTGATGTTGTGTTTCTGATAAATATTGTAGTAAATAACTTGCAACACGTTTTTGTTCAATGTGGCTTAAGTTTTTTAATAAACTTTGTTCGATGATATCATCTTTTGCGGTATAAAAGGATAATGATAAATTATTTTCTTTAATAAAATCTTCAATTTCTTTATCATATATTTTTTCTAACACAATTTCCTTGATTCTTAAACTAATGATGGTATCTAGTGCTTCTTTTTTAGTTAAAGCATCTATTAAATACGCCTCACCTGTTGAGATGTCAAAATAAGGAATCATGTATCCATGTTCTTTTAAGGCAAGTGTTGCAATGAAGTTATTTTTCTTTTCATCTAACATACCATCTTCAATAATCATTCCTGGTGTGATGAGTTTTGTTACTTTTCTTTCTACTAAGCCATTGCCGGGTTCACTTACCTGTTCTGCAATAGCTATTTTAAAGCCTTTTTCAACTAATCTCTGAATATAGATTGAGGCGGAGTGGTGTGGGACACCACACATCGGTATTTTTTGTCCTCCATCTCTTGCGGTTAAAACTATTTCAAGCGTTTTAGAAGCTAAAATGGCATCATCAAAAAACATTTCGTAGAAATCCCCAAGCCTAAAAAAGACTATTGCATCTGCATAGTCTTCTTTAATCTTTAAGTATTGTTGAATCATAGGTGTAAATTCTTTATGCTTTGGCATTTTTTAACGCCCCATATCTATTTTTTTACTTAAATAAGTTTGTAAGCCAAGTAGTGAACCAATGGATGTGTGTAGCAATTCCGATACCACCTATTTTAATATGGTCAAATACTCGGATGATATCATTAATGACTGCATTATTTGGATCAAATCCAGCATAAATACCTACAAACAGTAACAATCCTAATGCAAAAATAATAAGTGTAAGGATTGTTGCGAATAATCCTTTGAAGAATTTAACAATTGGATTTTTCTTTTTAACTTTAGGTGATACAACTTTAGCTGCTTTTTCTTCTTTCAAAGTTAAGTCTTCTGAAAGATTGTCATCATCTTCAGTTAATAGTTTTAATGCGACTTGATTTAAGGTTGATTTTTGTGTTGTCCCAAAATCTTTATTCGCGATAACTTCTTTTAATTCTCTAATTTCTTGAACTAAAGCATCTAGGTTTAAAGTTGTTGTAACAACTTTAGGTTCAACGATGTTTTCAGCAACTTCTAACGTAACTTTTCCATATAAAGTAGTTTCTTCTAAGATGACGTCTTCTTTAAAATTCCACTTGTTCACTAGGTCTGCTTCTTTATACCAGCCATCAAAGACTTCTTTTTCGCCTAAGATAACTTCTGGATTTTTGATATGACCATGTTTGGTGACGATGTATTCTTTATATAATTCACCGTTTACTAAGAAATACACGTTGTAACTTTCAGCTGTTACTTCTTTCCATTTTGGATAAAGTGTTATTTCTTCTATCACTGTATCATGACTGAAGTTCCATAATTCTTCTAGCGCTTCATCTTTGTACCAACCGTCAAAAATATAACCTTCTTTGATTGGATCTTCTGGTTTTTTAAGCAATTCATTTTCTAACACTGTAACATCTTTTAAGTCAACATAATGAACTTTATAAGTTACTGGTTCTAATGCAACATCTAAAATAACTTCTTCGTCAATAACTTCTGTTTCATGTTCTACTTCATAAACTGCGGCAGAACTTGGAACATAATATGCTTCTTTTGTTTCTTTAGCGTTAGATAGGATGTACTCAATGATTTCTTCTTTTCTTAATTCTGTAGAAGCTTTGATACTATTATCTTTAGCATATCTTTCTAAAAGAAGAATACTCATTTTAGATAGTCTTTGTTCTAATTCTTCTGTGTGTTCACCGCGATCACTTAATTCTTTTAATACAATTTGTAATAATTCTTGTTTTTTAAGTCTCTTAGGAACTGAGGCGTTAAATTTATCACCAATAGCTCTTAGTTCTCCTAGTGTTGTACTCTTATAAGTTACTGGTCTGAACTGTTCTGGTGTTAAACCGTCTATTTCACCTGGGGCATCATAAAAAATAACATTAAATTCTTGGTTGAATGTCTTACTGTCTTCTAATTGATCGGTAGTATGTGTTTGAACAACGTTTATTAATTTTTGAAAATCAACATCTGCAATTCCCTTTTCTACCAAATATGTTAAAATATTTAACCAAAAATTATAGTAATAATCTTGCACTAACTTATCATCTTTATAAACTTCTAGCAAATTCACTAATTGTGAATCAGTAAAACTTTCAAATTGAGATAATCGATAGCTAAATTCATCTGCTATACTTTCTTTTTCTTTTCTTGTTTGTTCAACATATGGACGTAGAAGTCTACGTAAAATACCCATACGTATTTTTCTTGGAAGATTAATTCCTACCTCTTTGAAAACATTTACTACTTGTTTGCTAGGAACATTAGATAATTTTTGTGCTAAATCATTTACAAAATATGTTTGGTTCCCAACGGTTAATTGCGTGTTCTTGTCAAATACTGCCATTTTGAAGCCCCCATTCCTAATTCTCTTTTTATTAACTTTATCTTATAATTTTTTAATCATTTTTTCAAGTTTTTTAATCCCTATTGACATGAGTTTATAGTTCATTGTCATTATTTAAAGAGTTTTCTATAATTTCAGCTGTTTCTTTCAAAATTTCATTAAAGTATTTTTGTAGTTCTAGGTATTGCTCCATCAAAGGATATTCGGTAATTTCGGATAACATTTTTTGGTAGTCTGCCTCCAATTGTAAATACGCATTGGTTTTTTCTATTTTATTGGCATTAATCATTTGCTTCTGAATGTTTTTAAGTTGAATCATCGTACTTTTAATGGTTTTATTTTCATTGATTAAAGTTTCTAATCGCTGATATTCTTCTAGATTTTTATCATTTTGAAGCATTTGTATAAATTTTTCTTTTTCGCTCATAAAATCACTCACTTAAATGTATTTTCTCAATACTTTTTTTATCCTTGGTTAAATCTATTATAACACCATTTAACTGTTTTTTTCCTAAAGCAATTTTATTAGGTAAACTATATCCATTAATGAATCGGTCGATGATAACATCTTTATCAACACCTATGACACCATTTAGCGCCCCTGTCATACCAACATCGGTAATGGTTAGACTGCCTTTAGGTAATTGTCTGTTATCATTGGTTTGAACATGTGTGTGCGTGCCTACAATAACATCTATCTTACCATCGAAATGATGAGCTAAAGCGATTTTTTCGCTGGTTGCCTCAGCGTGGAAATCAAGTAATGAATAATCATACTGTCCTTGATTGATTTCTAAGATTTCTTCTACTGCTTTAAATGGACATTTAAGAGTTTCATCGATGAAAATTCTGCCTAAAGCATTGATTACTAAAACTCTTTTGTCGTTATATTTAACGATTTTATAACCTGTCCCTACAGTCTCATGATCATTTATTGGTCTAATGAGATTTGAATCATCTATGAAGTTATAAATATCTTTATTTTTCCACGTATGATTCCCCATGGTAATGACATGAATGCCTAAAGACATAAAGTGTTTATATATTTTTTTATTTATCCCTCTACCGTTTGATGCATTTTCACCGTTGACGATAATCAGATTGGGTGTATAAAGGTTTTTTAATTGTTTGAGGTTATCTGATAAATAATCTATACCTGGTTGTCCGTAAACATCCCCAATAAATAGTATTTTCATATATGGATATCTCTTTTCTTTTTATTTGAAAAAAGAGGCTATAAGCCTCTTTCGTTATTTTGCTACATCGGTTGCTCTAACTTCTCTAATCACAGTTACTTTTATCGTTCCTGGATAGGTCATAGTAGCTTCTATTTTTTCTTTGATTTCTCTTGCTATGGCAAAAGTAGATAAATCATCTGTTTGTTCTGGATGAACTAAAACTCTAATTTCACGACCAGCTTGAATGGCGTAGGCTTTTTGAACACCTTTAATTTCTGTAGAAATTTCTTCTAACTGCGCTAATCTCTTAATATAGTTATCCATCGATTCACTTCTAGCACCAGGTCTTGCTGCACTTAAGGCATCTGCTGCTGCTACTAAAACCGCGATGATTGATTCTGGTTCTTTATCACCATGGTGAGATGCGATAGCATCTAACACTTCTTTTGGTTCTTTATATCTAGAAACAATATCTACACCAATTTCAACGTGGCTTCCTTCAATTTCATGATCAACAGCTTTACCAATATCATGTAGTAAACCTGCGCGTCTAGCAAGCATTTCGTTTTCTCCTAATTCAGCAGCTAATTTACCCGCTAAAAAGGCAACTTCCATTGAGTGTTTTAAAACATTTTGTCCATAACTGGTTCTAAAACTTAATCGTCCTAGTAATTTAACTAAATCTGGATGAATTCTTCCAATTCCTGTAGTGAACACTGCTTCTTCACCAGATTCTCTTATGAACACATCAACTTCGGTTCTTGCACGTTCTACAACCTCTTCAATGCGTCCTGGATGGATTCTACCATCTGATACCAGCGTTTCTAAAGCTCTTTTAGCTACTTCTCTTCTGATAGGATCAAATCCACTTAGAACTACTGCATCAGGTGTATCATCGATGATTAAATCGACTCCTGTTAAAGCTTCTAAAGTTCTAATATTACGTCCTTCACGACCGATGATTCGACCTTTCATTTCCTCATTTGGAATGCTAACAACACTGACGGTTCTTTCGCCTGTAGATTCGCTTGCATATTTTTGCATAGCTAATGCTAACATTTCTTTGGCTTTGTTTTGCACGGTTGTTTTAGCTTTGTCTTCTTCATCTTTAATGTAGGCTGCAATTTCATTTGAAATGCTATCTTTAACATCGTTCATAATGAGGTCTCTTGCCTCATCTTTAGTTAAAGCAGCTACTTCTTCTAGTTTTGCTTCTTTTTCTATGACTAACTCTTCCACTTTGCTATTCAATTGTTCAAGATGTTCTCTTAATTTTTCAAGTTTTTGTTCTCTATTTTCCAATGCTTCTTCACGTTTATCTAAAAATCCTGTTCTTTTGTTTAAGGATTCTTCACGTTGTGTTGCTTTGTCTTCTAAATTTACAATTACTTGTCTGCGTTCTCGCATATCATTTTCAAATTCTTTTTTAGTTTCAAAAACTTCTTGCTTAGCTTCTAAAATCATTTGACGTTTCGTTTTTTCTGCTTCTTTTTTTCCATCTTCAATAATTTGTTGAGATTTCTCGCGGCTTGCATTTAAGCTTTTCTCGTGGTGTGCAACACGTAGAAAATACCCGACCGCTAGTCCTATCAACAAAGCTAATACAAATAGCAAACTGGAGATAAGTACCTCAGTAGCACTTAAGAATATCATACCCATTAGGGGCCACCTCCAATTTTTCATATATTTTTTTTTATTCTTAACATATTTTTTAAAAATCACTACTATTTCATTATACCGATTAAACGGTTATTAGTCAATTAAATTTTAGTTGGTTTATATAAAACTTTTTGTTATAATAGATTAAATGACACAATATATTTTAGGAGCGTATATGAGAAAACAAATATCAAACAACAAGGTTTTAAATGGTTTATATCAGTATCGATTAATCATTTTTGCAGTCTTTTTCTTAATAGTGGTCCCTATATTCATCGTTTCCTTCTTGTATTTAGGAACTTATTATGAACATAAGACGGTTAAATTTAATTCTGATGTTTCTAGTTCTAAGTTTATGAACGCAAAACTTACTTCAGTAAACGATAGACCACAATACAGTCTTGACCTAGGTGATTTTACTTTCTATGTTAACTTTACAGATATCACTTTGCCTACCGAACAGGAAAATACGGATGAAGATGATAATGTGACTATCACATTAGTTAATGGTAGATATCACTTTTCAACTTATGTTTCAAATAAGAAAACCAATGTTTCTAATGTTAGTGCTAATTTTGCTTTACAAACGCAATGGATGAACACTTTAAGTACAACTTCTAAAGACCTTACAACAACTTCATCTACTTTCACTATTTCATATAATCATAAGTTACCAAAATATCCCTTATGGTTTGTTAAAGTGAGTAGACCGGATTTATATGCTCATTTGAGTTATTCTGTTGGGGGAATCCAAAGAGATGTTTTTGTTAAAATGAATTTACAAGATGCTTTAGTTAGTATTAAATAAAAAAATAACCTTAAGTCAGCACTTAAGGTTATTTTTTTATGTTTTTATGATGTAGGTCTAAATAGTGGTTATAAACTTTTCTAACTTGATCGTCCCAATGAATATATACTTCTTCATATGCTTTTTCACAGACTTCTAAATATTTTTCTTCATCGCTGAAAATATCTACTATTTTTTTTGCAAACTTATCAGCAACCAATTCCTCTGAATAGCCATTAACATCTGGTGTAACCGTGCTGGATGTAATGGAGTCTTTTGCAAAGATGGTTGGTGTTTTTTGTGAAGCTGCTTCAATTTGAACCAATGATGATGCATCATAAGTTGATGGGAAGACAAAAAGATGAGCTAATCTATAATATTGTGCCAGTAAGTCACGATCATATACTTTTCCTACGAGGACAACTTGTTCTTCTAATTTGTAATTTTCTACAGTTTCTTTGAATTTCTCAAAATACTTTCCACCGCCAACAAATAACATTTTAAATGGAAATTGGCGTTGTCTTAAATCCTTTAATACTTCTAATATGAAAGGTATGTTTTTAATTTTATCAATACGTCCAACAAATAGTAAAACTTTTTCATCTTTAATACCATGAAGTTCTTTTAGTTTTTCTATGGCACTTAAATCAGTAACTAGTTTCATATCGGTTGCGTTATTTAAAACACCTGGCTTTTCTTTTAAGCCATATTCTTTATATAAATCGGCCACTTTATCGTTAACTGCATATTTTTCATCTGTTTTTTCTAATGTTTTGATTAGATTTTTCATGACAAGATGTGTGAATAATCTTGAATGTGTTCTTTCAAGAAAATCTCTTTTATGTTGGCTGTGAAGTGTTGAGATGATTGGCACTTGATGTTCTAATGCATACTTAACGCCTTCTTTACCAATACCAAAGGCTGAGTGAATGTGAACGATATCTAGATGAATGTTTTCCATTTCTTTTCTAAAGTTTTTATCTAAAGAAGGTTTTGGCCATCTGTAATCAACCAATGGTAATGGCCAGGTTTTACAGCGTACAACTTTAAAAGGTAGTTTGCTGTCATCAAATTCTTTTTTTAACTTTGGTGCAAAGACAACTACATTGGCATATTCAGCTAATCTAATTGCATAATTATGTACAACCATTACAACCCCATCTAGCATAGGTAGATATGAGTCTGTAAAAAGTCCTATTGTGATTTTTTTTTCTTCCATTTTTGTCACCTCAATGAAATTATATATCCTTTTCTATTATACTTTCTTCTAATTCTTGTTGTTTCTCTGTTCTTTTTCTTGACCACAAATAAGCTATGAAACCAAGCATTAATGGAAAATAGTAGGTAATAAAACGCCATAGCAATAAGATAGCTAAAACCAAATCTTTTTGATTCATAAAGATTGGTGCCATTAAGGCAGCAAAAGCCCACTCAGTTCCGCCTGATGCTCCAGGTAGTGGAATCCAAATCATGGCTGTTACAGAAAGCGATGTGATCAAAGTTATATATATTATATCATTAAAGACAATTTTTTGTCCTAATGCATAAGCAATAATAACTGGAATACCAAATTGAATGCTTAAAGCAACTGCTTTTAAGAAAAATGATTTGATAAAAACTGCTTTTCGATTAAATAAAATTTTTACGCTCTCTTGGTATTTATGAACAAAATCATCTGTTTTTAAAGTTAGTTCTGTCATTTTAGGTTCTAATTTTTTGATTTTACCAATCCAGGAAAAACCTTTTTTAATTACTTTAGCAAAGCCTTTTACATAGGAAACTAAAAATAAAAAAACTAAGATGACAATATTAATTACAAAACCAATGAGCACATAAACACTGCTGCTTCCTAAGGCGTTTATAATTCTACCACCAAAGAAAATCATTGCGCCAATGAGCATTAAGATTAAAGTGGTTTGGTATAGTATGAAATTAACCACTAAGATGGAGGTAACGTTTTTGGCGTCCACCTCTTTTTTTATAAACATATAGGCTTGAAATGGCTGAGCACCACTTGAAAAAGGTGTGATGGCGTTGAAAAAATATTCTGTTTCAAAAATAAGCATGCCATCTAAATAAGGTAGTTTTTCATCTAAAGAGCGTAGCACAATTTGATTAGATAAGCTCATAATAAGTGTATAAATGACCGCTAAAATAATGGCTGCACTTAAGTATAACTTATTAGACTCTACTATTTTATTAAATATTTCTTTTGGGTTACCAATGCTGCTGATAATACTCACGATGGCTACTAAAATCAAAAGAACCAGTAAGCCATTTTTCCATAGACCCTTTTTTTTAGGTGTTTGTTCCATTTACATTTCTTTTAAAGACTTCATCCCTAAAAGTCTTAATCCTTCTTCTAAGATGGTTAGCACACTATTGACTAAAAGAAGATTGGCTTGTTTAACGCCTAAGTCTTCGACGATTACTCTTTGTTTACCATAAAATTGATTAAAGTTTTGTGCTAACTGAATTAAATATCTTGATACGATATTAGGGGCATTATTTTCCACAGAACGTTGAATTGTTTGCGGGAATTGTGCGATGACTTTGATTAAATCAAAATAGTGTTGTTGATCATACACGCTAAAATTTACTTGATTTAAATCAATGGTTTCATTTTTAAGCATCGAATGAATTCTTACACCACTATATTGAAGATATGGTCCGGTTTGTCCTTCAAACTTTAACATGTTTTCTAAGTTAAAATCCATGTCTAAATGTCTTTCGTTTTTTAGGTCATTAAAGATAACGGCACCAATACCTACTGCTTTTGCAACTTCATCTTTATTTTCTAAGGATGGGTTTTTTTCTATGATGGCTTGTTTTGCTAAATCAATTGCATTATTAATCACATCTGAAAGTTTGGCAAATGCCCCTGATCTTGTTGATAGTTTTTTACCATCTAACAAGACAAGTCCAAAGTTGATATGTTCTAAATTAAATTGATAGCCCATTTTCTCTGAAACTAGTTTTAATTGTTGAAAGTGAAGTTTTTGTTCGTTTCCAACAACATATAAAATCTTGTTGAAATGATACGTATTATATCGATAAATTAACGCTGCAACATCTCGTGTCATGTATAATGTTCCGCCATCTGTTCTTTTAATTAACGCAGGGGGTAACTGTTCGCCTAAATCAACGATGAGTGCTCCTTGGTCTTCTTTTAAAATGTTTAAGGCTTGCATTTGTTCTACAACAGCATCCATTTTATCGTTGTAAAAAGATTCACCGGCATATGAATCAAAGGATACACCTAATAAGTCATACATGACCATAAATTCTTTTAATGATTCGTCTTTAAACCACTCCCAAAGTGCAATATATTCAGGATCATTTTGTTCTAATTTCAAAAAGGCAGCTCTAGCTTCATCGTCTAAGGATGGATCTTCTTCTGCTTTTTGATGAAATAGTACATATAGTTTTTGGAGTTCATCAATAGGATTTTTTAAGATTTCTTCTTTTTCACCCCACTTTTGATAAGCAACAATCATTTTACCAAACTGAGTGCCCCAATCTCCTAAATAATTAATCCCAACCACTTCATATCCTGCTTTTTGGTGAAGTAGTTTTAAGGAGTTTCCAATCATTGTTGAGCGAAGATGCCCAACAGAAAAATTCTTTGCAATATTTGGCGAAGAATAGTCTATGACAACCACTTGATCATTTTTAGGGTTTGAGCCGTAGTTCTCTTTTTCAAAGAAAACTGTTTTAAGGATATTTCCACTTAAATTAACTCGTTCTAATGAAATATTTAAAAAACCATTTAAAAATTGTGTTTCAGATACTTCATGAACATTTTTAAGTGTTTCTTTAAACAATTCATATATTTCCGGTAGTGGTTTTCTTAAAGTTTTAGCATACCCAAAAAGTGGAATAGCTAAATCAAAACCTTCCATTTTAGCTTCTTGAACAACGATGTTTTCAAGTGCTGTTTTTTCTTCTATTGTTGATTTGATTTTTTTCTTTATTTGTTCAATCATTTTATCACCATTTCATATAGTAAATAAAAAGCACATAACGTGCTTTCATTATATTGTAATTATCCTATTTTAAAAGCTCTAAGTAAAAATCTCTTATTGAATTTGGTGTTAGCCCTGTTGTTAATGCATCAACCATTTTTCCGTCTTTAAACGCTATTAATACTGGCATTTCTGTTGCTACCAATTCGTCTTCTTCAAGGTCAAGTTTTTCTGTAATTTTTTCTAGGACGTTTTTCATGCTATTTTTCCCTGTTCCACTTTTAACTGTGTAATGAATTAATTCTCCAACACTTTCACCTAAAGCTTTAGTAGATGGGTTAGTGTATAAGTAATAATGAACATAAGCAATTGCACTCACAGAAGCTGAATTTTCTGGATTTGCAAAAAGAACAAGTGTTAATTCATCTTTTTGAATTTCATGGAATATTCCTTTTTTAAGGCCAAACCATTGATTATTTAAATGGTTATTAACCACAAGATGATTGTCCTTCTTAAAAGCGTATTTTTCATCTGTTAAAGATGAATTTGCTCCAGCTGATAAATATTTTTCTGTTAAAGTTGTTTCAGGTTTTGGTTGTAATACTAAAATTAAAGTAATCATACTCACTACAAATAATAAGATTGCTCCGATAGTTATCGGATGAACTTTGGTCTTTGCGTTTTTATATTTTTTAGCCATACTTTTAAGTCTCCTTTTTTTATGCTATTTAATTATAACATTTTAGCCAGTGTAAATCAACATCGAAAATACGCTGAACTAGTTGCTTTATCTTTCTAAATCATTCTTTAATTCTGGGTTAAATTTTTTATTTTTAATCATTTCTATTTCTTCTTTGTAAGGCGGTTTATTAGAAACGTAGGGTGTTTCTAATATTTTAGGAATTTTTGAAAATCGTTCATCGTAGATAATGTCTATCAATGCTTGAAATCCAATGGTTCCAAATCCCAAATTCTCATGTCTATCTTTAGCTGCTCCTAAGACATTTTTTGAATCATTGATGTGAAGAACAGAAATATATTCAATACCCACGATTTGATCAAATGATTCGATGATGTCGTTAAAATGATTTTTTATATCATATCCGGCATCATTGATATGGCATGTATCAAAGCAGACACTGATTCTTTTTTTATCTTCTACCAAATCGATGATAGCTTTGATTTCTTCAAATGTTTTCCCAACTTCATTGCCTTTTCCTGCCATGGTTTCTAAAGCAATTTTAACGTTTAAACCTTCAGTGTTTTTAAAGATTTTATTTAATCCTTCTCCAATCCACTTGATGGCTTCTTCTCTGTTTTTACCAACAGCGCTTCCTGGGTGTAAAACCATTTGACTCACTTGCATGGCTGCAGTTCTTTTGATTTCTTCTGTTAAAAAGGATACTGCAAATTCTCTTTTTTCTGGATCCGGATTGGCTAGGTTGATGATATATGGTGCGTGTACTACCACATGACTTAAATCTAGCTTTAGTTCTTCCATTTTTTCAATAGCCTCATTGATTTTTAAGCGATCAATGCTTTTTCTAATTGTGTTTTGTGGGGCACCTGTATAAATCATAAATGCATTTGCACCATAACTTTGTGCTTCTAAAACTGAACCCAAATACATTTGGTCTCCTGACATTGACACATGGCTTCCAATAATGATCATTTCATTCGACTCCTTTTAATTTTATT
>CALGYU010000018.1 GCA_937934685.1 uncultured Acholeplasma sp. | reverse complement strand
CTAGAAGAGCAATATCACTCGGGCTTTCCCTTGTAATATTAATTAAATAGTTTTCTATTGCGTGTATGCCTGATTCTTTAAAAACCACTTGTTTGTTTTTAATGGTTATAACGCGCATAAGTCTTTCTAGATCTATGTGGCCGTAAACCGCTCCTGTAAAGTATGCATCGCGTTCTAAGTAATCTAGTCTATCGATGTCTAGTTGGCTTGATATGAGTTGTTCAATGATGGGATATTTATGGGTTTTATCAATGATTGAAGCAACATCGTTTTTAAAATCTTTATCTATTTTATCTAGAATATATGAGATGTCTTTGTTATTGCGAATGATTTGAGCGCCTATTTTTTCATGATTGACTAAAAAGACATCTTCAAAGGCATGAGAATAAGCACCGTGTCCAATATCGTGTAATAAGGCAGCTGTTAAAAAAAGGAGTTGTTCTCTTTGTTCTAATTCTTCATGAATCTCTTTGATTTCTAAGAAGCGACGAGCCAGTTCATAAACACCTAGACTATGAATGAATCTTGAATGTTCTGCGCCATGAAAAACCATGTGAACACCACTTAGTTGTCTAATTCTTCTAAGTCTTTGAAAGACTGGGGTATCAATTAGTTGTTCGATGAATGCATAGTCTATGTGGATATATCCATAGATAGGGTCTCTAAAGACTTGCTGTCTTTCTAGTTTTTTCATTTTCTTGCCTCTTTCATTTGATCTTACTACTCATATTATAACTTATTTTAAGCCGATTCCCAAAAAAAAATGCCCGTTTAAAGGCATTTTGGTTTACTTAATGATTTCGTATTTTTTTACTAATTCAACTGTGTCGCCAGTTTTTAACATAAAGGCTGCACCATCATCTGTATCTAAGTGACAGTCTAGAACAAATTGGCTGTTAACGCGGCATAATACATTGTCTAAAATACCTGGTTTTACGCCTCCAACTTTGATGCTTACAACTTCTCTATCTGTAACTCCAAACTCTTTAGCTTCTTCTAATGAAAAGTGAATGTGTCTATCTGCAATGATGACTCCTTCTTCAATTTCCACTTGTCCTTTAGGACCGATTAAAGTTGCTTTTCCTGAGTTTTTTACGTCTCCTGAAGATCTAACTGGTGCGTTAAATTTAAATCTAATCGCATCGCTTTGTGATATTTCTACTTGACTAGCTGGTCTTGCAGGTCCTAAGATTCTTACGCCTGCTAAAACTTTCCCTTCTGGGCTGACAACGTCAATTTTTTCTTCACATGCATATTGTCCTGGTTGACTTAATTCTTTTAAAACTGTTAATTTGTAGTCTTTTTCTCCGAATAATATATCAATGTGTTCTTGTGTTAAGTGTGCATGGCGTCCTGAGATGCCTACTGGAATTTTTTTCATAATGATTTCCTCCTTATTAATAACCATTGATTATTATATCACTGAATCGGTTTTACTTCAAATGATTCGTGCTATAATATATTTATTAAAAGGAGTGATGATATGTCAACTATTTTTACAAAAATTATTAACAGAGAAATCCCTGCTTATATTCTTTATGAAGATGATCTTGTGATTGCTTTTTTAGATATTTCACAAGCGACTAAAGGTCATACTTTAGTAGTTACTAAAAATGAATATGCTCATTTTTTTGAAGTTCCGGAGGATGTTTTGAAGCATTTATTTACTGTTTGTCAAACTTTAGGTCAAACGTTGGTTAAAAAATTGGATGCTAAAGGGTTTAATTTGTTAAACAATAATGGGGCCGTTGCCGGTCAAACTGTTTTTCATTATCATGTTCATTTAATTCCTAGATATGATGAGAAAGAAGTTTTATTTTCTTTTAAGAATCATGGTGCTGATTTGAGTAAAGATGATTATTTAAAGCTTGTTAATCAAATTTTAGATTAATTAAATTAAAAGGCACATTCTAAAAAAAATGTGCCTTTTTGTATACTAAGACTGAGAGTTATCTCTTAGTCTTTTTTATTTGATCATATCTGTTTTCATGTATGGTTGTAGCACTTTTGGTATAGTGATACTTCCATCTTCATTTTGATAGTTTTCCATAATAGCAATCATTGTTCTTCCTACTGCTAAACCTGATCCATTTAATGTGTGTAGGTATTCTGTTTTGCTTTCTTTACTTCTTTTGAATCTAATGTTGGCTCTTCTTGCTTGGTAATCTTCTGCATTACTAATAGAACCGATTTCTCGATATGTGTTTTGACCTGGAAGCCATACTTTGATATCATATGTTTTGGGCATTGAAGCGCGCATGTCTCTTGTTGATAGTAAAACAACGT
>CALGYU010000017.1 GCA_937934685.1 uncultured Acholeplasma sp. | reverse complement strand
CGTCAAAGCGACATTTTTTATGATTGACATACTGTACGGCACACAGTATAATATATCACGTATCATATAAAGGGGGAAAAAATTATGATAAAAAAAATAATCAGTTTAATAACTATGACTTTTTTAGTCATCACTTTAGTGGCTTGTGATAAAAACGAAGCACCAGTCATTAGCGGAACCAAAGATATAACTTACATTATCGGAGCTTTAAAACCTAATTATTTAGAAAACGTGAAAGCTTTAGATGATCATGATGGAGACATTACATCATCTATTATCGTCAATGATTCAAAGGTTGATTTAAACAAACCGGATACATATGAGGTAACATACATTGTTTATGACTCAAAAGGTCTTAAAACAGAAGAAAAAATCACAGTGACTGTTTTAAAATCAGAAGCATTAAAAACAGAAGAGTATATTAAAAAAGCAGATTATCAAACATTAGTTAACGAAAAAACCAATGTGCACCTAGATTTCTTAATACCAACCTTATTGTTAGACCAAGCACCAATGGGCATATTAATTGAAGGTTTAAATATAGGTATAGACGCTAGCTACAATCTAGATACTTATGAAACTGCAGAAGCGAAAATAAACTTTTATCTCAACATAGAAACACTTACTTTAGTAACGCCAGAAGAAAATGTGCCGTGGTTTGCTTTAAAAGGTCAAATAGAACTTATCTTAAAAAATCAAACTTTATATATGAAAACAAATTTTCCAATGTATTATCCTGAAAGTGACACTGAAATGGGTTCAATAAGTGAACTAATGTTTATGATCTCAGGAATGATTCCAGAAGAATATAAAGGCATTGTAGATATGATTGCGCCATTATTAGAAACAAGATCAGAAAGTCAAACCATCGCATTTTTAGAAAAAGACTTTAATACCATCAAATTACTAGCACCACAAGTAAGTCAACTTATGATTAATAATTTTATTAATACAGACTTAATTGAAAATTCATTTTTTGATATAACTTTAGAAGATCGTCTTCATATTAAAAAAGAAGGTAGCTTATTAGATATAAATCTACTACCATCACTTTCCTTTTTACCAGAAAGTTTAGTAAATGCCTTAACATATCTTAAAGATATAAATATTTCACTGGATAATCAAAATCAAACATTTAATGAACTACTGATTCAAACAAAACTTGCCTTTACAGAAACGATTGAAGCGCAATTAACGTTTAGCATAACAACACAAAATGTTTTAATAGATACAGAAATCAACGTAGAAGACTATACATCAACAGAAAAAACAACCATCAGTCAATTTAAAGATCAATTAATTGAAAAAATATTAGGCAGTTTCATCAAGTAAAAAAGAAGGATTAAAATGAAAAAAACAATCATCTTCACCTTATTTTTAATCACAAGTTTTTTGATGAGTGGATGTCAAAACCAAAAAAAGATGACAGTAAGTTTCATCACCAATGGAGGCAACCAAATGCCTGTAACAACTGCACATCTAAACACTAATTTTGATGAATCATACATACCTTATAAAGAAGGATTTATCTTCATAGGATGGTATACTGATCAAGCAATGACAATCTCTTATCAAAACCAAACCTTTAAAAATAAACAAGAAGTAACACTTTATGCAAAATGGAGACCAAAATCAAATGGGGAAATTGATGAGGTAGTGCTTTTTGAACAAGCTTATATCAACATGCAATCTGCAAACACATTTCTTTTAGAAATTAGCGGGGAAATAGATCCAAACATACCAATGATTGCCAAGCAAGATTTAAAAGCAATTAAAATTAAAAATAAAGACATATACTATAATTACACAGTTTCAAAAGGAACAGTCACAACCTTTTATGAAATTTATGGGACATTTGAACAATCAACCTTAAAAAAGGGAAATAAGGTAGATGATAAGCTCAATCCCGTCAGTGCAAGCTCTCAAGAGAAAATCAACTTAGAGACATTTAAAGAAATCTATGGCGTCCTTCCTTATGAACTAAATTATATAGTGAATAAGCAAACAGTTATTGGAGTAACAAATTCAACACAAGATGAAACAGGATATCATTTCACTTTAGTTTTAGACAATGAATTATCTAGTGAAAACTATAAGAAAAACATTGTAGCAACCAATACAGCTAAAAGTGAATCACCAGTGTTTGAACACATCAAGTTAAATGTTTCTATAGATAAAGAAGGGTTTTTCACACAAATCATTTATCAAGAAATCTATAAAATTAGAGTTCAGTTACCAATCATTGGCTTTAGCACACAAAAAATAACAACAGAAATTAAAGAAACTTTTACTAACTTTAACCAAGAAGTACATATAAAACCATATGATATTTAACCAAAGACCTACAAGCGTAGGTCTTTGTTGTTGTTGACAAAAGGAAAATAAAAAACTAGAATGGTTTTAAGGTGATAAAATATGGATAATTTAATGAACAATTTATTAATAGAACTAAGAAAGGGCACGCAAATTTTAATTGTCTTAAGTCAATTAAAAAAACCACAATATGCGTACTCTCTTTTGCAAAAATTAGAAGAAAAAAACATCAACATTGAACCAGGTACACTTTATCCATTACTTAGAAGACTAGAAAAACAAGGTTTACTAGTGAGTACTTGGGATAAAGAAGAAGTTAGACCAAGAAAATATTATGAAATTAGTGAATTGGGCATCCAAATATATCAAATCTTAAGAAAAGAATGGAACTTGATTACCAAAGAAGTTAAGAAAGCCACACAGGAGGATGAAGTATGAAAACTTTAATTGAAGACTACATTTATAATGTCACTAAAAGACTTCCTGAAAAAATGAGAACAGATATAGAAGAAGAATTATATGTCACCATCTTAGATATGATCGATGGAAATCTTGAAGATGAAAACCAAGTAAAAAGTGTTTTAACAGAATTAGGCAGTCCTAAAGTTTTAGCATTGAAATATAAAGATAAACCAGAATCCTTAATCTCAAGTCTATATTATGAAACCTATCTTCTATACTTAAAATTCTCATTAGCCGTTGGTGGTATTCTAGGGTTTCTGATAGGCAGTTTAATTTATATATTATACAGTGAAAAAGCGATTTATGAAAAAATCCTTAAATCCTTATGTATGGGAACGATTCTAATGTTTATTGGCTTTATCTTGGCCTTTACGGTAGTTACGTGCGTGTTTGCAGTAGTGGATAGAATTGAGTTAACTAAAACCCAGTGGCAACTAGATAAAATGACACACAAACCATCACATGACAAATTACACATATCCAAAGAAAAATCACTTAGAAGAGTTTCAATATCTTTAGTCTTAGGTATTATAGGAACCATCCTTATCTCTGTTGGAAAACTAGGAATAAAAGATTCATCAGGCATTTTTTATCCAGTTTTTAACAAACAATTAACACCTGTTTTTATTACGTTATTTATTTTATGCTTAATAGCAGGACTCATGACATCATACGCTAAAATTAAAACAGGAACATGGAATTTAACAACCACTATTTTAAGTACTGTTTATATGGTAATGATGACTATTTGTACCATCGCCTTTTTAGCACAACCTAATTTAATTCCAGAAGGTTTCATCATCACCTTAGCGCACAAGTTTAGTTTTGATGAAACACTATTCCAAAACATCTTTTCTGGCTTTATCATCAGTTCATCCATTGTTTTAGCACTTATTGCCGCACTTCTTATTGGAAAAAGATGGTACTTAATCATTAAATATAAATAAAAAAGAAAAGTAGGGACGAAAAATGGACATCAATGACTTAAGAAAAAAAATTGACCAAATCGATCAAAAAATGAAAGAATTATTCATTGAAAGAATGGGAATCTCTCAACAAATTGGTCAATACAAAAAAGAACACCATTTAAACATATTAGATGTAAAAAGAGAAGAAGAAATTATTTTAAATAAAAAAAGCCAATTTGAACAAACAGAGCTTTGGCCATATTATGAATCATTCATCAGACATCTTATGGATTTATCAAAGGAGATTCAAAAATGAAAAAATTCGCATTAGTCGGTAGACACTTATCACATAGTTACTCTCCTTTAATTCATAAACAAATAGGCAAAATCTTTCAATTAGAATTAGACTATGAATTACTAGATATAGAAAAAGATGAGTTAAAAACAGTCATGATGAAGTTAAAAACAGGAGAATATCATGGTTTTAACATTACCATGCCTTATAAAATGGAAGTCATGAAATACTTAGATGTTATTTCTGATAATGCCAAACGCATTGGAGCAGTTAACACAGTTTATTATAAAGAAGGTCTTTTTTACGGAGATAACACAGATTATTACGGATTTAAAACCTTAGTAGAACTATCTGGCGAGAAAATCAAAGACCAATCTATTTATATTTTAGGATCAGGCGGCGCAGCTAAATCTTGTTACGTGGCACTAAAAGATTTAGGGGCTCAATTAACTGTAGTAAAATTAAAAGAAGAAAAAGAAGAACCTTTGTTTGAACATATGATTAACTATGAACAACTAAATGAAAAAAATGTAGATATTTATGTAAATGCTACTCCAGTTGGGATGTATCCTGACACCAACTCATCTATCTTAAAAGAAAGCTTAGTGACAGGAAAAATTGTGTTTGATGTCATTTATAATCCTGAGAAAACTAAAATCATGAGTTATGCTAAAAGATCATATGGAGGATTACTGATGCTTTTTGTACAAGCATTTTACAGCGAATCTTTTTGGTGGAATGATCCAAAAATTCAGTTTGATATAAAATACTTAGAAGGGTTAAGGGCATTGATACATGAATAGTTATGGAACGTTATTTAAAATCACTTTATACGGTGAATCTCATCAAGACGCCATTGGTGTTATCATTGATGGCATGCCATCAGGAATTAAAGTAGATTATGATTTAATCGATGAAGATTTAGCAAAAAGAAAACCTGGACAAGTAGGAACAACCCCTAGAAAAGAAGCAGATCAAGTGATCTTAACCTCAGGTATTTTTAATGATTACACCACAGGTTCACCCATTCATGCGATGATTAAAAATGAAAATACACAATCAAAAGATTATGCTCATCTAGTGTCTCAACCACGACCAGGACATGCTGATTTTACAGCCAAAGTTAAATATCATGGTTTTCATGATTATAGAGGTGGCGGTAGATTTTCAGGTAGATTAACAGCGCCACTTGTTGTTGCTGGAAGTTTTGCAAAAATGATGACTCCATTTGAATATGAACATCAAATCTTACAAGTAGGAACCTTAACTGATTTAAGCCAATTAGATACATACTTACTAGAAATAACTAAAAAAGGGGAATCTGTAGGCGGTATCATTCAGTTAACGGTTAAAAATATCCCAGTAGGATTAGGAGAACCAATGTTTTCTAAATTAGAAAGTGAAATTGGGAAAATGCTTTTTTCTATACCAGCCGTTAAAGGGGTTTCTATAGGAACAGGTTTTGAAGGCGTTCATCTTATGGGAAGTGAGTTTAATGATGCCATCATCAATGAAAAAGGTATGACTCAAACCAATCATAGTGGCGGTATTAGTGGCGGTATTTCCAACGGAAATGATTTGGTAGTTAAAGTATTTATAAAGCCAACATCTAGTGTTCAAACCACTCAAGAAACATTTGATTTTAAAAACCAAGAAGTAACAAAATTAGTGATAGGTGGTAGACACGATGTCGCTATTGTTAGAAGAGTAGGAATTGTGTTAGAAAATGTTTTAGCGATTGTTTTAGCAGATCAATATTTAATGTATAAGGCTTATCAAAAATAGGTAGCACTTTGTTTATCATAAGTTCTAAAACTAAGAAAACAAAAATCATACTATATTCAATTATTAAAGTTGCTCTTTTAAGCATAGGAGCTTTAGTAGTTTGTAATTGGATAAACTTAATTAAAG
>CALGYU010000016.1 GCA_937934685.1 uncultured Acholeplasma sp. | reverse complement strand
CTTTTTTTTAGCATTAAAAACTCATAGAGTAAACCACTACTTATAGGTTTACTTAACAAAAAAAATAAAATAGTAAAATTCATAAAACAATAAAGAGAATGCTTAATTAGGCATTCTCTTTTTACATAAAAAAACACACCAAATTTCATTGATGTGTCAAATAACGTTAATTTAAATTTAATAGTTGTTCAATTAACTGATAACTTACTTTTAAATAGCCAGGGAGAAATACTTTAGAATTTCTTAAATAGTATAACTCGTTTTGAAGAGGAGTATATAAAATATTTAAAACAGAAATACTGTTGTTTTTAGTTGAAAGATAAAAAATATTATCAACATCTTTTATATCATCTGAAGTGATTTTTCTCTTAGAAACTTTCACTTGCAAGAAAACTTGTCTAAAATATTTGCTTTCTTTAGACACATGGTCTTCAAGTGATTCAAAAGAAGCAGCACATTGCTTATCTAAAAAAGAAACATCATCATAGATAAATAAAACAGCATATAGTGTTTGATGTCTCCTACCATCTCTTAATCCTTTATCGACTTTATAATACATGCCGAATTTTGAAGTATTTTTGAATAACTTAAAGCCTAATTCCTTTTTCAAACGAACAAAAAAGGCTTCATCAAACAGTTTTTTATCACAAGATAAAACACCTTGTTTCTGATATAGAAGATCAAATAAAATTTTTTCATGTTTATAATATAAAAATCTTTCATTAGATTTTAGCAATAAAAAAACTAAAATCAATGACAATATTAAAAGGATAGTATTTAATAAGGGATAAGATTCTATATTAAATAAAATAAATAAAATGAAAGCTAATAAAGTGATAGAGATAAGTATGTTAGAAATAAAATGCAACTTAAGCTTTCTTTGGTTTTCTTTCATAAAAGACTCCTTAAATTTAGTATCTTAATTATAACACAAAACGAGTAGTTTTAAAAAAAAGAAAAGAGCCATATGAATAGAAAAAAAAGGAATAATAATATATAATAAGATAGTGAATTATTTGTAGGAGGAAAAACAAAATGTCAAAATTAGCAATAAAAGATTTGCACGTAGAAATAGATGCAAAAGAAATCTTAAAAGGTGTAAATCTAGAAGTAAAGACAGGTGAGGTACACGCGATTATGGGGCCAAACGGAACCGGAAAATCAACCCTTGCTAGTGCCCTTATGGGACATCCAAAATATGAAGTCACTAAAGGAGAAGCATTCTTAGATGATGATAATCTTTTAGAAATGGAAGTAGATGAAAGAGCGCGTGCAGGACTATTCCTAGCAATGCAATACCCATCTGAAGTTCCAGGAGTTACAAACAGTGACTTTATGAGACAAGCTTTAAAAGCAGTATCAGGAACCGATGTTCCTTTAATTCAATTCATCTTAAAATACGAAAAAAATGCTGAAGATTTAAAGATGAGAAAAGATCTACCACATAGATATTTAAATGAAGGATTTAGTGGTGGGGAAAGAAAAAGAAATGAGATTCTTCAATTAAAAACACTTAAACCTAAAATAGCTATTTTAGATGAAATAGATTCAGGATTAGATATTGACGCTTTAAGAATTGTTGGAGAAAATGTCAGCCAAATGGTTGGGCCAGATTTTGGGTGTGTATTAATCACACACTACCAAAGAATTTTAGACTATATTAAACCAACACATGTTCACATCATGATTGATGGAAAAATTGTCTTAACTGGTGGCGCAGAATTAATTACAAAAATAGATCAAAACGGATATCAATGGGTAAAAGATGAATTGGGCATAGATTTTGAAGAAGGTAAAAATTAATGGGAAGCATTTTGATTAAAAACCATCAAATTGTAGAAAAAGACATCGACGCAAACATTACTTTTGAAAACCAAAAATTATCAATCCCGCAAAACACCGTTTTAAAAGCACCTTTAAAAATAACTTTACTAGAAGATAATCATGAAGAAATAGAAATTCTAGTAGGGAAAAATAGTGAAGTCAAATTGATTGTTGAAGTGACAGATCACACCAAACAACATAGTGACTATAAAATTAAACTCACAGCACAAGAAAACACACAAGTTAAATATTTACTCATCGCTGCATTAGAAAGTAAACAAGCAATCATTAATCACGACTTTATTACCGAAAGAAATGCACATTTAGAATTACTAGCAGGCCTAGTCAGTGATGTACTAACAGCAAAATTAAATGTTTTAGTTTCAGGAGAAGGTTCTAATGTTAAAATTAGAGCAGTAGCTGTTTCAAGTGATGAAAACCATCAAGTCATAGATGTTTATATGACACATAAAGCACCTAACACCAACGGTGATATGACCAACATCGGAATCGCTGGTAAAAAAGGAGTCGTTGTTCTAAACGGGATTGAAAAAATAGAAAAAGGTATGAAAAACTCAAACGTTTATCAAACCTTAAAAGGCATCATTACCTCAGATGAGGCACGTATCGATGTAAACCCTATTTTATTAATCGATGAATACGACCTACAAGGTGCAGGCCACGCCGCAACAGTCGGTCGTATAGAAGAAGAATCACTTTATTACCTACAAAGTCGTGGACTAACCAAACAAGAAGCAGAACGATTAATCATTAACGGATTACTAAATCCCTTAATCGAAGAAATAGAAGACGAAGAATTAAAAGAAAGATTTATTGAATTAGTGAATGTAAGGATATGATGATATGAACGCTGAAATAAAAAAAAGATTTCCCTTTTATGAAAAAAACAAAGATGTAACATACCTAGATACGGCTGCATCTTCTTTAAAACTAGATGAAGTCATTAACAGCTTAAATGACTACTACATCAACAATGGAACCAATATTCATAGAGGCGTATACAAACTAGCACATAACGCCACACAAGCTTTTGAAGAAACCAGAAATGTTGTAGCAAACTTCATCCACGCTAAGCCAGAGGAAATCATTTTTACAAAAGGCACAACCGATGCTTTAAACAAATTAGCATACTCATATCAAAAAAACATTCAACCAGGCGATCAAATCATTACAACCGAATTAGAACACCATTCATCCCTCATCCCTTGGCAAAGCATTGCCAAAGATAAAAAAGCGGAATTAAAATACATTCCACTAACCAAAGACGGACGAATTACAGTAGAAAACTTTAAAAAAGTCTTAACAGATAAAACCAAAGTTGTTGCCATCACATATGTTTCTAACGTTTTAGGATATCAAACACCTATTGAAGAAATAACACGACTAGCCCACGAAAAAGGGGCCATAGTCATCTTAGATGCTGCTCAAGCAGTAACACATATGGAAATAGACGTAAAAGCCTTAGACGTTGATTTTATGGCTTTTTCAGCGCATAAAATGTATGGGCCAAATGGTGTAGGTATCTTATATGGTAAAGAAAATAGATTAAATGACTTACCACCATTTGAGTTTGGCGGAGAAATGGCTCATTTGGTATATAAAGATCACTCAACTTGGAAAGACATTCCACATAAGTTTGAAGCAGGAACACCAGTTATAGGTGAGGTCATCGCCTTTAAAGAAGCAATTAAATTTATTGAATCTATTGGCTTAAAGACAATATATGAACATGAAATGTCCTTAAGAGCATATACGGTTAAAAAACTTAGTCAAATAGAAGGGGTAACTATTTATAATAAAGAAACAGAAAGCCCAATCATTACATTTAATATAGAGGATATTCACCCACATGATGTAGCCAGTGTTTTAGATCAAAAAAACGTCTATATTAGAGCCGGACATCATTGTGCCCAACTGGTTGCTCAGTTTTTAGGAGTGACATCTACTTTGAGAGCTTCTTTTGGTATTTATAATACAAAAGAAGACTGTGATCGATTCATAGACGCGGTAAAAGCGGCTAAAGAATTTTTTAATGGTTTTTGGTGATAAAAATGGATATACAAAATTTATATAGACAAGTGATTATGGATCACTATAAAAACCCACAAAATAAAGGACTTCTTAATGATGGTAGTTATTTAACCATTCATATGAACAACCCTTCTTGTGGTGATGATATTATGGTCCAAATGAAAATAGAAAATGATGTCATAACAGACATTAGACACTTAGGAACAGGATGTTCTATTTGTTGTTCCTCAGCATCTGTTATGTCTGTGACATTAAAAGAACAAAGCATAAATAATGCAGAAAAAATCATTCATGAATTTTATGAAATGATACAAGGACATCAATATAACGAAAATATTTTAACCGGAGATGCTGTTGTTTACCAAGGTGTAGCGCAATTTCCTGCAAGAGTAAAATGCGCAACCTTATCTTGGAAAGCAATAGAAAAGGGGTTAAATAATAAGGAGTGATCTTATGGATGACAATAAGAAAAAAATAGATTCAATCATTGGTGATTATCAATACGGTTTTGTAACAGAATCAGAACCCGTTTTAAATATAGGAAAAGGCATTAACCCAGACATCGTAAAACAAATCAGTCAAATCAAAAAAGAAGATGACTGGATGACACAATATAGATTAGATAGTTATAAAAAATTTATAGAAATACCAAATCCAAATTGGGGACCAGATTTATCATTCATTAATTTTGATGATTTTACATACTACATCAAATCAAGTGATAGAGCTGAAACAAATTGGGATGAAGTACCAGAAAAAATCAAAGAAACATTTGAAAGATTAGGTATTCCACAAGCAGAAAGAAACTACTTATCAGGCGTATCCACACAGTTTGAATCAGAGGTTGTTTATCACAGTACACAAAAAGAATTAGATGACCTAGGAGTTATTTATGTTGATACAGATACTGCTTTAAGAGAATATCCAGAATTATTTAAACAATATTTTGGAACGGTTGTTAAAAACGATGACAACAAATACGCAGCTTTAAACAGCGCTGTTTGGAGTGGAGGATCATTTATCTACATTCCAAAAGGCGTTCATGTCCCTAAACCACTACAATCATACTTTAGAATCAACTCAGAACAAATGGGACAATTTGAAAGAACCTTAATCATTGTAGATGAAGGCGCTTATGTGAACTACGTTGAAGGATGTACCGCACCGGTTTATACAAAAGATAGCCTACATGCAGCTATTGTAGAAATCATTGTTAAAAAGGATGCGACTTGTAGATATACCACCATCCAAAACTGGTCAGATAACGTCATAAACCTAGTTACTAAAAGAGCTCATGTTTATGAAGGTGGACACATGGAATGGATTGATGGAAACATCGGGTCTAACGTGAACATGAAATACCCATCTTGTATCCTTTTAGAAGAAAGAGCTAAAGGAACAACCATTAGTATCGCTTTTGCAGGTAAAGGACAATGGCAAGATGCTGGAGCTAGAATGATTCATTTAGCACCAAATACAACCTCAAATATCATCTCTAAATCTATTGCAAGAGGTGGAGGTGCTGTAAACTATCGTGGGAAAGTGTTATTTAGCAAAAACGCAAAAGGAGCTAAGTCTAACATTGAGTGTGACACCATTTTATTAGATGGTATTTCAACAAGTGATACCATTCCACTTAATGTGGTTAAAAACAGTGATGTCTTTTTACAACACGAAGCAACTGTTTCAAAAATATCTGAAGACCAACTCTTTTATTTAATGAGTAGAGGATTAAGTGAAGCAGAAGCAACAGAAATGATTGTTATGGGCTTTATTGAGCCTTTTGCTAAAGAGTTGCCTATGGAGTATGCAGTTGAACTTAACCAACTCATTAAACTTGAGATGGAAGGTTCATTAGGATAATTAAGAAGAGTTGGAAATCCCAACTCTTTTATTTTTAAAATACTAAATAAAAAACATAGAGTACTTAAATATGATATAATTTAAAATAAGAAAGCGGGATTGATCATATGAGATATTTAATTTTAAAATTTAAAAATAAAATCAACAAAGATCTTAACATCAATGAAATCATACACGATCTTTTTGATCCTGTTAAAATCATGGTAAAAGATGAAATGATGATCATCTTTACCCATCAAGAAAAAGAAACCGTTTATGAGATTTTAGAAAATCTAACCACTGATTTATTAACCGATATCATCGCCTATGTTTCTAATCAAGACGATGAAAATTATGAAAAAATCATCACATATTTTAACACCGAAGTGTTACATCAAATCATATTAGATGAAAAAAAACTACTCATTCATATGATCAAAGAACAAAGTCATTTAGTCTTTAAACCAGAGAAACTAAAAAACCTATCTTTTGAAATGCTTGAAACCGCAAAAATCTTTTTAGAAAACAATCAAAATATCACACAAACAGCTTCTAAAATGTATCTTCACAGAAACACTTTAATTCAAAGGCTTGATAAATTTAAAAAAGAAACAGATTATGATTTAAAAACATTTGAAGATGCTTTCATCATTTACTATTTCATTAAATAAATAAAAAAATATGGGCAGTTTGCACATAGAAAAGTAACCGCTTTTTTGGTAAAATAATAGTTGAATAAACAAAGGAGTGTTAATAATGGCAAAATTAGAATTAGTCAACATTAATAAAGTATACCCAAACGGGGTACAAGCAGTATTTGATTTTAACCTAGAAGTTAAAGACAAAGAGTTTTTAGTATTAGTAGGACCTTCAGGATGTGGGAAATCAACCACATTACGTATGATTGCAGGATTAGAAGAAATTACAACCGGAGAATTTTTTATCGATGGCGTTTTAGTTAACGATAAATCACCTAAAGATAGAGATATCGCCATGGTTTTCCAAAGTTATGCATTATACCCACATATGACTGTATATGATAACATGGGATATGGTTTAAAATTACGTAAATTCTCAAAAGAAGAAATTGATGTAAGAGTAAAAGAAGCAGCAGAAATCCTAGGATTAACACCATATTTACAACGTAAACCTAAAGCATTATCAGGTGGACAAAGACAACGTGTTGCATTAGGACGTGCAATTGTTCGTGAAGCAAAAGTATTCTTATTAGACGAACCACTATCAAACTTAGATGCTAAATTACGTGTTCACATGAGAACAGAACTTAGTAGAATTCACCGTGATATCGCTGAAAAATATAACACAACAGCAGTATACGTAACTCACGACCAAATCGAAGCGATGACAATGGCTGATAGAATTGTTGTTATGAGAGACGGATACATCCAACAAGTAGATACACCAAAAGTGATTTATGATCACCCAGTAAATATGTTTGTTGCAGGATTTATGGGAACGCCACCAATGAACTTCATTAAAGGAATAGTGGATGAAAAAGGACAGTTTACAGCTAAAGGTATCGATATTTTAGTACCTGAAGGAAAACTTCAAATTCTAAAAGATAACGATTTTGTAGGAAAAGAAGTTGTACTAGGTATTAGACCAGAAGACATTCATGATGAAGCAGTTGTATTAGAAACTTATCCAGATGCAACCATTAACGTAAAGGTAAGCTTATCAGAGTTATTAGGATCTGAAACAAATATCTTCTTTGAAGTTGAAGAGGCAAGTGTATGTGCTAGTATCGAAGCTAAACATATCGAAATTGGACAAGAAGTTAAATTAGCATTTGATATGAACAAATGTCATTTCTTTGATCCAGAAACAGAATTAGCATTAGTACTTAAACAAGAGAGCGAATAAGCTCTCTTTTTTCTTTAAAAAAATGAAATATATCATCAATACATCTAGCGGATGCACCGTTTTTAATCAAAAAGAAGAAACATATTCAATAACACAACTGACATTCATAAAAAAACTATGTGAAAAACATTTATTTACGTTAGATGGGTATTTAAAAAGTGTAAAAAAACACTTAAAAATATCTTATAAAATACCTATAATCATCAATGAATCACTCATTTTATTTTCAACCCAAGCCTTTAGAAATTATGAAAACATCTGGATAAACTACGCCAATATCCAACACATCGTTTTCTTAAAAAACCAAACAAACATCACTTTTTATGATCAAACATCACTTACCATAAAAATAACCGAACAACAATATGTAAACATAGTTCATAAAATAAATGAAATACGTCACTACAAATTAAGTTTAAAATAACAAAAGAGACTTTGCGTTGTGGAAATAGACAAAAATAAGTGATATAATGAAAGAGAAGATTTAAGACGCTTAGGAGGATTAACATGGCAAAAAAGACAATTAGAGACATTGAATTAAACAATAAAAAAGTATTAATCAGAGTGGATTTTAACGTTCCACTTAAAGATGGTGTCATCACTGATGATACAAGAATTGTAGCGGCTTTACCGACCATTCAATATGTCATTGAGCAAGGTGGGAAATTAATATTATTTTCACATTTAGGAAGAATTAAAGAAGAAGCAGACAAAGCTAAAAACAGTTTAAAAGCAGTTGCTCAAAGACTTTCAGAGTTACTAAACAAACCAGTTGAGTTCATCCCTGAAACCAGAGGGGAACAATTAGAAAAAGCTGTCTCAGCCTTAAAACCAGGAGAAGTCTTAATGTTTGAAAACACAAGATTTGAAGACTTAGATGGTAAAAAAGAAAGTAAAAACGATCCAGAATTAGGTAAATACTGGGCAAGCTTAGGTGATGTGTTCATCAACGATGCTTTTGGTACAGCACATAGAGCACACGCATCAAACGTTGGAATTGCAAGCAATATCAGTGAAGCTGTAGCCGGATTATTATTAGAAAAAGAAATCAACTTTATCGGAGGCACATTAGAAAACCCACAAAGACCGTTTGTTGCGGTATTGGGAGGAGCTAAAGTTTCAGATAAAATAGAAGTTATTAAAAATCTACTAAAAGTAGCTGATCATATTTTAATTGGTGGCGGCATGGCCTTCACATTCTTAAAAGCTCAAGGACTTGAAGTAGGTAAAAGTTTAGTTGAGGCAGATAAACTAGACTTAGCAAAAGAATTACTAGACTTAGCTAACGGAAAAATCATCTTAGGAGAAGACGTTGTTTGTGGTAAAGAATTTAGCCCAGACACTGAAGTAACGATTAGAGACTTTACTTCAATACCAGCAGATGAAATGGGACTAGACATCGGACCAAAAACAATTAAGATTTTTGAAAACTATATTAAAGATGCAAAAACAGTGGTATGGAATGGACCGTTAGGGGTCTTTGAATTTGATAGTTTCGCTAACGGAACTAAAACAATTGCAAAAACAATAGGTAAACTTCAAGGTAATGCAATCACAATCATCGGTGGAGGAGATTCAGCAGCCGCAGTTGCTAAATTTGGATTAGAAGATCAATTCTCACACATCTCTACAGGTGGCGGAGCATCATTAGAATATCTTGAAGGAAAAGTCTTACCAGGTATTGATTGCGTAAAGGATAAATAATGGATATAGGAAAAAAGATTAGAGCTTTAAGATTGGGAAATAATCTAACACAAGAAGAACTTGCTAATAGAGTTGAGTTAACTAAAGGATATATTTCACAACTTGAAAACAATCTAACCTCTCCTTCTATACAAACACTGTTTTCAATCTTAGAAGTATTAGGAACACCAGTCTATGAATTTTTTGGAAAAGTAGAAGAAGATTTTGAACCAGTTCACACCAAAGAAGATTTCTATGAAAAAGAAAATGAAGAACTGAGTCATACCATTAGTTGGATAGTACCCAACGCATTAAAGTATGAAATGGAACCAATCATGATAGAAATTCAACCTGGGGGCCAATCAGAAATTGATGATCCACATCCAGGAGAAGAATTTGGTTATGTATTAGAAGGACAAATTGTCCTAGTATTAAATAAAAAAAGATACGTAGTTAAAAAGGGAGAAACCTTTTACTACTTAGCAAATAAAGAACATTATTTAATTAATCTTGGAAGTCAGCCAGCAAGAGTTCTATGGATTAGTACCCCACCAATGTTCTAATTAAAGGAGAGTGTGTCATATGATGGAAAAAGAAATCGTAATTGGAAGTACTGCAGGGCTTCACGCTAGCTTAGCAGCTAAAGTAGTTCAAACAGCATCAAAATACGCAGTAGATATTAAACTATACTACAAGGATAAAACAGTAGATTTAAAATCTATTCTTGGTTTAATGTCATTAGCAGTACCTAAAGGAGAAAACGTCAAAATTGTAGCAACCGGACCACACGCCGAGCAAGCAATTAAGGACATCGCTTCAATCTTAGGATAAAAATGACAATTAAAAGAAAACCTGTCATAGCTGCTAATTGGAAAATGTATAAATCTAAAGATGAAGCTTTAGAATTCATCTTTAAAGTAACTGGAAATATACCAGATAGAGATATGGTTGAATCAATCATATTTCCACCTGCAATCCTTTTAAATTTACTTGTTAAACGCGAAGGAGAACATTTGAGAATAGGGGCTCAAAATATGCATTATGCAGAAGAGGGAGCATTCACCGGGGAAAACTCTCCAATGCACGTTGTAACAGCAGGCGCAGAATACATCTTAGTTGGACATAGTGAAAGACGCACACATTTTAATGAAACCAATGAAATGGTGAATTTAAAATTATTATCAGCATTAAAACACGGACTAGTGCCGATTGTTTGTGTTGGTGAACCTCTAGAAGTTAAAGAAGAAGGAAACACCATTGAATACATAGGTGACCAAATTGAAAAGGCATTTATGAATGTAGAAATTAAAAATCCGAATAAAATCATCATCGCATATGAACCGATATGGGCCATTGGAACAGGTAAAACAGCTAAACCGGCTGAAATCAATGAGGTCATTCGTTACATTCGTGGTATGATCGCCAAATTATATTCTGAGGATGTTGCACAAAAAATTAGAATCTTATATGGTGGCTCTGTAAAAACAACGAATATCAAAGATATCATTGTTGAACCAGAGATTGATGGCGTTTTAATTGGTGGTGCAGCTTTAGATCCTGATAACTTCATCTACTTTACAAAAGTAGCAAAAGAATTAGAAACAATCAAAAAAGAATAAATCAAGTCAAACAATTAAAGGCCTTCTTTTTAAAGAAGGCCTTTATTATGATTAGTTTAAAAAGACGTAAAAAAAACCACATATAACATGTGGTTTTAATATTATCTACTGTAGAATTCAACAATAAGTTGTTCGTTAATTTCTTGTAAGAATTCATTTCTTTCTGGTAGTCTAGCGAATGTTCCAACTAAATTATCATCTAAAGATACATAATCAACACGAGCGAATTGTGCAGCTAAAGCATCTTTAACGATAGTTAAGTTTTTAGAATTTTCTTTTAAGCTAACTTTTTGACCAGGTGTTAAGCGGAATGATGGAATATCAACTTTCTTTCCGTCAACTAAGATATGACCGTGGTTTACTAATTGTCTAGCTTGTGCACGAGATCTTGCGAATCCTAAACGATAAACGATGTTATCTAAGCGTGACTCAAGGAAAACTAAAAAGTTAATACCATGAATACCACCTAATTTACCTGCTTCGTTAAAAGTTTTGCGGAATTGTTTTTCAGAAACACCATAAGTAAAACGTACTTTTTGTTTTTCTTGTAACTGAACTCCGTAATCACTTAATTTAGCACGACGTTGACCGTGTTGACCAGGTGCATAAGGACGACGTTTTAATTCTTTTCCAGATTCTGAAATTGAATAACCTAAACGACGTGAAACTTTCCAAGTTGGTCCTGTATAACGTGACATATGAATTTACCTCCTTATATTATTTGAGGGTAAAAACGCGTTCTCTAATTTTATGGACATCCCGATTTCCTTTTCGCCTTAAAGCAGTAAGGTTACTTAGAGCTCCTGTAGAGTAGGGATGTTGACATAATTTGGATTTCGCCTGCTTTTTTACCAACATATGTTATTGTATATTAAAAATAGCAATTTGTCAATTATAAACATAAATTAGAAAAACACAAAAAGCAGAAAAACAACCAGAGAAAAGATAAAACAATTATAAATGTGTTAAAATATAAATGGTGATAATGAAATGAACAATAAAACAATTTTAATTCGCTTTGGCGATTTAGTATTAAAAGGAAAAAACAAACTTGCTTTTATTAAACAAGTAAGAAAATTAATTAAAGAAAAACTTAAAGATCTAGACGTTGAATTTGACTTTAGACATGACCGTATTTACATCATGTTTAATGAAGAAAATAAAGAATTAGTTGAAAAACGCTTATCCTATGTTTCAGGTATCCAGTCCTATAGTTATGTCTACACAACAACCAATGACTTAGAAGATATCTTAAAAACAGCAATTCAAATTATTGAAGATGAAGTCAAAGAAACAACCACATTTAAAATAGAAACCAAAAGAGCAGATAAACTATATCCATTAACTAGTCAAGAAATTACACAACAAATCGCTCCAAGGCTATTAAAACATTTTGATAATCGTTTAAAAGTAGACGTTAAAAACCCTAAAATGACTTTACACATCGAATTAAGAAAAGAAGCAACCTATCTATATTTTGGTGTCATTAAAGCAATGGGAGGCTTTCCTGTAGGTATTGGAGGTAAAGGACTCTTAATGTTAAGTGGAGGGATAGACTCTCCTGTTTCAGGTTATCTAGCCATTAAACAAGGCATTACCGTTGAATTGATGCATTATGAATCAACACCACTAACTCCCTTAGAATCAGTACAAAAAGTCATTGATTTAGCTAAAAAACTCAGTCATTACATGCCTAATAATAAAATCAAACTTCATTTAGTACCCTTTACAAAAATACATGAAGAAATCTTAAAAAACGTCTCAGATTCATACATCATCAATATCATGAGACGAATGATGTACCGCTTAGCAGAAAGATATGCCAATCAAAAAGATATTCTTTGTATCATCAATGGTGAATCTGTAGGGCAAGTAGCAAGTCAAACTCTACAAAGCATTAAAACAGTAGAAAACGTAACTAATATACCTATTTTAAGACCTTTAATTACATACGATAAACAAGATATCATCAACATTTCTAAAAAGATTGATGCGTTTGATATTTCTATTAGACCATTTAATGATTGCTGCAGCATATATGTGCCAAAAAGGCCTATCATTAAACCAACGATCATAGACGCTTTAAAAGAAGAAGAAAAATTTGATTATAACCCTTTATTAGAAGCAGCAATTCAAGGAATTGAAACCATTTATATCACACCCAATTTAGAGTTTAATATCGCTGACTTTGGCTTTGATGTTAAAGAAGCAATTCAAAATTTCAAAGAAGAAGGTAAACAAGAGTGATTACATCTAAAGATAATAAAACATTTAAAAAAATGAAAAAACTAAAAACTAAAAAATATCGTGATGTATACGATGAGTTTTTAGTATACGGAGATCATTTAATATCAAAAGCTAAAGAAACTCATAGTATCATCGAAATCTTTACGATCAATCCTGATAAAGAAGGCACGCCTATTGATAAAGAATTGATGAAAGAATTAAATCAAACAGAAACGATGTTTGACTCAGTAGCGCTGTGTAAAAAAAATCAAATAAAAGTGAATAGTTCTAAAATACTTATTTTAGAAGATGTTCAAGACCCATCAAATGTCGGTGCTCTGTTAAGAAGTGCATCAGCATTCGGTTTTGATCATGTTTACTTAAGTCATAAATCAGCAGATATTTATAACGAAAAAACCATTAGAGCCTCACAAGGGTCTATCTTTGATGTTTATATTCAAAGAGGTAACATCATCGATTATATTGAAGAACTTAAAAAAACATCATATACAATCTTATATGCAGATGCTCATGATAACCAAGGTGAAATACCAAACAAAATAGATAAAATAGCTTTAGTTTTAGGCAATGAAGGCAACGGCATTAGTCAAGAAGTTAAAGACATATCAGACTATCCAGTTAAAATAGAAACAAAGAAAGTAGAAAGCCTTAACGTAAGTGTCGCAGGAAGTATATTGATGTATAATTGGAGGGATTAAATGTCAATCATTACCACATTTGTAGACCAAACCAACTTAACAGTCTCAGAACAATTTAATCTATTAGAAGAAATAAATCATAAAAACATTTCATTAAGAAACGTCAGTGAAGAAATCAATGATATTAAAGAACTAATCAAAAATCGTCCAATTAAAGTGATCAACTATGATTCAAACATTAAAAGTTATGATTTATATAACGATGAAGTTCATGAACAAAACCTTCATCTTTTTGAAATAGAAGTACAAAAAGCCAAAGAACTAAAAGCAATTCATATTCTTTTTGAAATCCCAAAAGTAAAAGATATTATCACAGAGTGTGAATTTTTAGAAAATAAAGTAAGAGACTACATAGATGTTGCTAAAAAATATAAAATAGAGTTGGTGATCAAACCAACGATAGGAATTAAATCCAATGCGTATGTTTATTTATTAAAACAGTTTAAAAAAACAGAGATTGGCATTATTTATGACACCATTCATCTATATAAAAATGATGAATCTTTACTCACATCTTATCGCATCATAAAGCCATATATTAAAGTACTAAGAGTTGCGGATATAAGAAAAAACATTCCAGTACTTATTGGATATGGAGAACTTAAACTCCTTGAAATCTTCAAAAGTTTTCTTAGAGATAAATATAATGGTGTAGTTGAGTTAGATACTAATTTACTAGAGTTGATAGACAAAACAGAAAAAGTAAACTTTTTTAAGAAATTATCAAAAAAATATAAGATTAATAGAAATGCTAAAGATGCGTTAGAAGATAAAATAGGCACTTTAGAATTAAAAGATATTATCGATAACCAACTACAAGTTTTAGAAAAAGTCTTTAAATAAAAAAAGGATTGAGCAATCAATCCTTATCATTTATTCATCATCCTCTATGGTGTATAAAGGCTCTGCGTTTTCTAAAGTTTCATATAATTTATCTGTAAATAAAACACCATCTAAATGATCAAACTCATGTTGAAAAACAATGGCAGGATATCCAGATAAAGTTAATTTAATAGGAACGGGCAACTGCGTTTTAAAGTTAAACTGGAAACCTTCGATTTTTATTTCATAAAATCTAGGGGTCACGCCAGTAGTCGTTCTATCGATACTCAAACAACCTTCACCATCTGGAAGATAAGTCAGCTCCTCACTAGTCCTTTTAATAACCGGATTCATGATGACATAGCTATAAAGACGACCATCAAAATCATGAAAATGCATCGCAAACATTCTTTTTGAAACATTCACTTGTGGTGCAGCTAAACCAACACCTGGTCTTAAATCATATTTTTTTGATATTTCCTCATCTTGAGAATTTATCACATACTGCAATAAATCAAAGGCTAACTTTTTATCTTCTAAACTCATAGGAAAAGAAACGTTCTTTGCTTTGGTAGTAAGAGTTGGATGGCCTTCTCTAATTATATCTTTCATTGTGATCATTATAAACACCTCATAAAATATTATATATCAAAAGGAGAAAAATATGAAACGATTAGACCAATTTTTAAGTCAACTTAAATATGGAAGTCGCTCTGAAGTTGAAAAGATGATTAAACAAGAGTGTGTCACTGTCAATGGTATCATCGCTAAAACAGGCAGACAAAAAATCAATCCATTAGAATGTCAAGTTCATGTCAATGGTCAAAAAGTTTTTTATAAAGAACCAATAGATATTATATTATATAAACCACAAGGATACATATCATCTAATAAAGATGAAAAATACCCATCTGTTATTAACTTAATTAAAGAACCTTATGATCGATTTGATTTTAAAATTGCAGGGAGATTAGATTGGGACACCGAAGGTTTACTGATACTAACAACCGATGGTAAACTTGTCCAAAAAATAACACACCCTAATAAGAAAATTCCTAAAGTATATGAAGTAAAGCTAGATAAATTATACCAAGAAGAAACCATCAATCAATTACTAAAAGGTGTTGAAATTAAAGATGGGAAAAATGAACCTTACCTTGCAAAAGCATTAAACCTAGAATATAACCAAGAATATATTTATATCACGATTGATGAAGGTAAGTTTCATCAAGTAAAAAGAATGTTTTTATCCATAGGTTATGAGGTCATCAAACTTAAAAGAATTAAAATAGGACACCTAGATTTATCAGATTTAAGGATAGGTGAATACAAAGAATTCAATAGAAATGATATATTCTAATGTGATATAATGAATTAAAGAGGTGAAAAGACTATGACAGAATATATAATCCAAGCGTATAAGATTGCAGATGAAATGAAGCATAGTCTGAAGTATCGTCAATATAAACAATTAGAAAAAACAATTGAAGAAAAATACGCCACTTTAATCCAAACATTTAATACATGGAAAGAAAAATATTACACGATCTTAGATGAGGGTGGAAAATATCATCCAGATTACTTAGAAACCGTAAAGAAACTGAGTGAAGCAAAAAAAGTATTATATGAAAAAAGTGAAGTTAGACACTATTTTGAATTAGAACAAGAACTTCAAACAGAATTAAATCTTTTCATTAAACAAATAACAGAAATAATTTCCAACAACATAAAAAAACCTAATGAATTAGGGCTTTTAAAAGAAAAAGGTGGTGGATGTCATGCGAATTAACAGAATGCAATACATCGTAGAATATTTTGGAAAAGATGTCCCTAAAAAATTAGCGACAATGGATCTAAATTTAGTATACGTATCTAAAAAACAAAAATATGCCATTGTCTATTGTGACGTCTCCAAAGGAGAAAAAGAACTTTTAAAACAACTTCAAAACATTAAAGGATTTAAAAGTGTCAAAGAATCACTGTTTTATGATGAAAACGTCAATATATGAGTCTTTTAAAGACTCTTTTTTATAGAAAAGTAGACTGTCAAGAAAAACTACTTGACAGACTCTATAAATATGATACAATATAAAAGGAATAAAAAAAGAAAGAGAGTGGAAATAAATGGCAGTAAAAATTCGTTTACAACGCTTTGGAGCACACAAAAGACCATTTTATCGTATTGTTGCAAGTGAATCAAGCAAACCAAGAGATGGTAAATTCTTAGAAATTTTAGGAACTTATGAACCAATCGAAGGAGTAGTTAACTTCCAACAAGATAAAGTACAAAAATGGTTAGATAACGGAGCTCAACCAACACAAACGGTAAAAAGCTTATTTAAAAAATACAACATCAAATAAGAAGGGGGAAATGAACAATGGCAATAAACTTTGAAAGTTTAGTAAAAACAATTACCCAGCCATTAGTGGTTCACCCGGATGCAGTTTTAGTTAAAATCTTATCTGAAGATGAACAAAACATAAATATTCAACTTATCGTTCATGAAGAAGACTTAGGTAGAGTCATCGGAAAAGGCGGTAAAATAGCTAGTGCTATTAGAACGATTATTTATGCTGGAGCCTCAAAAGAAGGCAAAAGAGTTCATCTTGAAATAGATGCCTTTTAAGAGAGTTTTCTAAATGTATAGAATAGGAATGATTGCTAACACGCATGGCGTTCGTGGAGAACTTAAAATAATATCTGAAACAGATTTTAATAGATTTGAAAAAGGTAAGACAGTGATCATCAACGATCAAACTTACAAAATTCAAAGTGTTAGAGATCAAAACAAATTTTTATTAATAAAATTTGAAGGATTTAACACCATAAATGATGTAGAAAGATTAAAAGGAACACCCATATATAGTGATGAACCATATGAAATAGAGGAAGAAGATACATACCACTACCAAGCACTAATTGGGACTAAAGTTTATACTGACAAAGGGGAATACTTAGGTATTACTTCTGACATTATTGAAGTTCCTCATGGCCATTTAATCGAAGTTAAAGATGGCGATAGGAAAAACTTAATTCCATTTGTACAAAACTTCATTAAAGAAGTGACAAATGAGAAAATAGTGATTACTCCAATTGAAGGATTGATTAAATGATTATAGATATCATTACAATATTTCCTAATTTCTTTGATCGCTTTTTAGAGACATCTATCATAAAAAGAGCAATTGAAAAAGGGAAAATTGAGATTAGAATACATGATCTAAGAGAATACAGCTTAAATAAACATAAGCAAATCGATGACACCCCTTATGGTGGTGGTGTAGGCATGCTTATGACTTTCCCACCATTTTATGAATGTCTAGAGAAAATAAAAACAGATAAGAGTAAAGTGATATTTCTTTCACCACAAGGGGAAGTATTCAACCAAACAACAGCGACAAACTATGCTTTTAATGAAGAACACTTAATTATTTTATGTGGACATTATGAAGGTGTGGATGCTAGAATCTTAGAATATGTAGACTATGAAGTATCCATTGGAGATTATGTTTTAACTGGAGGAGAGTTAGCAGCAATGATCATATCAGATGCTGTGACACGCCTAATTCCAGGAGTTATCACGCCTGAATCTTATTTAGAAGATTCACATCAAAACGGTCTACTCAAATATCCTCAATATACCAAACCAGAAAACTATAAGGAACATAAAGTTCCAAGTATACTACTTTCAGGACACCATGAGAATATTAGAAAATGGCGACAAGAAGAAAGCTTAAAAACAACCTTTATTAAAAGGCCTGATCTGTTAGAAAAAAAGAATCTAACAACAGAAGAAGAAAAAATATTAAAAAAAATAAAAGAAGAATTTAAAAAATAAGACAATGGTCCGCTATCATGACATGATAAGAACATCGTTAATAGGAGAGTGTAAAAATGTCTAAATTAAAAGGTCAACAATTGCTTGATGCAATTACTAAACAATACTTAAAAGAAGACATCCCAAGTTTTAACGCTGGGGATACAGTTAGAGTTTATGTAAAAATTAAAGAGGGTGCACGTGAGCGTATCCAGTTATTTGAAGGTTTAGTTATCAAACGCCAAGGTGGCGGAGTTTCAGAAACATTTACAGTACGTAAAGTTTCATACGGTGTAGGGGTAGAAAGAACTTTCCCAGTTCATTCACCATCAGTTGATAAAATTGAAGTAGCTCGTTACGGTATTGTACGTCGTGCTAAACTTAACTACATTCGTTCTCTATCTGCTAAAGCAGCTAGAATCAAAGAAAGAAGAGTTTAATATTAAAGTCCTTAACGGACTTTTTTATTTTTAAAAGACCAAAAAACAGTCTAGTGTAAGAAAATGAAAAAACTTTCATAATTATTGAATGCCCTTACATTATATGATATAATGATAGTGATTTAGTGAGGTGAAAGATATGAGTAGTGCAACGATTTATGATGTTGCTGGAGCTGCAGGAGTTTCCTTAGCTACAGTATCAAGAGTTTTAAATAACCCAGAAAAGGTAAAAGAAGAAACCAGACAAAGAGTTTTAAAAGTAATTAAAGAATTAGGGTACAGACCCAATGTTATTGCAAGAGGACTAGCGAGCAGAAAAACAACTACAGTAGGTGTAGTTATTTCTGATATAACTAGAGCATCTGTTGCGCAGATGCTAGGTGGTATTTCTGATATTGCCGAACAATATAAATACTCAATAAAAATATTTCCAATATTAGAAAACAAAGACGTATTAGATGCGTTACAAGATATTGTAGCAGAACAAGTAGATGGTGTTTTATATTTAAACGATGAACTTAATGACAAAGATGTAGATTTAATCAAACGCATGTTTACAGATAACAACATTCCTTTTGTTTTTGCAAACGTAGTAACTAACGATCCAAGTGTTCCAACCGTTTCTATTGATTATGTCAAAGCAGGATATGAATTGACTAAAAAATTAATCGAAAAAGGAGCAAAAGAATTATACTTACTATCAACAGCAAGACGTTATTCAGTGAATGATAAAAAAGAGGAAGGCTATACAAAAGCCATGAAAGAGGCTAATTTAGAGCCTAAAGTCATTAGAACAAGTGGAGACATCACCGTTAACAGACCGCACTTTGAAACCTTCTTTGAAGACAAAAAAGTAGACGGAGCTATTGGCGTAAGAGATTCTATCGCTATTTCATTTATGAACACTGCTTTAGATAACGGGAAAAAAGTTCCTGAAGACCTTAAAGTAGCAAGCTTCCAAAACACTAAATATTCAGTCTTAGTTAGACCGCAATTAACGTCATTAGATATTCCGGTATATGATATTGGAGCAGTATCGATGAGATTATTAACCAAATTAATGAAACAACAAGAAGTAGAAAACATCAGAGTGATTTTACCGCATCACATTATGATACGAAAAACAACATAATAGTTTTAAAAAAAATAAAGATATGATATACTTTATTTAGTATAAAAGTTAATCGTCGGTGAAGTTAAACAGTAGCTTACTTTCTGGTAAAAAAGAAACTTTGTGGTTGATGGAAACAAAGCAAGGAACTTAAGTGAATTACATTAATGGAGACAATTAAAAAGTGAGTGCTAATATGAAAACATATTAGAACTAAGGTGGTACCGCGAAATTATTCGTCCTTAGATTTTTTCTAAGGACTTTTTTATATTTATAGAAGAAAAGAGGAAAAAGAAATGTCATTATTTGAAGAATTAAAATGGCGTGGCATGATAAAAGATATCAGCAACGAAGAAAAAGTTAAAGAAGCATTAGATCATAAAAAAATTAAGTTTTATTGTGGTTTTGACCCAACAGCAGATTCACTAACTATCGGACATATGGTCCAAATTGTAAGAATGATGTATCTACAAAAACATGGACATATCCCAGTTGTTTTAGTTGGAGGGGCAACCGGTTTAATTGGTGATCCAAGAGAAACCACAGAAAGAAAGTTACTCACTTTAGAACAATCATTACATAACGCAAATGCTATTAAACAACAATTATCAAGCTTTTTAGGAGAAAAAGCAGAGTTTGTCAATAACTATGACTGGTTATCACAAATCAACATCATTACATTTTTAAGAGACTATGGTAAGCATTTTAACATTAACTACATGCTTGCTAAAGATACTATCGCTAAAAGACTTGAAACAGGTATTTCTTTTACAGAGTTTTCGTATACAATACTACAAGCACTAGACTTCCATCACCTTTATAAAAATCATCAAGTCATGCTACAATTTGGTGGTTCAGACCAATGGGGAAATATTACTAGTGGCTTAGAGTTAATTAGAAAGTTTGAAGGAGAAAATGATGCTTTAGGAATGAGTTCACCCCTTTTATTAAAAGCAGATGGACAAAAATTTGGTAAAAGTGAAAGCGGAGCCTTATGGTTGAAAAAAGAATACACTTCACCATATGAAATCTACCAATACTTCATTAATACAAGTGATGAGGATGTGGTTACATATTTAAAATCATTAACACTGTTATCAAGAGAAGAAATTTTAAAACTTGAAGCAGAACTAAAAAATGAACCTGAAAAAAGATCAGTTCAAAAAGTTTTAGCTAAAGAAGTTGTTACACTCATGCATGGAGAAGAAGCTTTCTTACAAGCACAAAAAGTATCAGAGGCAATCTTTACAGGAGACTTTAACCACTTAGAAGAAAAAGACTTTGAACTAGTGGCACAAACACTAGACAAAATAGAGGTCACTAACGAAATTTCTTTAGTAGAAGCATTAAAAACTCTAAAACTAGCAACTTCTAATAGAGAAGCCAGAGAATTCATTAACAACAACGCCATATCGCTATTTGATGAGAAAACTCAGGATTCAGAACTAATCATCACTAAAGATAACGCTCTTTTTAAAAAATATGTTATCATTAAAAGAGGAAGAAGAAAAACCGGAATCGTTATTTTGAATTAATAGGGTGTGATGATATGCATATTATTTTAGTTAATCCATTATCAAATAATGGTAAAACGATCAACGAATCAATAGAACTTCAAAAGAAACTTGAAAAGAAGAATATTACCGCAGAAATACATAGCCTACTTGAAATTAAAGAAATAGAAAAATTTCTAAGCGATTTTTACGAAGATGATTATATATACATTGTTGGTGGAGATGGAACATTACACCGTATTGCCAATAGCATTCAAGGATTAGAAATCAAACCTAAAGTCTTTTTATATCGTTCAGGTACCGGGAATGATTTTTATCGTAGTTTGAAACAAAAAGGGAAATTAGTAGAGATTAAAAAGTATTTATTCAATTTACCACAAGTAAAAGTTAACCACAATAAAGCCGTTTATTTTCTAAACGGTGTTGGTGTTGGACTTGATGGAATGGTTTGCTATGAAGTAAATAGATTAACTAAACCTAAAAATCGTTTTAATTACATGAGACTAGCCTTTAAGTCTTTTATTAGAAGTAAAAAATTTGAAGTAGACTTAACCATTGATGGTGTAAACCATCATATCCCTAACGCTTGGTTCATCAGTGTAATGAATGCTCCATATTTTGGTGGTGGCATGAAAGTTGCACCTAAAGCACATAGAGAAAATAAAGAACTAGAAATCATTGTAGTTAAAAAAGTACCTAAAATTATTTTAACACTCATCTTTCCAACCATTTATTTTGGATGGCATACCATCTTTAAATCCTTCGTTAAATTTTATAAAGGAAATGACATCAAAGTCACTTTAAAAGAAGGTCAATACATGCAAGTAGATGGTGAGGATGAATATCCAGTCATTGAATATGAAGTAAAAAAATAGGAACGCTATTTAAAGCGTTCCTTTTTTAATATATCAAAGGGTGTAAACACCTTTTTTTGTCGTATCAAAACTAAACTCCTTAGATAAAACCCCTTCAGAGATTAAGAAGTTTAAAACTTCCATCGTATAACTATAGCCATAATCAATGCGATCATCAATATATTTAGGATTAAAATCTAACATCGTTAAAATCGTTCTTCCTAATTTCTTAGGCGGTGATAAATCAATAATTAAAGCATCTTTTCCATATGAATCTAAATCATAAGAAGGACTTAAACCAACCGTAAAAATAATATTACAACCTTTTTCTAAAAGAATATCAACCGGTAAATTATCAACCAAACCACCATCCACATAATAGTTATCCCCTATTTTGGTTGGACCAAAAAGAACGGGAACAGAAGCACTTGCTAAAATATACTTATAAGGATCTTTTTTATCGTTTAAATAAACAACTCTTGGTGTAACATCCTTTTGTTTTAATTGCTTTAACAAAGCCAAATCTTTCAACTGACTTAAAACCACGAAACCATCGATAGAACTTTCTTTTATGAGTTTTTTATCTTGTTTCTCAATTAAAATCTCATACATAATCTCTTGATTAAAAACCCCAAGTTTATCATGTTTAAATCGTTCAATATTAGTATAAAGAATTTTATTGGTCATACTCAACCATAATTCTTTCATTTGTTCTAAAGACATTCTCCCCATAACTAAAGAGGCATTTAAAGCGCCAATAGAAGTTCCAGAAACAGTTTTAACATAGGAAAGCAAGCCTGTTTCTTCTAAGGCTTTAAAAACCCCTATTTGATAACTACCTTTAGCTCCGCCACCACCTAATGCCAAACCAATTCTCATCTTTAAAACTCCTTATCTTTTTCTGCCTAATCCAAGGCGTTGATTGACCTTTTGAAGCTTTCTTTGTGCGATTAAACGTGCTTTTTGAGCACCTTGGTCTAAAATATCATCTAACTCTTTACTATTAATTAAAGCATGGTATTTTTCTTGAATAGGTCTTAAAGTATCTAAGACGATTGTAGCAACCGCCTCCTTAAAATCTTTATATGAAGCCTCTTTAAATAAATCTTCAGCCTCTTTAATAGATAAGTTAGATAAAGATGCGTAAATGGTTAATAAATTACTAATGCCTGGCTTATTTTCAACATCATAATAAACTTTCGTATCTGAATCAGTCACTGCACTTTTAATTTTATTTTTAATAACATTTAAATCATCTAAAATAGAAATATAACTTTTTTCGTTATCTTCGCTTTTTGACATTTTTTTAGTAGGCTCAGTTAAAGATTTAATGCGGGCCCCTGTTTTAGGAATTAACCCTTCAGGTACAACAAAGGTATCACCATACATATGATTAAATCTTTCCGCTAAGTTTCTAGTTAACTCAAGGTGTTGTTTCTGATCCTCGCCAATTGGAACAACTGTAGCATCATACATCAAAATATCAGCTGCCATCAAAGCAGGATAAGTAAGTAAAGAAGTTCTAATCCCGGCAACTTGACCTTGTCTTTTATCTTTATACTGAGTCATTCTTTCCATTTCACCAATATAGGCAGTAGATTCCATCACATAACCTAAATAAGCGTGTTCTAACACTTCAGATTGAATGAATAAATTAACCTTATTTGGATCAAGTCCACAAGCTAAATAAATAGCAGCAACACTTTTGGTTTTCTTTCTTAAAACAGCTTTTTCTTGAGGTGTAGTAATGGCGTGTAAATCTGCAACAAAAATAAAAAACTCTGTATCCTCTAAACTATCTTGTAGCGCAACAAACTGCTTTAACGCGCCAATATAATTTCCTAAAGTAATTTCTCCGGTTGGTTTAATACCAGAAACCAATCTTTTTCTCATAATTCTTTCCTCCAAATTTATAATAAAAAATCCTTAGACTATACAAACTGTATAATCTAAGGACGAATATTTTCGCGGTGCCACCTTAGTTCTAGATAAATCTAGCGCTTAATGATGAAATTTAATAACTCCAAGGCCCATTCTGCCGCTACTTATCTTAAGTTCCACCAACCCTTAAGTCTCTATAAAAAGTTAAACAGCATACTATTTCTTATCAACGTTATAATTTATTTTATCACTGTTTTAATGTTTCTTCAAGTAAATTAATTAAATATGAAAAATGATTAATAACAGCTAAGAATGGTTCTTTAGAATTTAAATCAACCCCAGCAGCAGCTGCTTGATTCACAGGGTAATCAGAACCACCAGATTTTAATAAGCCCACATATTTTTCCATAGCATGAGGGACGTTGTTTTTAACATCCTCATAAATTTTTAATGACGCACTATATGAAGTTGCATATTGATAAACATAGAAAGGTGTTTGGAATAAGTGTGGGATATAAGCCCAAACTAGTTCTTTCCCATTTTCTTTGGTAATATCAAGACCGTAATAATGCTCATATAAATCAATCATTATTTTAGATAAAACTTCATCGTTAATAGGTTTTCCTTCAGCAACTAATTGATTCGCTTCAAATTCATAGGTAGCAAATAAAGTTTGTCTAATAAAGGTTCCCATAATACCATCAATAGCGGATTCTAGTAAAACAATTTTTTCTTCTTTAGTAGATGCTTTTTTCAACATATGTTCTAAAAGAACGTGTTCATTGAAAGTAGAAGCAATTTCAGCAACAAAGATGGTATAATCAGCAATTGCCATTGGTTGATTCTCATTTGAAAATAAAGTATGAGCACTATGCCCTGCCTCGTGAGCTAAAGTGAAAACAGAGTCTAATGTTTCATTGTGGTTAAGAAGAATGAATGGATGGAAACCATAAAAACCAGAAGAATAAGCACCCGTTCTTTTGCCGTCTTTTGGTAAAACATCCACAAAACCATCTGCAATAGCCTCCGTTTGTTTTAAAACAAACTCTGAATCAAAATCCTTAATAGAATCTAAAAACAAAGTCTTAGCTTCGGCATAAGGATATTTTTTATCACTTTTAGCAAGTTTTAAAAAACGATCATAAGTATGATATTCTTTAAGGCCTAAATGTTTTTTTCTTAAAGCAATATATCTTTTAATCACATCAGTATTTTCATAAACAGTATCTTTTAAGTTATGAAAAACAGAAACAGGAATATTATTACCATCTAAGGCAGCTTCTAAACTTGAAGCATATTTTCTTGATTTATAATTAGCCGCTCTTTGTTGTAAGACTAAGTTATAAGTATTAGCAAAAGCAGCTTTGTTATCTTTATAACGTTTATAAAGAGATTCAAAAATTAATTGACGATCTAAAGGATTTTGGCTTTCTTCGATTAAAGAAGTATAGTTAGCTTGTGAAACAGTAACTGTTTGTCCTGTAGATAAAGTAACTGTTTCATTGGTTCTATCAATAATAGCCAGTGATTGGTAAAGTTGAGTAGGAATTGATCTAATCACACTAAAGTTAGCAAGCAAAGTTTCCTCTACTTCAGATAACACATGTTTTTGACCTCTAAACAATTTTTTAAAAGGAAAAACATAAGCCTTTAAAAAGTCATCATTAGAAGCCCAATCTAAAACTTTTTCTTCACCTAAAGCGATGAGTTCAGGAGAAACATAAGAAGTAGCCTGTCCTAATTTTGATAATAAAATAGACATTCTTTGATTTTGATTACTTTTAGTTGTGTCTTTAAGATTAAGGTCAGAACCTAAATGAGCATAAGGATAAACTCTGTATAATAAATTTAAAAATTGTTCCTCATAAAGGTGATAAGATTTAAAAGTATTAAAATCATTTAATTTGCCTTTAAAATCTTCAAAGCCATTGATCATAGCATCTAGTTTTTGATAGTCACTTTCCCAAGCACCATCATTTTCATAAAAATAGGTTAAATTCCAATTTAATTCCATAGGTGAAACCTCCAATATATTTTAAGTTAAATATCATTATACAACAAATTAATTTAAAAAACTTTAAAAGTGTTAAACGGTATTGAAATTTTCATGAAAAAATCATATAATATATATAGGGTAATTATATTAAAAACTCAGAAGGAGGTAGGTTAATATGATCACGATATACACAACACCAAGTTGCTCATCATGTAGAAAAGCAAAAAAATGGTTGGATGAACACAACGTTACATATGAAGAGAAAAACTTATTTAATCATCGTATCAGTGACGTCGATATTAACTTAATGCTGGAACACGCTGAAAATGGGTTTGATGATATCATATCAACAAGATCTAAAATTTTTAAAGAAAAAGAACTAGATGTTGAAGATATGTCCGTTAGTGAATTAAAACACTTTATTAAAGAAAATCCAAGCGTTCTTAAAAGACCTATCATCGTGGATGAAAAAAGAATGCAAGTTGGATATAATGATGAAGAAATCAGAGTATTCATCCCTAAAAAATTAAGAGAATACATTATGAATAGTAATGTTTATAATGAAGATGATAGTAGTTATCAAACCGTTTTAGAAAAGTTTTTTGAAACAGAAGTAAAAGATGAGCAATAAAAAGTAAGACGCTAAATACTTAGCGTCTTTTTTTTCAAAAAAAAAGCATCAATTAAGATGCTTATCTAACGACACAAGTTAAAGCGCGTTCGCTTTTTCTTTTTGTTTGTTTAAAATCAATGTGATGTTTTTCTAACAAACGGTAAAAAGACATTTGACCCTCTTCAAAGTGATCCACTTCATATTCTAATTCATACTCAGTTAAACCACAATAATCACAGCGATCTAAAAATAGAGTCCCTACTTCGTAAGTAGTACTTGCACGATGATTATCTAAACTAGTCTTAAAAGTTACAAAATAATCAACATGCTCGAAAAAATCTTTGGTATTAAACCCGTTTTTCAACATTTCTTTTGCCTGTTCAGGTTGTAAGAGTACATGGTACTCATAAGAACCTTGTTCACTTTGACTTTTTAAAGTAACCTTAAAGTGAGACTCTCCACGTTGACGAATTCTCAAAACAATTTGTTTTTGGTTTAGTTCTAAATTATCGGTATCAAAATAATAATTTGTCTGCATAAAAACATTATTTTCTAAACCATAGAAACTTAATAATTCTAAATACTTTTCTTCAGAAATAGCAGTTTTAAACTCGATTTCTATGTTTCTCTTCATATTCATCACCTACTATATTATCTATTATTTTGATAAAAAAAGCAAGTCAAAGAGACTTTTCTAAAGAAACTAAAAACAAATGATAAAAAACTCAAGATTAAGGGTATAAAAAAGTAAAAAAATAAACAATAAAACAAAAAAGTAAACGTTTACATTTTGCGGATGACTACTTTTTTATACATGGTTTGTGATACAATATACTTGAAATTAGAAAAAGTTCTAAAAACTAAGGAGGAAACAAAAATGGCAATTAAAGTTGCAATTAACGGTTTTGGCCGTATTGGTAGATTAGCTTTCCGTTTAATGAACGAAGATAGCAAATTTGAAATCGTTGGTATTAACGATTTAACTGATGCTGAAACATTAGCGTATTTACTAAAATACGATACAGCACAAGGTGTATACAAAACTGACAGCATTAAAAACGATGATGCAGCTATTATCGTTGATGGAAAATCAATTCCGGTATATAGCGAAAGAGATCCACAAAATTTACCTTGGGGTAAATTAGGGGTAGACGTTGTATTAGAATGTACAGGATTCTTTACAAGCAAAGAAAAAGCAGGATTACACTTACAAGCAGGAGCTAAAAAGGTAGTAATTAGTGCTCCAGCAACTGGGGATGTAAAAACTATCGTTTATGGAGTTAACGACCACATTTTAGTTGGAGATGAAGATATCGTAAGTGGTGCTTCATGTACAACAAACTGTTTAGCACCTGTTGCAAAAGTTTTACAAGACAATTTTGGAATTGTAAAAGGATTTATGACAACAGTTCATGCTTATACAAATGACCAATCATTAATGGACCAACCACACAATAAAGGAATTTACTCTCGTCGTGGACGTGCAGCAGCAGCAAGCATCATCCCAAGTTCAACAGGAGCTGCAAAAGCAATTTCATTAGTTATTCCTGAATTAAAAGGAAAATTAGACGGAACAGCATTACGTGTTCCAACAATCACTGGTTCAGTAGTTGACTTAACAGTTGAATTAGAAAGAGCAGTTACTTTAGAAGAAGTAGATGCAGCATTCAAAAAAGCAGCAAACGAAACATTAGCATACGTTACAGATCCAATTGTTTCATCAGATGTTATTGGTTCACACTACGGTTCATTATATGATGCAAACACAACACAAATTTTAAAAGAAGATCCAAAATTCGTTAAAATTATGGCATGGTATGACAACGAAATGAGTTATACAGCTCAATTAGTTAGAACAGTTTCAAAACTAGCATCATTAATTAAGTAAGCTTAAAAGATTTAAGGAGTTCTCAATGAGGATTCCTTTTTTTTATCCTCTAAATGAAGTATAATCAAGATAGTGACTTTCAAGGAGGAATTTTTAAGTGCACAGGAATAAGAAACATTTATTAAAAATGACTTTTATAGGGATGATCGCCGGGATTTCAACTGGCTTAGTTTTATATCTCTTTAAATATCTAACAATGATTTTAGTGAATCAAATGACTAAAATATATTTATATGTATCTAGTCATCCGTGGTACATCCCAATATTCTTTTTAGGACTAGCCGTTTTATCCTTACTTATCTATTGGCTAGTTAAAAGTGAGAAACACGCACAAGGTGGCGCCATTTCTAGAGCAATGGGTATCCTTAGAGGTTTAATCACTTTTAAATGGTTAAGAGTAATGATCATCACTTTCTTTTCAAGTTTGATCGGGTTTTTCGCAGGACTTCCAGTGGGAGTTGAAGGACCATCTGTGATGATAGGTACAGCCTTAGGTGAAGGGACACATGCACTAACTAAAAGTGATCCCGCGACAAGAAGATATATACAAACCAGTGGAGCATCTGCAGGGTTTGCAATAGCAACAGGTTCTCTTTTAGCGGGGATGGTTTATGGTGTAGAAGAGATGCATAAAAAGTTTTCGTTTACCATATTCATCAGCTCTATTACAGGTGCTTTATTTGCAACCATCACAGCAAGAACGCTAGATCTTCTCTTTAAAAGAGGAGAAATCTTTTTCCCAATTGGTATTGTAGAACAACTACCAGCTAAATATATGTGGATCATGATTATTGTTGGTATCCTTGCAGGTGTCATGGCAGCTTTATTTAATCAATTAGTTTTAGTTTCAGGAAATTTTGTAAGAACCAAACTGAAAAAAGTACCCTTATATTTAAAAATACTAATCAACTTAGGATTGGTTGGAAGCATTGGGTTACTGGTCATTCAAACCGTAGGTAGCGGACATGATCTCATTGTAGAATTAACAGAATTAAAGTATAGTTGGTACATGGTCTTACTATTTTTAATCTTAAAACTAATTACTATTACCGTGACAACTAATTCAGGAACAACCGGAGGTTTATTTGTTCCAGTATTAGTAATCGGTGCTTTAGCAGGAGCACTACTCAATCAAGTTTTTTTAGAACTAGGAATGAGTTTTAGTTACTCAAAAATCATCATTGTTGCAACCATGTGTGCCTTTTTTGGTTCATCTATGCAAGCACCATTAACCACTCTTGTTTTTATCATAGAAGGGACGCTAGATGTTAATAACATTGTAGCGTTAGTCATCGCAATGGCAACGTCACTTATCGTTTCATATATTTTAAGTACAGATTCTTTAAACGAAGTTGTTTTAAGCAATATTCTAAGAAAACAAAATGACGGTAAAGAAGCGTTAACTTATGAAATTGAAGCGCAAATTCAAAATAAAGCATTTGCTGATGGCTTCCAAGTTAGAGATCTTTTACTACCAGCAAACTGTACAATCACTACCATAAAAAAAGAAAAAACAGACAGGGTTTCAAAAATGATTAAAGGTGGAGACAAATTACTCAGAGCAGAAGACTATGTTGTTTTCCAAGTTCAAACCTATGACATAGAAGAAACCAAACAAGAGTTAGAAGCCATCATTGGTAAACAAGAATTAAAAATCAGTAGACTGATCGTATAAGGAGTTAAGTTATGGATCAATGGGAAGAACTTATCAAAAAAGAAAAAAATAAGCCATATCATCAAAAATTAGATGAATTTCTTATAAAATCATATAACACCAAAACCATTTATCCTCCTAAAGAAAAAATTTATGAATGTTTTTCTTTAACCCCTTTAGACAAAGTAAAAGCAGTCATCATTGGACAAGATCCATATTACAATCAAAATCAAGCTCACGGGCTAGCCTTTAGTGTTAAAACGAAAAAAATTCCACCCTCTTTAAAAAACATTTTTAAAGAACTAAAAACAGACTTAAATATAGAGGTAAACCAAACAGGTGATTTAACACCATGGGCCAAACAAGGAGTTTTATTACTAAACACCATTTTAACAGTAGAAGAAAAAAAACCATTATCACATAAGAATATGGGATGGGAAACTTTCACAGAAGAAGTAATTAAAGAATTAAATAAAATAGATAGACCGTTGGTGTATATCTTATGGGGAAATCAGGCCAAAGCATATCAAAGACTTTTAAATAACCCCAACCATTTAATCATTACATCCCCACACCCATCGCCATTATCTGCATACCACGGTTTTTTTAATTCAAAACCATTTAGCAAAACCAATGAGTATTTAGAAACAAAAAAAGTCAAACCTATTGATTGGTCTTTATAGGCTTGATATAATGAACATGTTAAAAACAGAGTAGAAATATTGCGTTAAGTGTCTAGCCATGGGATGTCGGGTTGGAACGAACACTTTATGTGGCGGTAATATTTCGCGTCCGCTGTAATCTTTTTATAGTGGACCTCAGAAAAAGGAGGTCTTTAAATGAAAAAAAGTCTAAAATATGTCACACTGACAGCTATCTTAACAGCTATCTCAGTTGTTCTAGATGTGCTATCAAAAATGATCATTCCAGGAAACGGTAACTTTGGAACGCCATTGTTTGCTCTTCCTTTAATCATCATTAGTCTTTTCATCAATCCAATTTATGGTTTGATGGCAGGTATCATTAGCGATTATGTCGGATTTATGTTAAATCCACAAGGAAACTATGCAGTGATTTTTGCCTTATCAGCCGCCATGTGGGGATTTTTACCAGGGATTATTAGTCGATATAAATCAAAATGGTATTTAATTACTCTAGGAATACTTATTGCTCATGTCTTTGCAACATCCGCAAACACATTGGCTTTATGGATTGAAGTGGGAAAACTTGCCGCAACCAAGATGTTGTGGATACGTGTTTCATTGATTCCAGTTAATGTGATTGTGTTAAGTTATTTAACCATTCTCATTAATCAAAGGATGCATCCAATTTATGAAACTTTTATAGAGGGATAAAAATATCCCTTTATTTTTTTTATAGATTTAAAAGATATGTACTAAAAATGTTATAATGAATATGGTGAAGAAAATGATAAAAATTATAGGCGGCGGATTAGCCGGTTCAGAAGCAGCATACTACTTAGCAGAAAAAGGCGTTAAAGTTCGATTATATGAAATGAGAAACAAAGTGATGACACCAGTTCATCAAACCAATCTTTTAGCTGAATTGGTATGTTCTAATTCATTAAGATCAAATGACCCACACAATGCAGTAGGAATGTTAAAAGAAGAAATGAGACAACTAAACTCAATTGTTTTAAAAGCGGCAGAAGAAACGCAAGTGCCAGCAGGCTCAAGTTTAGCTGTTGATAGAACCTTGTTTTCACAATATATTACCGATAAAATTAAGAATCATCCCAATATAGAAGTCATTACAGAAGAAGTAGAATCTTTAAATATAGATGAATATACCATCATAGCAGCAGGTCCTTTAGCCAGCGATAAACTATTTAATTTTCTGTCTAAAACCATCCATCAAACCAATCTACATTTTTTTGATGCAGTAGCCCCAATCATCAGTGCAGAAAGCATCAATATGGAAAAAGCATACTTAAAAAGTAGATATGATAAAGGAGAAGCAGCTTATATCAATTGTCCAATGACAAAAGAAGAATATGAAAACTTCTATGAAGCGTTGATGAATGCAGAAAAAGTGATGCCAAAAGGTTTTGAAAAAAACGTTTTTGAAGGCTGTATGCCAATAGAAGTTATGGCCCAACGCGGAAGAGAAACGCTTTTATACGGTCCTTTAAAACCTGTAGGACTTGAACATGAAGGTATCAAATATCATGCGGTAGTTCAACTAAGACAAGATGATGCAAAAAAAACCATGTACAACATGGTAGGATTTCAAACCCAATTAACATGGCCTGAACAAAAGAAAATCATTCAAATGATTCCAGGGCTAGAAAAAGCAAACATTCTTAGATACGGAGTCATCCATAGAAATACTTATATTGAAAGCCCAGAGGTTTTAAACGAAGGATATCAAGTTAAAGACTTTCCAAAATGGTTTTTTGCAGGACAAATCAGTGGTGTAGAAGGATATGTAGAAAGTGCCGCAAGCGGACTTTCAGCAGCCATTAACCTACTATCCTACATTCAAAAAGAAAAAATAAATCCGTTACCAAAAGATACGATGATGGGTGCAATGGCTCGTTATATATCAACACCTAATCGATCATTTGTGCCAATGAATGCTAATTTAGGTCTCTTAGATCCTCTAACTGAAAAACATAAAAAGAACATGAGGAAAATGTTATATTATCAAAGATCTCAAAAAGCAATGGAAGATTATTTAAATGAAAATTGATGTCATTGATAATTTTAAAACATATTTAACGGTAGAAAAAAATTACTCAAGCCACACCATCCAAAGTTATATTGAAGATGTAAAAGAGTTTGAAAATTTTATTCTAAGAGAGGATTTGGCACCAAGTCTTTTAAAAGCTACGCGCGAAAGATTAGCAAGAAACTATATTTCTAGTTTAGATGAAAAAGGATATAAAAAAACAACCATCGCAAGAAAAGTTTCATCTCTTCGTATGTTTTATCAATATTTACAAAACGAACAGTTAGTTGAGATCAATATTTTTCAAACCGTAGTCACACCTAAAATAGAAAAAAAATTACCTAAAATTATTGAAACACCTGAAATCAAACAATTATTTGATTCAATAGATACCTCAACACCATTAGGGTATCGTAACTTAGTCATTTTAGATTTACTATACAGTTGTGGGTTAAGAGTTGAAGAGTTGGTTTCGTTAACCATTAAAGACATTCATTTAGGTAACGAACAAATACTCATTCATGGAAAAGGAAGAAAAGACCGATATGTTCCTTTACATCATAAATTAATTACAGAACTTAAACATTATCTCACTTATACAAGACCTGTTTTATTAACTAAAGGTAGTGATTTAAATACACCTTATGTTTTAATTAATTACAAAGGCAGTCCATTAACAACCAGAGGGGTTAGAGTCATTTTAAATGACATCATAAAAAAAGCAGGGGAAACTTATCAGTTACACCCGCATATGTTAAGACATGCATTTGCAACCAGTTTACTTAATAATGGAGCAGATTTAAGAGTGGTCCAAGAACTATTAGGACATGCGCACCTTAAATCTACCCAAATATATACACACGTATCAAGCGAAATACTAAAAGAAAAATATAGCCAAGCGCATCCAAGGATGGTGAAAGATCATGAGAAAAATAACTCATCAGATAATTGAAGAAGAAATGAATTTTTCTAAAGAAAGAAAACAAAGAACTACCGTTAGAGGCATCATTTTAGATAAAAACAAAATATTGATGTTATATTCAGAAATGTTTAACGACTACACCTTACCTGGTGGAGGAAAAAAGAGTGATGAAAATGAAATGATGGCTCTTAAAAGAGAGTTAGAAGAAGAAGTTGGAGCAACCAAAATTGAGGTCATCAAACATTTTGGATATGTAGAAGAACTAAGATATGGACTAAACAACAATGGCAACGTTTATGAACAAACATCTTTATACTACATTTGTAAAATTATCGAAAAAGGGGAACCCAAACTAATAGAAAGAGAACAAGCACAAGGCATTAAACCAGTGTGGGTTGACATTCAAGAAGCTATTTCACACAATGAAAGTGTGATGTTTGACCATAACCACCAGCAACAAGGACTTAAAACCGTGTTACAACGAGAAAATGCGGTATTAAAAATGGTTTTAGAACAAGAAGTTAGATATTTTAAAATAGTAGAAGCCTATAAAGACAAACAAATAAACATACCACAAAGACAAACCAGCCATAGTGCAGGCTATGATTTTGAAATAGCAGAAGATATTTACTTAAACCCCGGAGACATTAAATTAGTCCCAACCGGCATTAAAGCTTTCTTCCCAAAACATGAAGCCTTATTTGTATACCCAAGATCTTCATTAGCAATCAAAAAGAAAGTGATGATGGCTAATAACGTTGGGGTCGTAGATAGTGATTACTATAATAACCCTAACAATGAAGGACACATCTTTATCCCACTTTATAACTTTTCAGATGAAAAAGTGGAAATAAAAAAAGGTGAAAGAATTGCACAAGGTATTTTTCAAAGATATGAAACAGTCAACGATGATACAGCAAACGGGAAAAGAATTGGCGGTTTTGGTAGTAGCGATAAAAATAAATGAATAAAATGATTGAAATTTCATTTAGTTTATGATATATTTATAAAGGCTAATAAGAAAACACATGTAAGATGTTTAAAAACTCAAGTGCCTGAATAAAAGGTGGGTTTTTCCAAGTCTTACAGAGGTTAAAAAAACAAAAGGAGAAATAAAATTATGGCAGTAGTTTCAATGAAACAATTACTAGAGTCAGGTGTTCATTTCGGACACGCGACAAGAAGATGGAACCCAAAAATGGCTCCATACATTTTTACTTCAAGAAATGGTATTCATATCATTGACTTGAAAAAAACGGCAGAAGAAATCGAAAAGGCTTACCAAGCATTATTCCAAATCGTTGCTGATGGTGGAAGTGTTTTATTCGTAGGTACGAAAAAACAAGCTCAAGAAGCAGTAAAAGAAGAAGCTATCCGTTCTGGACAATATTATGTTGATCACAGATGGTTAGGTGGAACTTTAACAAACTTTAGAACTATTCGTCGTCGTATTAAATTATTACATGATTTATACAAACAAGAAGAAGACGGAATTTGGGCAAAATTACCTAAAAAAGAAGTTGCTCAATTATTACGTAAACGTGATCGTTTAGAAAAATTCTTAGGTGGAATTAAAGATATGAAAGATATTCCACAAGCATTGTTTGTAGTAGATCCACGTAAAGAAGAAATTGCAGTGGCTGAAGCACGTAAATTAGGAATCAAAGTATTCGGTATCGTAGATACAAACTGTGATCCAGATTTAGTTGACCATGTTATTCCAGCTAACGATGATGCTATCCGTGCAGTTAAACTAGTTTCATGGGTAATGGCAAATGCTGTTATCGAAGCAAATGGTGGAGTAGTTGAAAAATTTGAAGACGAAGAAGCTTCAGCAAAACCAGCACCTAAAAGAGCACCTAGAGAATATAAAGAACCAAGAGAACATAAAGAATTTAAAGAAAATAGAACAGAAAAACCTGTAAGAAAAGAAGTAAAAGAAGTTAAAGAAGAAAAAGTAGTTGAAGAAGCACCTAAAAAAGAAACTAAAGCTCCTAAAAAAGCAAAAGTTGAAACAGTTGATTACGATGCAATGACAGTCGCTGAATTAAGAGACTTAGCAAAAAGTCGTGAATTAAAAGGATATTCAACACTTAGAAAAGCTGAACTTATTGAATTATTAAAAGAAGCTAAGTAAGATCAAGGGATGCTAAGACATCCCTTTTATTTACAATAAAGTTAAATTAAAGTATAATATATTTGATGTAAACACAAGGAGGATATAAAAATGGTAGTTACTGCAAAAATGGTAAAAGAATTAAGAGATAAAACAGGGGCTGGAATGCTTGATTGTAAAAAAGCATTAGAAGCAACCAATGGTGATATTGAATTAGCAATTGATTATTTAAGAGAAAGAGGAATTGCTCAAGCTGCTAAAAAAGCAGACAGAATTGCGGCAGAAGGATTAACAAATTATGTTATTTCAGGAAACGAAGCTGTTTTATATGAATTAAACTCAGAAACAGACTTTGTTGCAAAAAACGCACAATTCATAGAATTATTAGACACAGTAGGACAAATCATATTAAACTCTAAAGCAACCAACACAGAAGAAGCTTTAGAATTAGTATCAAACGGAAAAACAATTTCATTAATATTAGCTGATGCAACAGCAACCATCGGAGAAAAAATCACTTTAAGACGTGTGCAAAGATTAACTAAAGCAGACGGACAAGGATTTGGTGCATACAAACACATGGGTGGACGTATTTCTGTTGTTACAGTATTAAATAAAGAAAACGATGAATTAGCAAGAGACATCGCAATGCATGTAGCGGCAAGTAATCCTAGATTCTTAGACCAAACACAAGTAGATGCAGAAACGCTTGAAAGAGAAAAACACGTTTTAACAGAACAAGCATTAGCTGAAGGAAAACCAGCAAACATCGTAGAAAAAATGATCCAAGGAAGATTAAACAAATTCTTACAAGAAATTTGTTTAGTAGATCAACCATTTGTAAAAGACCCAGATTTAAAAGTAAGCCAATACTTAAAAAACAATAACAACGAAATTTTAAGCTATGTAAGATTAGAAGTTGGAGAAGGTATTGAAAAGAGAGAAGAAAACTTCGCTGAAGAAGTAGCAGCTCAACTTAAAAAATAACAAATAACTTTACTGGAGGTTTTACAATGTATAAAAGAGTGCTCTTAAAATTGAGTGGTGAAGCTCTCAAAGGTACGTCAGTACATGGGATTGATCCTCAAACTGTTTATAAAATAGCAAAAGAAATACAAGATATCAAACTATTAGGTGTAGATATTGCAATTGTAGTTGGTGCGGGAAATTTATGGCGCGGAAAAACTGGCGAAGAGCTAGGTATGGACCGTGCACAAGCTGACTACATGGGCATGCTTGGAACAATCATGAATGCTTTAGCCCTACAAGACGCTTTAGAAAGTATCGGAACAGCAACCAGAGTAATGACAGCATTGCCGATGGCATCTGTAGCAGAGCCTTATATCAGAAGAAGAGCCTTAAGACATTTAGACAAAGGTAGAGTCATCATTTTAGCTGGTGGAACAGGATCTCCATATTTTTCAACAGATACTGCAGCAGCATTACGCGCAGCAGAATTAAATATGGAAGCTATTTTAATGGCTAAAAATAACGTTGAAGGGGTATACGACAAAGACCCAAGAAAACACAGCGACGCAGTCTTACTTGAAAGATTAACACATGATCGTATTTTAAACGATAAACTAGAAGTTATGGATTCCACTGCAGCTTCATTATGTAGAGAAAACAACATTGATATTTTAGTCTTTAACATGAATCAACATGGAAACATGGCCAAGGCGATTAAAAAAGAAAAAATTGGAACCATAGTAACAACGGAGGAAATAAAATGACTGAACAAGCTAATTTAGTGATAATGGAAATTGAAGAAAAAATGGAAAAAACCATTGAATCTACAATTAAAGAATTTTCAAACATTAGAACAGGACGTGCAAACCCAACAATTTTAGATAGAATCAATGTAAGCTATTATGGTGCGGACACTGCACTGAAACAAGTTGCTTCTATCAGTTTAGTTGAATCTAACCAATTGTACATCAAACCATATGACAGTAGTTTACTGACTGTTATTGAACACGCAATTTTAGCTTCACAATTAGGGGTAACCCCACAAAACGATGGTGTAGGAATTAGATTAGTATTCCCACAACCAACAGAGCAAAGAAGACGTGAGTTAATTAAAGAAGTTGATAAAGCAGCTGAACATTCAAAGGTTGCCATTAGAAATGTGCGACGCGATGGAAATGATCAAATCAAAAAACTAGGCTTAACAGAAGACGCAGAAAAAGGATATCTAGAAGATGTTCAAAAACTAACGGATAAGTTTGTTAAAAGAATAGAAGAAGAAACAAAAATCAAATCAGATGAATTATTAACCATTTAGTAGTAAAATATAAATATAAAAAAAAGAAAAGGAGATTTACTGTTATGACAAAAGCGTATGACAACTTACCATGGATTGTAAAAATCATTTTACAACTTATCTTGGGATGGCCAATTTCTGCAATATACAGAATTGTTAAAGGATTAGATAAAAAAGATAGTACAGTTTTAATTATGGGTATCTTATGTATTTTCTTCGGATTTATCTTTTGGATCATCGATTTAGTTACTACAATTATTTCAAACGAAATCTCAGTTCTTGCATAAAGAGATAAAAGATAAAAAAGTTATGATTAAGGTCATAACTTTTTTTAATGAAGACTTTAAGTTATATTTAATATAAAAAAAAGATAAATTCATGTATAATATGGAATTAGATAGGTGATGAAACGATGAAAATTAAAAAAGTACCAAAACATCTAGCCATCATCATGGATGGTAACGGCCGTTGGGCTAAAAAAAGAGGCTTAAAAAGATCTGTGGGACATTATTACGGCGGATTAAATGTTGCTAAAATAGCGGTTGAGGCCGATAAACTAGGTATCAACATGTTGACAGTTTATGCGTTTAGTACCGAAAACTGGAACAGACCTCAAGAAGAAATTGATTTTTTAATGACAAAGCCAATCGAAATGATTGAAGAACATAAAAAAGCAATTATAGAATCAAACATCAAAATTAATTTCATAGGAAGAAAAGACCGTATGCCAAAAGAGTTGATTCAAACCATGGCAGAAATTGAAAAGAAAACAGCTCAGAATCAAGGGTTAAACTTGATTGTAGCCGCTGATTATGGATCTTATGATGAAATATTAACAGCGATATCAAAAATGAAAGAAGTAACCAAAGAAGAATTAGAGAAAAATCTAATGATCCAAGAACCAGTAGACTTATTAATTAGAACCAGTGGTGAACAAAGACTTTCTAATTTCTTATTGTGGCAAAATGCATATGCAGAATTTTATTTTACAAAAAAGCATTGGCCAGCCTTTAATAAAAAAGAATTATACAAAGCAGTGAAACAATATTCAAAGAGAAACCGTAGATTTGGTGGTATAAAAGAATGAAAAAAAGAATCATAACAGGACTTATCTTAGCATTGGTGTTAACACCTATTGTAGTTATTAATAACTCGTTTGTGTTTATTATTTTTCAAATAGTGATGGGCGTTTTTGTAGCTATAGCAGCTTGGGAAATGCTAAGAATGTTTGAAAAAGAAAAACCAATCTCAAAAACTAGTAAAACAATCATCATTGGCCTAACCTTATTAACCTTTATTAACATTTTCTTAAGTTTAGGAAAAGAATGGCAAGAATATGGCAGTATGTCTTTACTAGGATGGAAAGTTAACAACTTAGTTATCTTATTATTAACTACAGTAGCCATCTTCGGACTATTTGTGTTTGTACCAAAGTTTTCATCAACAGACATTGGAAGAGCTTTAACCATCATCCATTATGTAGGGTTTTCTGCAGCTTCACTTTCTGCGTTAAGATTTTTAGGTGTTAGAGTCATTGTTTATGTTGTCTTAGTAAGTACAATGACAGATATCTTTGCCTATTTCATAGGCGTTACATTTGGTAAGCACAAAATGGCACCTCAGATCAGCCCTAAGAAATCTTGGGAAGGAGCAATTGGTGGGACTATCATGGCGACAATCATTGGTTCTTGCTTTGCTTTATTCTATGGAGATATTTTCCCTTCAACAGGATTTTTAGGAGAATTATTAAACAGTGACGGCTGGAAAACTATTTTTGATGGTTTCTCAAGCTTAGGAGATATTCCTTTAGCGGCACAAGCACTCATTGTTGTTCCAATCACCATGTTTGGATCTATCGCAGCGCAAATCGGAGACTTAGTTGCCTCTAAATTAAAAAGAACATATCAAATTAAAGATTTTGGGAATATTTTCCCTGGACACGGTGGTGTTTTAGATAGATTTGATTCAGTGCTATTTATCTCAATATTATTTGTAGGAATCATTTTAGGAATACAAGCCGTCTTCCCTTTGATATAATCAGTCATAGAAAGAGAGAAAGATTATGTTTATTCTCAATTTAATTGTATTTATTATCGTATTAGGAATCATTATTTTGATTCATGAATTAGGACACTTTATTTTTGCTAAAAGAGCAAATATCTTGTGTCATGAGTTTGCTATTGGTATGGGGCCAGCTCTTTACCAAAAAGTAAAAGGAGAAACCACTTACTCTGTCAGAGCAATTCCAATTGGTGGATATGTAAGTATGGCAGGAGAAAGTGCTGATGATGCATTAATCAAAGTAGGAAATCTCATCGGACTTAGATTAAATGACCAAAAAGAAGTTACGCACATTATTTTGTCAAAAGATGTAGAAAAAGATGTTGAAGGGGTCGTTTTATCTTATGACTTATATGGAAAAGATTTATCCCCCCTATATATCAAGTTTCAAGGACAAGAAGAAAGCTATTCGGTTTTAAGAGATGCAAAATACGTTTTTGATGATCAAAAAGAAATACAAGTAAGTCCTTCTGAAAGAAGTTTTGAAACCAAAACCATTTGGCAAAGATTTTTAACAATCGTTGCAGGACCAATGATGAACTTTGTGTTAGCCTTCTTTTTATATTTAATTGTAGCGATGGTTAGTGGTAAACCACAAAACATCAATGTCATAGGAAAAGTTGGCGCTGGGTATGATCAGTATTTTAATCCTAAAGATCAAATCTTAGAAATCAATGAAGTAACAATTAATAATTGGAACGACATTAATGTTCAATTAAATCAGGTTGAAAGTAATCAAGTGAGGTTTCTAATTTTAAGAGATGGGCAAGAAATCACACAAGAACTAAAATTAAGTATTGCGCTTCAAACATTAGGGCTTTTTGTAAATACCAATGAAAACGATCAAATTATTGTACAACAAGCATTTGGACGTGCTTCAAAACTAGGGCTAGAACAAGGAGATGTCATCACAACGCTTAAAATTGGTGATAAAGTTATAGAAAATATAACAATCGAACAAATTCTAGCAGAAGCAAAGGCCTTAAATTCAAAAGAAAAGATTCAAGTGACTTATGTTAGAGCAGGAAAGACCCTTCAAACTGATTCATATCAAGGTTTAAACGCTAATGATATCATTAGTTTAGGACAAACACCAATTATGATGAGTCTTAATATAGCAGCAAGTAGAAAATTTGATTTTGGATATATGTTTTACAATCCAATTTTAAGTATAAAAAATAATGTTCAAGAAATGTTTGCAACACTTGGGTTATTATTCAACCCCAAAGCAAGTGTCGGAATCAAAGATTTATCCGGTCCGGTAGGTATTTTTAGTTTGGTAAGTAACATTACCAGTCAAGGAATTATTGCGTTAATTTCATTTACAGCCTTTTTAAGTATCAATATTGGGGTCTTAAATTTACTACCAATACCAGCTTTAGATGGTGGAAGAATTTTATTTTTAGGAATTGAAGCAGTCACAAGAAAGAAAATCAACAGAAAAGTTGAATATACTATCATCAATGTAGTTTTCATCTTATTAATGATTTTATTCCTTTTTGTAACCTTTAACGATATTTTAAGATTATTCTAGAAGAAAAAAGCGGTCAAAAAGCGATTTTAGGCCGCTTTTCTTAACAAAATAAAATAAATTAAAAATATTTGAATAAAGTTGTTGACTTTAAAAGAAACATGGTTTAAAATGAATAAGGCTTCAGAGAGCAAGCTTCAAAATTAGAAGCATTTCCCAACAAAAAAACTTATTATTATATATAATATAAGTGGTCGAAAAACTTTTTAAAAATAAATTAAAAAAGTTGTTGACAATAGTTTGGATAGATGATAAACTAATTAAGCGTGCAAAAGAGCAAGCAAAAAATTAAGTCTTTGAAAACTGAATGATGATGAGTAAGGATAATCGCGAAAGCGAA
>CALGYU010000015.1 GCA_937934685.1 uncultured Acholeplasma sp. | reverse complement strand
GAAGTTTCCTGAATGGTATCAAAAAGTTATCGTTGAAGGGAATAAAAAACGAAAATATTGGATAGTAAATCGTGCTTTGTATGATTGGTGGAAGAAAAAAATACCAGAAGTTTCTGGTGGCCATAGATATTACTTCCTTATGGTATTAGTAATATATGCAGTGAAGTGTGATATTCCTAAAAAAGAAGTAAAAAAAGATTTATACGAACTTTTTGAAGAAGTAAAATTAATAGAACATAGCCACGAATTAACAGAATATGATATTGAATCTGCACTTGAAGTTTATGATCCTTCTTACCATAATTTCCCAATCGATGTAATCGTAGAAAAAACTGGAATAAAAATTGAAAAGAATAGAAGAAATTTCAGACCACAAGAATTGCATTTAAAAGGTGCTAGAGCAATACAACATATTAATGATCCTGAAGGAAAATGGAGAAATAAAAAAGGACAACCTAGCAAAAAGCCTTTAATTAGAGATTATATTGAACGTAATCCTAAAGCTAATCCAACTCAAATAGCAAGAGAATTAGATATTTCTCGAACTACAGTATATAAGTATTTAAATAGAATATTAGAAGAAAAATTATATGATGAAGAACCTTTAATTGATATTGAAGGTAATAAATTTAATCAATTAAAACTTAAATAAGACCTAAAGTTTAAATAGGTCTTATTTTTGTGTTGTGATATACTAAAAACAGTTGAACTCAATTTGAACTCAATGAACTCAAATTGAACTCAAGGGGTGAAAATGATGAAAATAAGCGATATTGAGAAGCGAATTAATGCTTCATACAACACAATTAAGCGATTTATTGAGAAAAATCCTGAATATAATGAGAAAATTAATAATGTTTTACATGCAACTGATTTAGGTTTAGAACAGCTAGAATTAGAATATGGTGTTAAAGCTGAAATCCTTTCTGATGACAATATCAACTTTTATAAAGGGCAAATTTTATTATTAAAGGAACAAGTTGAAGATTATAAAAAGTTTAGTGAAGTTTTTACAAAGCAAATAGAAATGCGAGAATCTGAAGCAGAAGAAAACAAAAATCGTATTAAAGAATTAGAAGAAAAACTTCATCAAAACGAACTTGAAAAAATTGAGTTAAAACATGAATTAGAGTTAGAGAAAAACAAAAGCATTTGGAAGAAAATATTTAGATAGGGGAAGGGAATAAAATGACTAATAGAAGTAATTTAACACAAGCAAAATCAAATAAAAATGATGAATTTTATACTCAATTAATAGATATTGAGAATGAGTTAAAACATTATAAAGATCATTTTAAAGATAAGGTTGTTTATTGTAATGCTGATGATCCTAGAGTGAGTAATTTCTTTCATTACTTTTCTTATAATTTTGAATATCTTGGATTGAAAAAATTAATTACAACTTGCTACCAAAATCAAGAAATGGATTTATTTAGTATGCATGACAGAGAAAACGCAATAGCGTTAATCTATGAAGGTGAAAAAGATAATGGCAGAGTTCCGACAGTTGAGAATATAGGGGTTATCGAATTAAAAGGTGATGGTGATTTTAGATCTCCAGAAGCAATAGAATTTTTAAAAGAAGCAGATATTGTTGTAACAAATCCGCCTTTTTCTTTGTTTAGAGAATATGTAGCCCAATTAGTTGAATACAAAAAAGATTTTTTAATTATAGGAAATTTTAATTCTGTAACATATAAAGAAGTTTTTCCTTTAATTAAAGAAGATAAAATTTGGACTGGTGTAAGTCCTAGAAGCATGAAGTTTGAAACTCCTGAAGGTGAAATAAAAACGGTAAATGCAAAATGGTTTACTAATTTGGACATAAAAAAAAGACATGAAGAAATGATTCTTTATAAAAAGTATAATGATGATGACTATCCTGAATTTGATAATTGCAATGCGATTAATGTAGATAAGACAAATGAAATACCGATGGATTATGAAGGAGTTATGGGTGTTCCAATTACTTTTTTAGAATCATATAATCCTAAACAATTTGAAATTGTAGGCATAACAAAAACATGGGATGATTTTGCTAGTAAGATTTATCCTAGGCAAATACAAGTTTCATCAAATGGAAGAAAGTCAGAAGTAACAAAATTAAATGATGGCGGAGTTATAAGGTTAGAAAAACCACCAGAAAAAGGGACATATTATTTAGTAGATGATGAAATATTTATTCAAAAGTATGCAAGAATTTTAATAAAAAATAAAAAGGTGGTTAAGTAATGGAAGTTAGACTTAAAGAAATAACAGTTAGAGAATTAGTAAAAGATTATAAAGACCATGCTGAAGAAGGAGTGTCTGGCTTTGGTGGTAGATTAGATATTAGACCACCTTATCAAAGGGAATTTGTCTATAATCCAACACAAAGAGAAGCAGTAATAGATACAGTTACAAAAGGATTTCCTTTAAATGTTATGTATTGGGCAGTTCGTGATAATGGTGAATTTGAGATTATAGACGGACAACAAAGAACTATCTCTATCTGTCAATTTGTAAATAGTGATTTCTCTTACAAAGATCGTTATTTTCACAATTTGAGTGATGATGAACAAGAAAATATTTTAAATTATGAACTGACAGTTTATGAATGTTCTGGAACAGATAGTGAAAAATTAGAATGGTTTAAAACTATAAATATTGCCGGTGAAGAACTGACAGATCAAGAATTAAGGAACGCAGTTTACCATGGTTCTTGGGTAACAGATGCTAAGAGATATTTCAGTAAAAGTAACTGTCCAGCATATCAAATAGGTGGAAAATATTTAAAAGGAAGTGCAATAAGACAAGACTATTTAGAAACTGTAATTAAGTGGATTAGCAATAATAAAATAGAAGATTATATGGGTATAAATCAACACAAAGAAAATGCAACAGAACTTTGGAATTATTTTACAGATATAATAAATTGGATTGAAAAAACTTTTATAAAATACAGACCAGATATGAAGGGTTTGCCTTGGGGCGAATTTTATAATGAGTATAAAGATGATGAATTAAACAGTGAAGAAATTGAAAAAAGAATTTCTGAGTTGTATGAAGATATTGAATTGAAAAATACGAAAGGTATTTATCAATTCATTTTAAATGGTGATTCAAAGTATTTAAATTTAAGAACTTTTGAAGATCATGTTAAAAAAGCAATTTATGAAAAACAAGATGGCAAGTGTAAGCATTGTGGCAAGGAATTTCCTTTAAGCCAAATGCATGCAGACCATATTAAGCCTTGGAGTTTGGGTGGTAAAACTGTACCAGAAAACTGCCAAGTATTATGCCAATCTTGTAATGCAA
>CALGYU010000014.1 GCA_937934685.1 uncultured Acholeplasma sp. | reverse complement strand
AGCTTACTTTTTAGCCTCAATTAACAACCCAACCTATCGTTTAATTAACAACATCATATATAAATAAAAAAGCAAGGATCACAGTCCTTGCTTTTTTTTCTTTGAGTTAATTAACAACATTTTATTTTACTCTTAAACTAAGACTTTAAAACTATAAAGAAACCTACTTTAGTATTAGTTTATCATATCAGTTGTTTATATATCTGAACAATAAATTTATAAATTGAAACTAAAAAAAAAGGGTTGTCTACAAACAACCCTTTACTCAATTTTTTAACCTAAATAAGCAGAAAACATCCATATATGTTTTTCAAAAGATGTCATTGTGGCAATAGCTAAATCCGCTGTTACTTCATCGCCTAAATCTTGGGCTAAAACCAACAGAGCTTTTAATTCATCATTCATGATTTTAAAGTCATTAACAACAGCTAAAACCATGTCATTACATTTTTCTTCATTAGCTTCTTTTAAAGAAGTAGCTTGAAGATACCCTTTTAAATTTGAAATAGGTTTTCCGCCAATGATGATCAATCTTTCAGCAAATTCATCATACAATTCATTGATCTCATCGTATAACTCTTCAAATTTCTCATGTAAAGTAAAGAATCCTGAGCCTTTAACATACCAGTGGTAATGGTGTAATTTTGTAAAGAAAACACTCAGATTAGCCACTTGCTTATTTAATGCACTATATAATTTTTCCATAACTTTCACCTCTAACTACATTGTATCATTATCTGTCTTTTTTAACCAATAATTGGCAATATAAAATTTATAAAAAGTTACAATATGTGATACAATATAAAAGGTGAAGAGGGGTTATTATGATAAATTTTAAATACATCAAACATAAAAAACAATTCTACTTAGGCTTTGGATTTAAAATCATCGAAGTCCTTTTAGAGTTGTGTTTACCCATTTTTATGGCAAGTCTTATGACCTATGGTTTTAAAGAAGGAAAAATAGAACAAGCTTATTTAATGTTTGGTCTCATCATTATTTTTTCTGTCCTAGGTTATTTATCAACCGTATTTGCTCATAATTTAACGGCTAGAGTATCTCAAAACTACGCCTATCAACTGAGAAAAGCTTTGTTTAACAACATCCAAGACATGGGATTAGAAGATGTTAATGAGTTTTCTCCCACCACTTTAACCAACCGTATCAACACCGATGTTAACCACATCCAAAACGGCCTAGCAATGACCATGCGTATAGCAAGTAGAGCCCCTGTTTTAATGATAGGTAGTTTAATTGCGCTATACATCATTAGCTTTAAAGTGGCTTTAGTCTTAACCATTAGCTTACCCATCATTATTTTTGTTTTAATGATGATCATGAAAGTATCCATGAGAAGTTTTAAAACCTTTCAAGAAGAAAATGATGATTTAATTACGGTCGTTAAAGATAACAGCGAAGGTGCTCGCATGATTAGAGCATTTGCACAAGTAGAACATGAAGAAACTAGATTTAAAAGAAAAAACGAGAGACTATCAAAAACAATGATTCACTTAGGTAAAATAACGTCTTTATCCTCACCATTTACCATTTTATCTATGAACGTTGTCTTAGTCATTATGATCTATTTTGGGGCACTAGATGTCAATTTAGGCACCCTATCACAAGAACAGTTAATTCAAATCATTAACTATGTGACACAACTAACCCTAGCCATCATTTCAACGATGAATCTGGTCCTTTTATACACCAAAGCGCAAGCAGCTTCTTTGCGCGTTAAAGCTGTATTAAATAAAGAAAACACCATTAAAAATAAAAAAGATAGTCTCATATTAGATAACCAGGCATTAGATATAGAATTTAAAAATGTATCCTTTACATACAAAGGACATAGTCAACCAACTTTAGAAAACATCAATCTAAAAATATATCCAGGACAAACGGTAGGTATAGTTGGTTTAACCGGATCAGGGAAAACAACTCTAGTTGATTTACTGTTAAGATTTTTTGATGTGACCAAAGGTTCTATTTTACTAAATGGGCATAACATTAAATCATATGATATTCATCATTTAAGAAATCATATTGCCTATGCCTTACAAAAACCAAGTTTATTATCAGGCACGGTTGAAAAAAACATTCAAATGAATCAAACCTATAACGAGACAAATATGCTAGAGGCTTTAAACCATGCACAAGCCAACTTCATATCAGATTATCCTGAAAAAACTAAAACATTAGTCTACCAAGGTGGAAATAACTTTTCAGGTGGCCAAAAACAAAGATTATCTTTAGCAAGAGCCTTCATTAAAGATACAGGATTATTAATTTTAGATGATACCTTTAGCGCACTTGATTATTTAACTGACCAAGAAATTAGAAAAGAGTTATCCAAAGAAACCAAACAAACTAAAATCATCATCAGTCAAAGACTAAGTAGCATCAAGCAAGCTGATCAAATCATTGTCTTATCAGAAGGACAAATTGATGCAACTGGCACACACGAAGAGTTATTAGCACATAATAAGTTATATCAAAAACTATACCAAACACAAACTAAGGGGGATGATGATCATGTTAAAAATGATTTATAATTTAAGACCCTACAGTAAAAAAGCCAATAAATGGCTTATCTTAAATATTCTTACGTCACTTATTGGCAATATTTTAGTTTTAATCAGTCCACTCTTAATTGGGTTTGCGGTAAATCATATTATTGGTTTAAATCAAGTTGATTTCATCTATGTGACCAAAATACTTACCATAGTAGCAGGATTATACATCTTTGGGACAACCCTCATATGGATCAGTCAATTTTGTTCTCATAACTATGCGACCATCATTGTTAAAAATATGAGAAACGAAGCTTTTAATATTACAGTCAACACACCGATCTCCTTTTTAGATAAAAACCTTACAGGAGATATCATGATGAGATTCTCACAAGACTCAGACTTAGTTTTTGATGCACTCTCTCATTTTTTCATGCAGTTTTTCCAAGGGGTCGCAACCATCGTTATTTCATTGGCCTTAATGATTTATCTAAACATATGGTTAACCTTAGTCGTATTAGCGACAGTCCCTATTATTTTAGTTTACTCAAAACTAACTAAAGCCAAAGGAAACCAAAGATTCATTCAATCTCAAAGACTTACAGGAGAACTGAGTTCAAAATCCGTTGAATACATCGCAGAAAAAAAGCTAATTACTGCATATAACTATGAACAAAATGTAAAAGATGAGTTTGATCAAATCAATCAAAACTTATCAGAAGTTGCTACAAAAGCTTACTTTTTAGCCTCAATTAACAACCCAACCTATCGTTTAATTAACAACATCGCCTACGCTTTTTTAGGACTGGTATCATTGGTTTTATATCAAATAGGTAAACCAGTAGAAATTTCAGTCTTAACCAGTATGATTATGTATGCTGCCATGTTTTCTCGTCCATTTAACGAGTTTAGCGTTTTAACCGCTAACTTCATGGCCGGTAAAGCGGGCTTAAGAAGAGTATTAGATATTTTAATACAAGATAAAGAAGAAGAAAATAAACCATTTAACAAAAAAGATAGAGCGACTCAAGGGGAAGTCATTTTTCATAATGTACAATTTTCTTACACCAAAGGAAAAGAATTAATTAAAGATTTCTCCCTACAAGTTAAACCTGGACAAAAAGTAGCCATCGTTGGGCCAACAGGAGCGGGAAAATCAACTTTAATCAATCTTCTAATGAGATTTTATGATGTTAATTCAGGAACCATTATATTAGACGGAAAAGATATAAAGGATTATAATAGAAAAGCATTAAGACTTAGTTTTGGGCTTGTTTTACAAGAACCATGGCTCTTTAATGGAACCATTGAACAAAACCTTAAATATGGCAAGAAAAACGCTACAGACGCAGAAATGATTGAAGCGGCTAAAAAAGCTAATTGCCACGGGTTCATTAGTAAACTTAAAGACGGTTATAAAACGGTCTTAAGTGAAAAGGTCAACCTATCTGTAGGACAAAAACAATTACTAACCATCGCAAGAGCCTTAATCATTAACCCACCTATCTTAATATTAGATGAAGCTACCTCTAATATCGATAGTTTGATGGAACAACAAATTCAAGAAGCATTTATGAAAGTCATGGAAAATAGAACCAGTTTTGTCATCGCCCATAGGTTAAAAACCATTACAGATTCAAATGTTATTATTGTAATGAATCAAGGAAGCATAGAAGAACTAGGAACACATCAAGAACTTATGGAGAAAAAAGGATTTTACTATGACTTATATATGAGTCAGTTTTCCAATGAAAATTAAGGAGGAAACACATGTTTGATAGATTAGATTTAATAAAAAAACAATATCAAAGCATTCAAGATAAACTTTCAACCGGAACTTTAGAAGTTAAAAAAATGACCACACTACTAAAGGAAGCCAGTCAATTAGAAGATACCGTAACGGTTTATAATGAATATTTAAAATTAAAAGAAGAAAAAGAAGCGATAGAAGAATTATTGACCATAGAAGAAGATCAAGATTTAGCACAAATGGCAGAATTAGAAAAAGATGAGATTGAAGAACAACTAGAAAATCTAGAAGAAAAATTAAAAATTCTTTTATTACCAAAAGATCCAAATGACGATAAAAACGTGATCGTTGAAATCAAAGGAGCAGCCGGTGGAGATGAAGGGAATATCTTTGCAGGAGATTTATTTAAAGCTTATAGCAAATACGCAGAAAGTAAACACTGGAAAATAGAAGTACTTAACGCTATGGAAGGCAGCATGGGTGGATTTGCGTCAATTGAGTTTGTTGTAACTGGGAAAAACGCATACTCTTTCTTAAAATATGAATCTGGTGTACACAGAGTACAAAGAGTACCGGAAACAGAATCACAAGGAAGAATCCATACATCAACAGCAGTTGTTATCGCTATGCCTGAGGCAGAAGAAGTTGAAATAGACATCAGCTGGAATGACATTAGATTTGATACATATAACTCAAGTGGACCAGGCGGGCAGTCTGTAAATACCACCAAATCAGCGGTAAGATTAACACATATTCCAACAGGCGTTATGGTTGCTTGTCAAGAAGGAAAGAGCCAACACGAAAATAAAGATAAGGCCTTTAGATTGTTAAAAACAAGAATCTATGATAAATTCTTACAAGAACAATTAGAAAAAGAAGGCGCTGAACGTAAAGCATTAGCTGGACGTGGCGACAGAAGTGAAAAAGTTAGAACATATAACTACCCTCAAAACAGAATCACAGATCACAGAATAGGGTTAACCATTCAAAGATTAGATGCCGTCATGGAAGGAAAATTAGACTTAGTTATAGAACCATTGATTAACGAATATCAAAAACGTCAGTTAACAGGAGAGTAAAATGAGCTTAGAAAACGTCTTAAATGAGGCTTTGAATCTTGCGAAATTTAAAAATAAAGAACCTGAAGCAATCAAGTTTTTACTTATGGAGTTATCTGGATATAGTGGTTCAGAATTTTATATGAGTTTAAAAAAACCAATTGACCCTAAACTTAAAGAAAGATTTTTTAAAGCTGTAGAAATATATTTAGAAAAAGACATCCCTGTTCAACATATTTTAGGTTATTCATATTTTTATGGATATCAATTTGAAGTTAACAACGATGTTTTAATTCCAAGAAGAGAAACAGAAGAATTAGTAGAATATATTTTAATTTATGCAGATAAATATCTTACAGAAAAAGAAACCCTTAAAGTATTAGACTTAGGTAGTGGTAGTGGATGTATAGCGATAAGTCTATCGCTAGAAAATCAAAAGATGCAAGTTTTAGCAACAGACATTTCAGAGAAAGCTTTAAACACGGCTAAAAGAAACAATGAAAAACTAAATGCTCATGTAAGCTTTAGACAAAGCGATTTGTTTTCAGAAATCAATGAAACATTTGACATCATCGTTTCTAATCCGCCATATATACCTGATGAAGAAATCTTAGAAGAAATTGTAAAAAAAGAACCACACTTAGCTCTATTTGGAGGAAAAAAAGGTTTAGATTTTTATGAAAGAATTTTAAAAGAAGCTTCACAATATTTACATGAAGATGGATTGATTGCTTTTGAACACGGCTATCAACAAAAAGAAGACATCAAAGCATTAGCAGAAACTTACTTTAAAAAAGCAACCATCGTCCAAAAACAAGACATGCAAGGAAAAGATCGCTTTACATTTGTTTGTCTAGGAGGATTAGTTGATGAAAAAAGGTAAAGTCATTTGCTTTCCTACAGATACTGTTTATGGGTTAGGAACGCCATTATTAGATTTTGATGGCATTAAAAGAATTTATGACATCAAAGGTAGAAACTACGATAAACCTATCGCTGTTTTATGCTCAAGTATGAAACAAATCGAACAGTTTGCGGTTATGAATGATGAAGCAAAAATAATAGGGAAAGCCTTTTGGCCAGGAGCGTTAACCCTCATCTTACCAACCAAGCCTTCTTACTATGAAAAAACAGGTGAAAAAACGATTGGCGTAAGAATTCCTAATCATTTGACGGCCTTAAAAATCATTAAGAAACTTGGGCCAATGAAAACCACTTCAATGAATCAAAGTGGTGAAAAGGAATTAAATGATTATCAAGAAATCAAAGAAAAATATGGTCATTTATTAAACAAAGTTTATCCAAATGACCAAGAAATCTTAAAAATAGCCTCTACAGTTGTTTTAATAACAGATGAAATTAAAATATTAAGAGAAGGGGCAATTACCAAAGAAATGATTGCCAAAATCTTAAAAAAATAGTAAATGGTATTGATTAAGTCAATACCTTTTTTTACCATGCATTGCGTTTTCATCATATTTTTTTACGAAAAGAAAAAAGAAAACACCAAAGTGTGATAAAATGATAAAGGATTTTAGAAAAGAGTGAAAAAATGGAAATTAGAAATATCGCAATTATTGCACACGTTGACCATGGTAAAACAACACTAGTGGATCAATTATTAAAACAAAGTGAAACCTTAAGAGAAAACCAACAAGTTGAATCAAGAGTTATGGATAGTAATGACATTGAAAGAGAACGAGGCATTACCATTTTAGCTAAAACAACCTCTATCAATTATAAAAACTATCACATCAACGTTTTAGATACTCCAGGACACGCAGACTTCGCTGGAGAAGTAGAAAGAATTATGAAAATGGTGGATGGTGTTTTACTGTTAGTTGATGCCAAAGACGGTGTCATGCCACAAACCAAATTCGTCTTAAAAAAAGCCTTAGAAGAAAACTTAAAACCGATTGTAGTTATCAATAAAGTAGATAGACCGTTTGCTGATCCAAGAAGTGCGTTAAATCAAGTTTTTGATCTATTCATCGATTTAAATGCAACCGAAGAACAACTAGAATTCCCAGTTGTTTATGCATCAGGTCTTCAAGGATTAACAAGTCTAGAAGAAGCTTTCTTAGACGCAAAAAACATGGAACCATTATTTGAAACCATCGTTAAATTTGTACCAAAACCTCAAGTTGAAGAAGGGCCTTTACAATTTCAACCAGCGCTAATTGATTATAACGAATACGTTGGAAGAATGGGTATTGGTAAAATATATCGCGGTAAAATCAAAGTAAATCAACAAGCCAGTGTGATGAAAGCAAATGGCAAAATCGAACAATTTAGAGTACAAAAAATATACCGCTTTGTTGGACTAAACAAAGTGGAAGCTGAAGAAGCATATGCAGGAGATATCATCGCTATCTCAGGATTATCAGATATTCACGTAGGTGATACCATCACAGACGTTGGCTTTGAAGAAGCTTTAGCACCATTAATTATTGAAGAACCAACCGTTCAAATGACTTTTTCTCCTAACAACAGCCCATTTGCAGGGAAAGAAGGAAAATTTGTAACAGCCTCAAAACTAGAAGAAAGATTATATAAAGAAACTCAAAAAGATGTGAGTTTAAAAGTAGATCGAGTAGCCGGATCAGAATCTTGGACTGTCTCTGGTCGTGGGGAATTACATTTAAGTATTTTAATTGAAAACATGAGACGTGAAGGTTATGAATTCCAAGTTTCTAGACCAAAAGTTATCATTAAAGTCATTGATGATGTCAAATGTGAACCATTTGAAGAAGTTCAAATTGATACACCATCTGAAAGTGTTGGATCAGTCATTGAGTTATTAGGAGATAGAAAAGCAACCCTAATAAAAATGGAACAAATAGGTACACAAACCAGAATTATTTATGAAATGCCATCTCGTGGATTAATCGGGTTAATGACTCAATTTTTAACCGCTACTAAAGGATATGGTATCTTAAGTCACATCTTTATTGAATACCGTCCGATGATTCAAATGGCAGTTGGTAACAGACAAGCTGGTTCTTTAATTTCAATGAGCAGTGGAATGACAACGACTTATGCACTAGCAAGACTAGAAGATAGAGGTGTTATGTTTGTTGAACCAAGAACATCAGTTTATGAAGGTATGATTATTGGAGAATCCAACAAAGATAATGATTTAGTAGTAAACGTCATTCAAGAAAAACAATTAACTAACATGAGAGCGGCAAGTAAAGACACAACCATCGTATTAAAGAAAGCTAAACCAATGAGCTTAGAAGCTTGTTTAGAGTTTATTAATGATGATGAATTAGTTGAAATTACACCAAAAAACATTAGAGTTAGAAAAGTTTATTTAAAAGAAGTAGATCGTAAAAGAAATCAAAAAATAGGGAACTTATCATAGTTC
>CALGYU010000013.1 GCA_937934685.1 uncultured Acholeplasma sp. | reverse complement strand
TGAAAACGTTTTATTTATAAAAAAAATAGAGAAAATGAAATAAAGATGATAGTATGAAATTAACCAATCGATACGAAACAAAATAAAGGAGACAATTTAATATGGAAAAACAAAACTATGGTGAAGTCGATTTACTCGTTTCTCATGCTATCAAAGCACTAGAAACATACAAAAACTATGATCAAGAAACCATTGATCACATTGTAGCAAAAGTATCTGTTGCAGCGATAGATGCACACGGAAGACTAGCAAAAGAAGCTGTTTTAGAAACTAAAAAAGGTGTTTTTGAAGATAAAGCCACCAAAAACCTTTTTTCAGTAGAGTATGTCATCAATCATATGAGACATCTTAAAACAGTAGGTATTATTAGTGAAAACAAAGTAACAGGCATCACTGAAATAGCAGATCCTGTAGGTGTGATTTGTGCGATCACACCAGTAACTAACCCAACCTCAACCACTATTTTTAAAGCACTCATTGCATTAAAAACAAGAAACCCAATCATTTTTGCTTTTCATCCTTCTGCACAAAAATCAAGCGAGCTTGCAGCAAAAATAGTTTATGATGCTGCTATAAAAGCAGGTGCACCTAAAGATTGTATTTCATGGATAAAATTACCATCCATGGAAAAAACTAATCAACTCATGAATCATCCGGATGTATCAACTATCTTAGCAACTGGCGGAAATGCGATGGTAAAAGCTGCCTATTCATGTGGGAAACCAGCACTGGGTGTTGGGGCAGGAAACGTCCCAGCATTTATAGAGAAATCAGCTGACATTAAACAAGCAGTATCAGATATTGTCATGTCAAAATCATTTGACAACGGCATGGTCTGTGCATCAGAACAAGCCGCAATCATTCAAGTAGATATCTATAAAGAAGTCATTGAAGAATTTAAAAAATACAAAGTTCACTTTTTAACAGAAACAGAAAAAAAGAAAATTGAAAATTTAGCTTTTCCAGACAATAAAAACCTTAATTCACAAATTGTCGGTCAAAGTGCCTATCATATTGCTCAACAAGCAGGATTTATAGTAGAAAAAGATACCAGTATTTTAGCTGCACTTTGTAAAGAAGTAGGAGAAAAAGAAGTTTTAACCAGAGAAAAACTATCTCCTATTCTAGCCATTTTGAAAGCCAAAGATGAAAAAGAAGGCATCGCTTTAGCAGAAAAAATGGTAGAATTTAACGGATTAGGACATAGCGCGGTCATTCATTCTCAAAACAAAGAGATCATCAAAGATTTTGGTCTTCAATTAAAAGCCATTAGAATCATTTCAAATTCACCAGCAACCTTTGGTGGTATTGGGAACATATATAACAGATTCATTCCATCATTAACTCTAGGATGCGGCTCATATGGGAAAAACTCAGTAGGAGATAACGTATCAGCAGTTCACCTACTTAACATAAAGAAAATAGGAGAAAGAAAAAATAATATGCAATGGTTCAAAATACCGTCTAAAATATATTTTGAAAAAGACTCTATCGAATACTTAAGACAAATGAGAGAAATGAAAAAAGCAATCATTGTTACAGATAGAGTTATGGTGGATTTAGGCTATGTAAAAAAAGTAACCGACCAATTAGAACTAAGAAGAAATCATGTTTCTTACCAATTGTTTTGTGATGTAGAAGCAGATCCGTCTATTGAAACAGTTTATAAAGGGTATGAACTCATGAAATCTTTTGAACCAGACACGATTATCGCTATCGGTGGTGGATCACCAATGGATGCAGCAAAAGCTATGTGGTTGTTTTATGAAAATCCGGAAATTGATTTCAATGATCTAAAACAAAAATTCATGGACATCAGAAAACGTGCCTTTAGATACCCAGAATTAGGTAAAAAAACCAAATTAGTTTGTATCCCAACCACTTCTGGAACAGGAAGCGAAGTGACACCTTTTGCGGTTATAACAGATAATAAAGAAGGCAAAAAATATCCACTAGCAGATTATGCCTTAACCCCAACGGTTGCTATTGTCGACCCATCTTTAACTCTAACACAACCTAAGTCAGTGACCGCAGATACCGGTATGGATGTCCTGACCCACGCAGTAGAAGCCTACGTATCCGTACTAGCCAATGACTATACAGATGCTTTAGCCTTACAAGCCATCAAACTTGTTTTTAAATACTTAGAAAGAGCTTATCAAGATGGACAAGACTTCAAAGCCAGAGAAAAAATGCATAACGCATCCACAATGGCAGGTATGGCCTTTGGAAATGCATTTTTAGGTATGTGCCATTCAATGGCTCATAAACTAGGCGGAAAATTCCACATTCCACATGGTAGAATCAACGCTATTTTATTACCACACGTCATAACATATAATGGCACTAGACCAACCAAATTATCTACTTGGCCAAAATATGAATACTATCACGCAGATGAAAAGTATTACGAACTAGCTAAAGCTATCGGATTAGAGCCAAAAACAGTCCAAGAAGGCGTTTTAATGTTTTCTGAAGCATGTTATCAACTTGGGAATAAAATAGGCATAAAAATGAATTTTAAAGAGCAAAACATTGCAGAAAAAGACTATATGGATCAAATAGATGAAATAGCTTATATGGCCTATGAAGACCAATGTTCAACAGCAAATCCAAGATTACCTTTAGTTTCAGATATGAAAGAAATCTTACAAAAAACATACGATTATAAAAAATAAGAATAAGTTGTATATTTTAAGCAAAAAAAAACAACAATGATATAATAGTACACAGGGAGTGGTATTATGATTTTAGTCAGACACCATAATGAAGGCAATCTAAAAGCATTTTTCTATTTTGCCTTAGAAGATTATGTGTTAAATCAATTATTAAAAGATGATGAAACTTACTTTTTTACTTGGGAGATTCATGGCGTAGTTGTTGGTAAAAACCAAGTCATCGAAAACGAGGTTAACCTACCATACTTAAAAGAAAATAATATATCGCTATTTAGAAGACCAACGGGTGGTGGAGCAGTTTATGCCGACCATAGAAACACCATGTTTACAATCATCACCAAAAGAAAAGATAAAAACTTTAGTTTTAAAGATTATTTATCCAAAGTAGTAGATGCTTTTAAACCATTAGGTATAAAATTAGATTTCAGTGGTAGAAACGATATTTTACTAGATGATAAAAAAGTTTCTGGAACAGCTTTTATGCAAAATAAAAATGGGATGATTATGCATGGTACACTTATGTATGATTGTGATGTAGAAACAATGGTTAGAGCCATCACACCTAGCGATGAAAAATTAGTTTCAAAAGGGATTGCTAGCGTTAGATCAAGAGTTACTAATTTAAAACCTTATTTAAATCAAATGACACAAGAAGCACTCATTAAACATTTAGAAAAAGAATTAACGACATCAACGTATGAAATAAATGATGAAGAAGTTAAAATGTTAAAAGAAAATGCTTTAAAATACGCAACAGATGAATGGATATATCATATTCAACCCAAACATGACAAAGTGTTAAAAAGACGTTTTAAATGGGGAAGTTTAGAAATAAGACTAACTTTAAACCAAGGAAACATAGAAAATATGGAACTAAAAGGCGACTTCTTTCATAAAGAAGATAACCTAGAATCACTCATAGAAAATTTTATCGACGTAAAATATCAAGAAAAAGTATTAGAAGAAATCATCGATAAAATTGATATAGGTAACTATATCATAGATGCCACAAACCAAGATTTTATGGAATTACTAAAAGAAGGAATTATTGGAGGAAAATAAAATGAAAAAATTTGACAAAAACCATTTTTGGGTAGAAGTAAGTGGAAATACAGCTAAAATAGGATTAACTTCATTTAAATTATCTGATTTAGGAACTTTAAACTTTGTTAATCTACCAGAAGTAGGAACTAACATAACTAAAGGTGAAGCTTTTGGAAGTTATGAAAGTAGTAAAACAACAGGTGATTTCATCGCACCATTTACTGCAAAAGTAACCAAAGTAAATCAAACGTTATTAAGTGATCCTTCATCATTTGATATGATGTCAGCCGATGAAGCTATCTTAGAATTAGATTCAGTGAATGAAACAGATTTAAATGACTTAATGACACAAGAATCATATGATACATACTTAGAAAGTCTATAAAACCAAAAATAGACAGTTAAAATACTGTCTATTTTTATATCTTTATACGATAGTTTCTTATAAGATTGACAAATCTAAGGCTATTAGGTATAATATTTTCGTTGAGGTGAAAAAAAATGAAATATGATTTAGCTATTTTGCCTGGTTTTTCAACAATAAATGAAGTGATTAATTTAACACCATACATAACAGAAACGCATCATGAGGTTTTAAATTTAGACCAAGTTTCAATTGTTGGAACACTTGAAAATTATCTCAATTATTGTGTTATAAAAATCAATGTTAAAACAGATGCTGTATTAGCTTGTGCATTAACACTAAAACCTGTAATCTATCCTTTAGATTTTAACGCAGAAATCATCTTTGGGGAACATCCAGAAGCTGATTACGTTTTAGAAAATAAAGTATTAGATTTAGAACCCATTATATTTGCTTATATCCTATCTGAAAAGCCGTATTCTGTTTATTCAGAAAACGTTGATCGCACTCAATTTGAAAAGAAAAGAGAAATCAACCCAGCTTTCAGTGGTTTAGAAGATCTACTAAAAAAATAGGAGGTGTATTGGTAGATGGCAGTTCCATTTAGAAGAACAAGTAAGACTGCGAAAAGAAAACGTCGCACGCATTATAAGTTAAATGCTCCAGCATTAGTAGTATGTCCTCAAACAGGAGAATTTACTTTACCACATAGAGTAACTCCAAACAGTGGTTATTACAAAGGTCAACTTGTTTTAGAGAAAAAAGAATCTAAATAAGATTAGATTAAGAAAAAGCGCATAGGCGCTTTTTTCTTTTTGTATGTATCATCTGATGATACTATTGTCTTTTTGTGGTTAATTTGATAGAATATAAAAGGAAGCGTTTTCAAAAAAATACACAGGAGGAATAAGTGATGAAAAAAATATTGGGGGCAATGACATTTTTATCTCTTTTAATCGTGTTGACTGCATGTATTAATTCAGGGACTAAAAAAGATAAATTTAAAGAAATCTATGACAGCATAGAGATATCAGAAGTCATTACAGAAAGTATAAAATTACCGAGAAAAACGGATTTATACCCAGAAGCAAGTTTAAGTTGGCAATCAAGCCATCCGCAAATTTTATCGCCAGATGGTACGTTTATAAGACCGGATGAAGATGTGAACATTACGTTAGAATTAGTCATCCAATTAGATGGAGAGGTTAAATTTTTACCTTATCAAACCGTTGGTAAAGGATGGGAAAATCAAACTAAAAACACAAACGAGTTTACTGCCATCGGTGGGTTTGCTGCGTTAACAGTTAAAAATAGAAACCAGCAAGTTGAAAATAAATATGAAGTTAAAAATGAATTAGAACTTCTAAATGTCTTAAAAGAAACTAGATATATGAGTAATGTCATCATTAAAGTAAGTAATGATTTAAACATGGGTTCAAAACATGTTGAAAAATTACTTAAAGAAGCTGGTAAAACAGATGATGAAATTAAAAATGATTACATGAAAGGATATTACTACAGAGCTAATCCTAATACACCACTGTTACACCCTACATTAATAGAAATGGGCGTTGGACAAATGATTATTGATGGTCGCGACGGATTTATGCTTTATTCAGATAAAGGCGTTAAAATCAACCATTTAACGGTTCATATTAAAGGAAACTCTAAGGATATCGTCTTTAGAAACCTACATATGACAGGTATTTGGGAATGGGATGAACTTGATAAGGGTGATTACAAAGTCAATGACTGGGATTACTTCACCTTAGAAAACGTTGATGGCGTTTGGTTAGACCACTTAACAATAAATACATCATATGATGGTGTGGTTGATGCTAAAGGAAATGTACAAAACGTTACCTTATCATGGTTAGATCTTGATTTTTCAGTTAACGATTTTATTGAAGTACAGTTTAATGAATTAGAAAAAAATAGAAGCAAATATCCTTACTATAATGAATTAAGAAATAACTTAACCAAAGAACAAATCATGACGGTTGCTGCAGGTCAGAAAAAAGGATTCAACTTTGGGAATACCGAAGGTGGTATCGGATTTGAAAATATTACCGTCACCATGCACCACATTTACGCTAAAAATTTACAAGACAGATTCCCTCGATTAAGACGAGGTGATATTCATATGTATAACGTTGTATTAGACTCAACAGACCTATACAGATTAAAAGATTTAGGCGGAATGAAAGTCATTAGTCAAGGATTAGTTCCAACAGAACAAGGGGCAGTTTTAATGGAAAACAGTCGCTTTGTTGGTGTTGCAGAAGCAGTTAAAACGCATCAAGCCAGCAACGAAGATCCTGATTTCACAGGAAGATATGCAATCAAAGATAGTGAATATCGCTTAGGTGGTACATATTACTACGGATCAAGTACAGATGATTACTATGCTAACCCATGGTATCGTTCAAATAAAAATATTGAACATGATCTTGACTTCTACTTTAGAAACTATCAAGAAGTACCATATCAATATCGATTAGACGATGCGAAAAAGATTACTAAAGTATTTAAAGACAACCCACTAGGTGCGGGTCTTATAACTGATTTTAATTGGTTAAATATTACAGACCAAGTGGATAAAGATTCAATTGAATTAGGGAGTATGATTGATCAAAGTAGAGTAGAAGGATTAGAAACAATTTTAGTAGAAACTGGGAAAAAAATCATCATCAATGCGCCTATTTTATATAACTTCTATGATAATAAATT
>CALGYU010000012.1 GCA_937934685.1 uncultured Acholeplasma sp. | reverse complement strand
GATGGATCTTTTAATCCCCAATCTTCTTCATACTCATTGGGTACCCACGGGCAAGTTGCTCCACATCCCATTGTGATTAAGATGTCTGGCACTGGAATTTGATCTAATGTTTTAGGATATTGACTATCCATCAAAATACCTACTTCTTTCATCACTTCAACTGCTAAAGGCTTAATTTCATGATATTCTTCAGTTCCAGCAGAATAAACCTCTAAAACATCATGACCTAATGTTTTAGCCCATCCTTCTGCCATTTGGCTTCTACACGAATTATGAACGCATACAAATGCTACTCTACGCTTTTTCATTTACTTCTCCCCTGCTTCTTTGATCTAACCAACCAATGACATCACTGGTAATGATTTTAGCATCTAAATCATTAAATAAATTATGTAAACTATCATTATAATACTTAACTTCCTTATCCTGACTGGTGACTTTATTATAAAAGGTTTCTGTTAATTGATAAGGTACAATTGGGTCTGCTTTTCCATGTAAAAACAAAACAGGTACTTGATAGTTTTCAAGGTTCTTATGTAAGTATTTAATAGATGATATCAAAATATTACCGATGAGTCTTGGTTTGATATAGTCTAGATGATATGGATAATACTTTTCTTGATACGGAATTCTTGATAGCCCTTTTCCTTTAAAATTAGTTTTAATTTTTTTAAAGTTTAATAATCGATAAGGTACTTTTCTTAATGTTTTAACACTTGGTAAAAAATCTGTTGGGGCTGCACTAATAATAACTCCATCAACATCTTTATATTTAACCACATAAGCGTTGGTAATAATTCCACCCATACTATGTCCAAGTAAATAAACTTTCTTTTTAGTCGTTACTTTAACTTTTTTTACAATTTCATGAAGATCGTCTAAAAATTGATGAAAACTTTTTATATCTCCTCTTTTACCCATACTTCTACCATGTCCTCTGACATCATATAATAAGGTTTGATAAGAAGCTGATTGAAGATCTTTTGCGAGTTTCTCATATTCTTCTGAGCTTTCTGCAATTCCATGAGTAATAATAACGGTTGCTTTCGCATCTTTAATTTCTGTAAATTTTGTATATATAACTTGATTTCTTATGATCATAAAAAACCTCCCCTAATTCAAAACTCTGACTCTTACTTTTTTACAACAAGTACTTTATGCAAACTTTCACTGTATAACACTTGATTTTCTTTGTTATGATAATCCGTAACTTGTGGCATCATCATACTAAAGATACTGGATGAATAGATGGCTTTAGTTATGACTCTAACTTTTTTAAATTCTTTGATTGGTATTAAAAGTTCAAAACCTAGTACTCCACGCAATGAAGGAACTAATTCTATAAAATGAACAGTAAATGATTGATAAGTTTCTGCATCTTTTAAAGTTTCTTTTTGTCTGTATACATAATAGATGATTACAGGCAAAAAGAGTAACACACAAAAGATTAACATCACATATTCTATGCCTCTACTCTCAGAAATGAACAAAAAAGGAACGGTAAGTAATGAGGTAAATAAAATAAAAACAATGAGTGAAAAAAGCATATTGTTTTTATAATATTGATATTCTACTGTCTTTTTCAAATCTTCCTTAGTCATTTAATACCCCTAATAAATTCTTTTTAATTTCTCCGATAAAATGAATAGAGCCTGTAATCAAAATAATATCACAGTTTTTTTCTTTTAATTCCAAAAAAGCCTTGTGATAATCACTTTCAAATGAAAAACCTTTATTTTTAACATAACTTAAATCTTTATATCTAAAATCATTAAAAGAGGTCACTATGATCTCATTTGAAATAGTTTTTAATCTTAACAACATTTCATCTATTTCCTTATCACCTAAAGCACTAAATAAAATACCTATTTTTTGTCCTTTAAACATACGAACTGAACTTTGAATCAACTGATCAATGGCATGCATGTTATGTGCACCATCTATAAAGACATTGGGGCTAATTTCTTCTAATCTTCCTGCCCATTTGGTTGATTTAAAGCCTTTTTCTATGTTTTTAATGTCAGTATCTGGATACAAACTTAAAAAAGCCTTATACGCCAATAATGCATTAAGATTTTGATGTTCTCCTAGTAAAATAGAAAAAAGATTGTCATCAATAATGATTTGATGTGGGTAATCATTTACTGTTTGGACCATTGTTGCATTTAAAGGTATACATTGTGCCCTTTTTTCTTCACATACCTTCATAGCAAGTGGTAATAATTTTTCATCCATAGTTGTCAGTAACTTATGATGTGGTTTAACAATACCTAATTTGTTTAAAGCAATAGATTCTAATGTATTGCCTAACTGTTTCATATGATCCATACCTACATTAGTGATTAAGGAAAGATCATAGTCTAAAATATTGGTGGCATCTAATAGGCCACCAATACCTACTTCTATGATCATCAAATCTACTTTTTGATCAGAAAAATATTTAAATGACATTAAAGTCATAATTTCAAAAAAGGATAGTTTTTCAAAAAGAGATTCATTAAATACATAAAATTCATTAATTAATTGAAGTAATTCTAAATCATTAATCGGTATCATATTGATTCTAATACGTTCGTTAAATGATATCAAATAAGGTGATGTGAAGCTTCCTACCTTATGATGAGAAGCTATTGCAATGTAACTTAAATAAGCTGAGGTAGAACCTTTACCATTGGTTCCGGCCACATGTATTTTTTTAATGTTTGATAAGTCAATATTTAATTGTTGATACGCTTTTTTTAAGTGGTTTAAATCTACCTTATCTTTAAATCTAGGTTGTCTTTCTATCCAGTCAATGGCTTGTGGTAAACTGTTAAACATATGCTTTTAAGCTTGTTAAAACATCATTGTATTGACGTTTATAGTTTTCATATTTTTCTTTTTCAGCTGTTAGTTTAGCCTCTGGTGCTTTTTTAACAAAGTTTTCATTGTTTAATAAAGCCTCACTTCTTTTAATTTCATTTTCTAAAGTTTCTTTTTGTTTTAAAAGGGTTTCTTTTTCTTTTTCTGGATCAATTAAATCTGATTTTAAAACATAAGTATTCATGATATTTCCAACCAATAAAATAGTTTCTAATTCTGTATTGATTTTACTCATAAATTCTAAGTTATGACATCCTAAAAACTTTTTAAAATAAGTTTCTAATTCATTAAAGATGGTTAAGTAATGATCATTGGTTTCAATGTAGATATCTAGTGGTTTACTTGGAATAACATTATTTTCAGCGCGTAGGTTACGAACTTTGGTAATGGTATCTTTGATTTCTTCAAATAAAACGATATCTTCTTTTTGATAATATCCTGGTTTTGGCCAATCTGAAATCATAATTGATGGTTCATTTGACACTTCACTATATAATTTTTCAGTAACAAATGGGATGAATGGATGCATCAGTTTTAAAACAGCTTTTAAAACTGTTAATAAAACTCTTTGTGTATTGTTTTTTGTTTTAGCGTCTTGTAAGGCGATTTTAGCAAATTCAACATACCAGTTAGCAAAATCTTCCCAAATGAAATGATAAAGACTTTTAGCTGCTTCACCAAATTCATACTTCTCATAATTATAATCTGCTTCATTAATCGTTTCAGTTAATCTAGATAAAATATATTTATCTTGTAAAGTTAATTGTTTATAGTCAATCTCATCGTTTAAATCATCTAGATTCATTGTGATGAATCTGGTAATGTTCCATAGTTTGTTAATAAAGTTCCAACTAGATTCAACTTTTTCTACTTCATATCTTAAATCCATTCCAGGAGCTGAATTGGTTGTTAAAAAATATCTTAATGTATCTACACCGTAATCTTTAATAACATCCATTGGATCAATTCCGTTGTTTAAGGATTTACTCATTTTTCTGCCTTCACTGTCTCTAATTAAACCGTGTAGTAAAACATCTTTAAAAGGATCCTCATTAGTAAACTCTAATGCTTGAAATACCATTCTTGATACCCAAAATGTAAGAATGTCATAACCTGTTACTAGTGTATCTGTTGGGTAGTAGCGATTAAAATCATCTGTTTTTTCAGGCCATCCTAATGTGCTAAATGGCCATAAAGCAGATGAAAACCAAGTATCTAGAACGTCTTCATCTTGATGCCATCCATCACCAGGTGATGTGACTTGTACTTTGACTTCTTTATCTTTATACCAAGCAGGTATTCTATGTCCCCACCAAAGTTGACGAGAAATACACCAGTCTTGGATATTTTCCATCCAGTGGTCAAATAATTTTTTAAAACGACTTGGATAGTAATTAATTTTTGAATCATTAAGTGTTTTTTCTGCTAGTTTTTCCATCGCAATAAACCATTGAAGTGATAATCTTGGTTCTACAACAACACCAGTTCGTTCTGAATAGCCTACAGAATTTGTATAATCTTCTATTTTATGAACTAAGTTTAATTTTTCTAAATCATAAACTAAATTCGTTCTACACTCAAAACGGTCTTGCCCTTCATATTGATTGGCCATATGATTCATCTTCCCATTTTCTTCCATGCATAATGGCATTTCTAAATGATGTCTAAGCGCAACCTCAAAGTCATTTGGATCGTGTGCAGGTGTCACTTTTACAACACCAGTTCCAAAATCTTTATCTACATAGTCATCTGCAATGACAGGAATGGCTGTTTTAGTTCCTGGAATATATACTTTTTTTCCAATAAACGATGTGTATCTTTCATCTTTTGGATGCACCATTACAGCTTGATCGGCAAACATTGTTTCAGGTCTTGTTGTAGCAACAATTAAAAACTCATCACTATCTATGAGTGGATATTTAAAATAAAAGAGTTTTCCTTGCGTTTCTTTATGTTCTACCTCGATATTAGATAAAGCTGTTTGAGCTTCTGGATCCCAGTTAATGATTCTATTGCCGCGATAAATTAACCCTTTTTCATAAAGGTTGATGAAAACATAATTCACTGCATCGTTTAATTTATCATCTAACGTAAAACGTTCTCTCGTATAATCTAAACTTAATCCTAATGCTTTCCATTGATCTCTAATATGCCCTGCATATTCTTCTTTCCAACTCCAAGCATGTTCTAAAAACTTTTCTCTACCAATGTTATGACGTGATATTCCCATTTGTTTTAATTGATTATCTACTCTTGCTTGAGTCGCAATCCCAGCATGGTCCATTCCAGGTAAAAATAAAGCATCATAACCTTGCATTCTTTTTCTTCTGATGATGATATCTTGTAATGTGTTATCCCAGGCGTGACCTAAATGTAGTTTTCCAGTTACGTTTGGTGGCGGAATAACAACAGTAAAAGGGGTCTTAGAAAGATCTTTTCCGGCCGTAAAATATCCGTTTTCTACCCACGTTTCATATTGCCCTTTTTCTACTTCTTTAAAATCATATTTAGTCTTTAATTTTGTTTCCATTGTTTTCCTCCTGAATATTTAGTTTCTCATACCATTTGATGGTTTTAATACCGACACTTAAATAAAGTGTGGTTTCTTCTGTATGTGTATAGACAAATCCGTTTTTTTCTAGCACTTTTTGAGATGCTATGTTGTTTTCACTATGTGATGCGATCAAACGTTTAATTTTAAGCTCACCAAATGCATAGTCAATCACTTTATTTAAAGCCTCTGTCACAATGCCTTTATTCCAATATTTATCATCTAAGGAATATCCAATTTCATAAACCTCATGTGAAAAATAATCATGGTCTCTTAAATCAATGGTTCCTATGAGTTTATTATATGCCTTTAAGGTAATTGCCCAAACATTATTTTCCTTGATAAATGATTTTAAAACATGTTTACTTTCTTCTAGACTATAATGTGGTAGCCATCCTGCGTTAGGACCGATATTGCTTTTACTGGCATACTTATGAAAATCTTTTAGATCTTCTATGACTGGTTTTCTTAAAATTAATCTTTGTGTTTCTAACTCTTTTATCATATTATTCCTCATAAAAAAAAGTCCTTAAGAATCAATCTTAAGGACGAATTTATCGCGGTACCACCTTAATTCTGCAAGTATTATTGATACCTACAGCACTCATACTTTTAACGCAAGTTAACGGATTATTTTACTACTACTTCAAATAACCAACTCCAAGGCTACCTTCATTTGTCTCTTTTATCTATTTTCACCAACCATAGACTCTCTATTAAAAGAAAACCAATTACTCTTCCTCTTCTTTGTTGTTAAACATATTTTATGATATGTTATGTGATTTGTCAATTATTTTGACATTTGTTCGTTAAATACTTCTTTAAATTCTCCATCTTGTCCAACCATGGTTACATTATTAGTTTCTATTTGTTCAACGTTGTAGAAAACCAATCCTTTTTTTGATACTTTTTCAGCATCAACCATCATCGCTGGCTCACCTGCTTGTGCATCGTTTTTAAAAGTGAAATCTACATGATTAAAAGTGATTTTTTTTATGGGTTGTTCTGGTAAACCGTAAAAATATCCAGCTGCCCATTCACAATCATAAGCTTTGATGTGATTAAATGAGAATTTACCTAAATATGGTGTTCTATCATCGATAGGTTGTTTTTCTTTTCGGTGAACATATTCATCTAATCCACCTGGTCCCCATTTATAAAATGAGTCAATAACAAATGGCGCTTTCACATTTTTCATTAAAATATGGCTAAAAGAAATGTCATCTATGATGGCATACTTTCCTCTACCACGTCTGGTTTTAATTCTAAGCCCTCTATCAGTGGTATCAAAGATACATTGAGTCACATTTAAATTTTTTACGCCACCACTCATTTCACTTCCTAAAACCACGCCCCCATGCCCATCTTGCATATAACAATTTCTGATGGTGATGTTTTCAGATGGTTTTTGGTATTTCATACCCATTTCAAATGTTCCAGATTTAATAGCGATACAGTCATCGCCCACTGAAATTCTGACCCCTATAATATCAACCCCATCACAACTTTCTGGATCACATCCATCGGTTGTTGGTGAATCGATAGGGCTATTTAAAAACATGTCGATGAAACGAATATTTTTTGAAAAATATGGATGTAAATTCCATGATGGTGTGTTTTTTACTGTAATACCTTGGATTTGGATGTTTTCACAATGATTTAAAAAGATTCCTTTAGGTCTTCTAGCAATGCGTTTGACTCTATGATCAATCCACCAGTCTGAGTTTTGAGCATTTTCATCTATCACGCCTTGACCATAGATTTTGGTGTTTTTTACATGAATTCCGGTAATTAGACTCGCAAATGTTTCTTCTGGTTGTCCCTCCCAAGTACCTAAAATATATTCTTTTCCATCGTTAAATAATTGCCTGTTAGGTAAAATCGGATAATCATGTCGATTAGGATTCCCAAGTAAAATGGCATCTTTTTGAAGTTCAATATAAATATCGTCTTTTAAAAATAAACTAGTTACAAAATAGGTTCCTTTTGGGATAAGAACTCTTGCGTGTTTTGGTGCACATAAAATAGCTGTTTGAATGGCTAGAGTATCATTTGAGACACCATCTGCTTTAGCGTGAAAATCTTTAACATTTAATGTGATAGATTCTTTTTCTGTTGTAATTTTTATCGTTCCTGTTTTTCCAGATTCTGAAATTGTTTGAATCATATACTCTGTTTCAGGTGATAAATCATAAATTGAAAAAACATTTTTTTCTTCTTTTGAAATGATCAGTTCATCATTTAAATAAACATCAAAAGCTTCGTGATGATAATAGATATCTTGATTTATTAACTCTATACTCAAGCTTCTATTGGATACAAATAAGCAACTTAACTTCATTTTATCACCCTAAATATCCCATACTCTTAAACGTAAAAATTGCGATAAATATACTGACTGCAGAAAAAATAGTTGACCATACAACAAGCTGCGCTGCAAGTTTTCCATCGTTGTCCATCTCAATTGCCATCGCCACAGATGAAACAGCTGCAGGGGCACAGAAAAGAGCAATTAATGCTGGAAACTCATTTACACCAAAATTTAAAACGCCTTGTTGAACTAAAATAATAGCTACGCCTAATCCAACCACTGGTGCGATAACGACTCTTCCTAATGTTCCAATCACAATTTCTTTTAACATGGATTTAACTTCGCTAAATTCAAAGTCAGCCCCTAATACAATCAACGCTAATGGCGTAGCAAGGCTACCGATTTGTTTTAATGCTGTGTATAAAAACTGAATATCTCTTTGAACTGAGAAAATTAGTGCTCCTGCACTATTTCTTGGCAAAATAAATTCTCTTGTCAATACGAAGAGAAAACCTGTTAAAATCCCGATAATTAATGGGTTGGTAATGATTTTTTTAGCAATGTCTAGTGGTGAAACTTTCTTTTGTCCTTCTGCTTTAATGAAGATCATTAATCCAATGATAGCTAGTACATTGGTTAAAGGAATAATAAATAGCATAATAATTGATCCTACCGCTGCTGCATTTGCATTTCCAGCTGCCATAAATATAATAAGTGGCGTTCCAACGATTGCGTAGTTTGATCGTACAAAGGCTTGAATGATAACGCCTCTTTGTTCATCTTTTTTGACAAATAACATGACTAAGATAAACGAGATGATAAAGAAACTTACGATGATACAAACACTATATAAGACCACCGACCAATTAATTGATGATAAACTCTCGATTTGGTAAATATTTAAAAATAATGAAACGGGTAAAGCTACTTTAAATACTACTTTGTTAGCAACTTTAACAAAGCCTTCTGTTAAGAAGTTTTTTCGCTTTAAATAGTATCCTAAGACCATTAATAACACAATAGGTAGGATAGCGTTTAAAGCAAAGATTAAATTATCCATTTGTTTTTCTCCTTGTTGTAGTTTTTTCTATTCCATTATAGTACATATTTTTATATTTACCAAGTTATAATCAAAAAAATAGAAATTATTGCTAACTTCTATTTTTCTAGTTTCAAATGTTTAAATTTTTCTTGTTCTTCTTTTGTCCAATAAGAGTTTTGTACCTCACCGATATGTTCTTTATTTAAAAAATACATACACATCCTAGATTGTCCAATACCGCCACCTATGGTATATGGTAGAGTCTCATTGATAATTCCTAAGTGATATTCTTTATTAATTTGATCGGTTTTATTGGCAAGGCTAGCTTGTTTTAATAAGGCGTTTTTATCTACTCTAATACCCATAGAAGATAATTCAAGGGCACAATCTATTTTTTCAAAATAAACTAAAATATCACCATTTAAGTCCCAATCATCATAATCATGACTTCTTGTATCGTGAGGTTTCCCAGATTTAAGTTGATGTCCAATACCAATTAAGAAAACTGCTTTTTTATCTTTTGTAATGGCATATTCTCTTTGTTTATCTGTTAAATGTGGATACATATCTTCTAACGCTTGTGTTGTAATAAAATAAATGTCTTTAGGTAGTGGTTTATAATAACCATAGGTTGCTTGTAGGTACACATTGGTTTCTTTAAATGCTTCATAGATTTTTTTTACTGTGCTTTTGAGAAAATCAAGTGTTCTATCTTCTTTTTTAATATGTAGTTCCCAATCCCATTGATCTACGTATAAAGAATGGATTTGATCCATCACATCATCTTTTCTAATGGCGTTCATATCGGTATATATTCCTTTATATAAAGGGATATCATAAAGATTTAATGCATGTCTTTTCCATTTTGCTAGTGAGTGAATGATTTCTAGTTGAGTATCTTTAACATTAAAAACAACGGGTTTTTCTGTACCACTTAATTCATCGTTTAATCCTGTGCTACTTTTAAGAAAAACAGGTGCTGTTACTCTGTATAGATTTAGATTTTTTCGTAAACTAACCTCAAAAAAGTCTTTGATTTCTTTAATTATCATTTCAGTTTCTAATAATGTCATTTTTCCCTCTTTAAAAAAATAGGCATTGTTTAAAATGCCTATTGCTTACTTTTATTTTACTTAAATTATAATAATTGTCAACCCTATTTATATCCTAATGTAAATCTTTTTTGTTTATACTTAGGATTTTCAACTTCATTTAAAATAGCATCTGCTAAATCTTGTACACTCACGCGGCTTACATCACCATCATCAGTTACTAAAGTGTTTTGGTCTAAAACATATTTTTTAGTTTTAGATGTATTGATTAACTCAGCTGCTGGTGAAACATATGTCCAATCAAAACTTTTATCGTCTTTGATTTTTTCGTATAACGCAAAAGTACCACTTAGTGCTTCTTTCCAAGGGCCAGGGAAAAATCCGTCAACGACTTTTGTCCCATCTTCTTGATCAAGACTTGTTGCTCCGCCTACGATTAATAAACGCTTATTTAGTTTTTTAGAGACTTCTATTAAAATATCATAACCTTGTAAATATCTGTTGTGTGGATCCACATGATACCATCCTGGATTATAAGCAGAGATGATTACGTCAACATCTTTAATTAATTCTGTTAATTTTTCTGGTTCAAAAATAGTTTGTTGATATGATACGACGTTTTTTTCTGGTTTCATTTTAGTTTTTCTAGAAATAGCAACAATTTCATGTCCTCTTTCTAATGCTTCTTGATAAATATGGCTACCAACAAAGCCTGTAGCTCCGATAATTGCGAGTTTCATTTTATTCCTCCGTTTTCAAATTCGATTCTTTAATAATTTTTTTCATGATTTCAGCTGATTTAACAAAATCATTTACTTCATTTTTTGATAGTGGTAAGGCAACAGTTTCTAATGCCCCATTTCTACCAATAATCGTTGGGATACTTAAATATATATCTTTAACTCCATATTCACCTTGTAGGTAAGTTGATGTCGTTAAAATGGATCTTTCATTTCTTAGGATGGCTGTACAAATTCTTGTTACTGCAACGGCTACGGCATAATTAGTATAGCCTTTTTTGTTAATAATTTCATAAGCCGCATTTTTAACTTCTTCTGCAATTTTTTCTTCAAATCCAATGTCACACTTACCTTCTTTGGTACAATACTCCTCTAAAGTTAAACCACCAATATTAGCCCTTGACCAAACTGCGATTTCACTATCACCATGTTCTCCAATAATGTTGGCATGGACGTTTCTTGCATCAATTTTAAACTCTCTTGCAAGTGCTGATCTAAATCTTGCTGTATCTAATACGGTTCCTGAGCCAATAACTCTTGATTTGGGGAAACCAGATATTTTTTGTGCAACATAAGTTAGAATATCTACTGGGTTAGAAACAATTAGTAAAATAGCTTTTGGATTATGTTTAACTATTTCTGGAATTAACGATTCATAAATTTTAATATTTTTATTAACTAAGTCTAGCCTTGTTTCTCCTGGTTTTTGGGCTGCACCTGCTGTTATCACGACGATATCTGAGTCCTTGGTATCGGTCATATCACCAGCTTTGATCGCTACTGGAGCAACTAAGCTTGTTCCATGGAAAATATCCATAGCCTCGCCTAAAGCACGTTCATGATTCACGTCTACTAAAACAATTTCTGATGCGATTTTATTAAGCATCATACTAAATGCCGTGGCTGACCCTACGGCGCCTGCGCCTATAATTGATATTTTATCTGTTTTCATAGATACCTCCATATGTTTCTATTTTAACATAGTAGCTACTTTAAAAAAAGAAAAAGGACTTATCGTCCTTATGATTTTACAATATATAAAATTCCAATCGTTCCTTCACCACAATGGCTTGAAATAACGCATCCTGCATGTGATTCGATTAGGTTTTTAGGTTGGATTTTTTCTAAAACTTTTCCTTGCATATAGTCATATGAACTACTTGCTAGACTATGTGTAATCATGACAAAATCTAAATCTATATTGTCCTTATCAACTTCATTAAAAAAATCAGTTAACATAATATCAAGTCCTCTAGACATTTTCCCCATTGGTTTTTTATAAACATCTAGTTTTCCATCTCTAACTTGAATGATTGGTCTTACTTTTAATACCCCACCAATTAAAGCAGAAAGCCCACTGGCTCTTCCACCTTTGTGAAGATAATCTAAAGTTTTAATCCCAAATTGACTTCTTACAAGTGGTACCAATGCTAATGTTTTTTCATAAATTTCTTTCGCATCAAAACCTTGATCTCTAAAAGTGGTTGCTTTTAAAACCAGTAGAGCAATACCAGAAGATAAATTATCAGAGTTGATGATAAAAATATCTTCAGTTTCTAAAAGATCTTTAGCAAGCAAAGCGCTTTGATAAGTACCAGAAATGCTTGCTCCTATGCTAATATGAACAATTTTGTATCCTTCTTTTAAGAAGGGTTCAAAAAAATCTACAAAATCTCCTGGGGAGACTGCAGCTGTTTTAGGTAAATAACCTAGTTCTGAAACCTTTTTGTATAATTCTGGTGTTGTAATATCCACACCATCTTTGTAAAATTCTTCTTCAAATCTTACATAAAGTGGTACGGTTTTGATTTGGTATTGATCCAACATTGCTTGGCTTAAATCAGCGGTTGAATCTGTTGTAATGATCACTTTACTCATGAACTAATATCCCCTTTATTTCTTCATAAATTAAATTAAAACCTTCTTTAGTTTCACTTGAGGTAACGATTAATTTCTCTACATGTGTCAGTTTCTCTTTAATCATTTTTTCATGTTTAACGTGTTGACTACGTTTTACTTTATCTTTTTTTGTAGCAACTACAATAACTTTCATTCCAGACTCTAAAATAGCATGATACATTTCTATATCATCTTTAGTTGGCCCTACTTTAAAATCTACAAATAAGAAGACTGTTTCTAAATTAGGAGCAGTCTCTAAATAATCTATAATCATATGAGAAAACTGTGACTTCATTTCTTTACTGCGTTTGGCATATCCATATCCTGGCGCATCGACTAAATACATTTCATTGTTGATTAAATAATAGTTTAAAGTGATGGTTTTCCCTGGAGTTTGTGAAACTCTTGCAAGAGATTTTCTGTTTGTAAAAGCATTAATAAATGAGCTTTTACCTACATTACTTCTTCCTATTAAAACTACCTCGGGTAGTTTTAGTTCTGGTGCGTCTTTTATGTCTGTAATACTCTTAATAAACTCTGCTTGTTTAACCATGTTAATACTCCGTTCTTGTTTCCGTACTTCTATTATAAGATAAAAAGAGTTTTTTTCAAAACTCTTTGAATGATTAGTTTATTTTATTTGAGTATTTGGAGTTTTAAGATGGTCACTTAAGAGATTTTTTAAGTACTGATAAGAACATAGCATATTAAGACTTTCAAAAAGTCAAAAAAAAGACACTTACTTAAAAGTGTCTTTCATATTTGATATTAGGAATTAAATTAAAGCTCTTTTGAAAACATCACTTACACTCTCAACTGGAATGATCTCTAATACTTCTTTGACTTCCGTTGGAATATCTTCAATATCTTTAACATTATCTTTTGGAATTAAGATGGTATTTAATCCACTTCTATGTGCGGCAATTGCCTTTTCTTTTAGTCCACCGATAGGCAAGACATAACCTCTTAAAGTAATTTCACCTGTCATCCCTAAGTCTTTTCTTACATATTTATTACTTACTGCAGAAACAATCGCTGTTGCTATCGTAATACCTGCAGAAGGTCCATCTTTTGGAACTGCTCCTTCTGGAACGTGAATATGGAAGTCATTTTCATTAAAGATTTTTGGATCAATTTTTAAATCATCTGCGTGTGATTTAACAAAGCTTAAAGCGGTTTGAGCACTTTCCTTCATGACATCACCTAATTTACCGGTTAAAACTAATTGTCCTTTACCTTTATAATAAGTGACCTCAACTGGTAAGGTATCACCACCAAAGGCTGTATAAGCTAATCCGGTTGCTACACCAATTTGTTCTTTTTCATCTGCAAGATTATGAACAAATCTTGGTCTACCTAAATAGGTTTCAATGTTGTCTAATGTGATACTGATTTTCTCTGCTTTATTTAGTAAAATTTCTTTAACTGCTTTTCTAATTAAAGAGCCTATAAAGCGATTTAAGTCCCTTACGCCAGCTTCTCTAGTATAGTGTCTAATGATGTAATAAAGGCTCTTATCATCGATTGTGAACTGTTTTGAGGTAACTCCGTGAGCAGCCAATTGTTTTGGCATTAAGTGTTGAATAGCTATTTCGAATTTTTCATGTTCTGTATAGGAACTTAATTCAACAATTTCCATTCTATCTCTTAATGGTGCTGGGATATTTTCTAAATAGTTTGCTGTTGTAATGAATAAAACTTGTGATAAATCATATGGTTCTTCTAAGTAGTGATCACTGAAATGTGCATTTTGTTCTGGGTCTAAAACTTCTAGCATCGCTGATGCTGGATCCCCTTTATAATCAGATGCCATTTTATCAATTTCATCTAATAGGAAAACCGGGTTAACCGTTCCTGCATCTTTCATACCTTTTAAGATTCGACCAGGCATTGCGCCGACATAAGTTCTTCTATGCCCTCTGATTTCAGATTCATCTTTTACCCCACCTAAAGATTGTTTGACAAACTTTCTGCCTAAAGCTTCGGCAATTGAGGTTGCTAAAGATGTTTTACCAACTCCTGGAGGACCTGCTAAACATAAAATAGTTTGTGGGTTTTTCTTAGTCATGATCTTAACTGCTAAGTATTCAATGATACGATCTTTTACTTTTTCTAAACCATAGTGGTTTTTATCAAGTTTACTTTGAACTTCTACTAAATCATCTAAATCTTTACTATAGTTTTCCCACGGTAAAGCTACTAAGAAATCTAGATATGTTTTAATGATTTGTGATTCTGCCATTGCCGAAGGTGTTGATTGATAACGTGATAATTCTTGTAAAGCTTTTTCCTCAATTTCTTTTGGCATGTTAGCTTTTTTAATGAGTTCACGTAATTCATCTATTTCTTCTTCTTTTTTAGCTTTATCACCTAGTTCGTTTTGAATGGCACGCATTTTTTCTCTTAAGTAATACTCTTTTTGATTTTCATCAATTGATTTTTTGATGTCATCGTTAATACGTTTTTCCAATTCAGCAATCATAATTTGTTTATGAATGTCTTCTAAAACTAGTTTTAATCTGTTATTTAAGTTTAACTCACTTAAATATTTATATTTTTCGTTATCTGGCATTTTTAAATTATGTGTAATAATATCTGCAGCTTTTTCAGATGTAATGCCTGATTGTACTTGTTCTATTACTGAGCTTGCGCTTTGTAAAACAATATTTTGATTGTTTACCAACTCTTGTGCAATCATTCTTACTAGTGTAATTTCTTCTTCTTGGTCACCTAGAATGGTTTCTACTTCTTCATAAGTTGTCATAAAATACGGTTCAGTTAGTAAATATTCTGAAATTTTAACGCGTTTGATGACATTAAATCTAACTTCTTGCATATTATTTGGCAATTTAAGTTTCATTGAAACTTTTGCTAAGACACCATAATCCTCAATATCTTCAGCTGTTGGATTTTCAATTAATGGGTTTTTTTGAACAACAATTAAAGCATATGAACCAAAATTCTTTTCAGCCTCTTCTATTGCTTTAAGGGATATTTTACGGCCCACTCTAATTTTAAAATTATTATTTGGTATTGGTACAACACCACGAACGACAACAGCCGGTAAACTCTTTTGTAAATCTTCCATGCTTCCACATCCCTTCATTTTATCTATCTTTAATTATATCATGTAATTTTTTATTTGCAATCAATATGTATGAGTGCCAAAAACTTTTTTTTATGTTTATATGATAGATAAGGGAACTTATAAAGTCCCCTTATGTTTTCGTCTTATTTTTGAACTGCAGAATCAACCATTAAGTCGACTGCATGTTGGAATACAACGTCTTTTGAAACTAAATCATCGTTAACATATTGTTTGATTTCATCAATAGGCATATTGTATTGTTGTGAAAGTAATTCATATCTTTCAGTAATTTCTTCTTCTGTTGCAACTAATTTTTCTGCTTTAGCTACTGCTTCAACTACTAAAGATTGATTCACTCTTTTTGTTGCTTGTTCTAATGCTTGTGCATCAAATATTTCTTGTGTTAAACCTGATAAAGTAATAAATGTTGCTAAGTCTAATTGATATTGTGCAGCTTGTGCTTCTACGTTTTGTTTAAATGAAGCAATTTCTTGATCAATCATTTCTTGTGGGATATCTACTTTTGCGTTTGCAATTGCTTTATCTAATACTGAGTCAATGATTTCATTTTTTGCTCTTGCTTCTTTGTTAGCTGTTAAATCTTTTTTAACATCTTCTTTTAAAGCATCTAGTGTTTCAATGTTATCTTTGTTTAATGTTTTTACCCACTCATCATTTAATTCAGGGGTTACTTTTACTTTTAACTCGTGTAATGTTACATTAAACACTGCATCTTTACCTGCTAATTCAGGTGCATGATATTCTTCTGGGAAAACAACATTAATTTCTCTTTTTTCTCCAACTTTCATGCCTAACATGCCTTCTTCAAATCCTGGAATGAATTGTCCTGATCCAATTTCTAAAGTAAAGTTTTCAGCTTTTCCGCCTTCAAATGCAACACCTTCATGGAATCCTTCAAAGTCAAAGATTGCTGTGTCACCATTTTCTAAAGTGTCACCTTCTTTTACTTCTAATGCTGCTTCGTTTGATGCTAATGTTTTAAGGTAGTTGTTAACTTCTTCCTCAGTTACTTGTGTATCTACTTTTGCAATTTCTAAGCCTTTGTATTGTCCTAATTCAACTTCAGGTTTTACAGCTACTTCTAATGCGAAAGTAAATGGTTCTCCACGTTTGATTGAAGCAAAGTCAAGTTCTGTTACTTGTGGTTGACCAACAATTTCAACTTCTTTTACTGAGAAAGCTTCTTCGTATTTATGTCCAATCACATGATTTAAAGCATCTTCAAATAATACTTCTACTCCAAATTTTTGTTCAAAGATATTTCTTGGCACATGTCCTTTTCTAAATCCTTTAACTTCAACTGTTTCTTTTGCATGATGGAATGCATGATCTAATCCGTGTTCAAATTCAGCTGGTGTAACTTCAAAAGTGAATTTAGCACGATTTGTTCCTAATTTTTCGAATTTCATTATTATATTTCCTCCTAATATGTATTAACCTTTTTAATTATAACATAGTTTTTAAAATATCAAATAAATATCACCTATAAAAAAGGATATTGTTGCTAAGTTCTTAAGACCCTTTTAAGGTTATGAGTTGTTAAATGATTTGAAGATAAAAAAAAGAAGCATTGCTTCTTTTATATATTTGCGTGATGATACTAAATGGTTTTGGAAAAGGTAAGGATTGGTTTAAGTTAAAATATGGTTGTTTCTGTTCTTTTTGTAAATTAAGATGATCTAAAAACATAGGAATCATTGTTTTATCGGCAATCGTGTATGCACCGATCGCTTTATCTTTAAACGTATAATTTTTAGTGGATTCAAAAACATAGCGATTGGTTGCAATCGTATATATTTGATCATCTAAAAACGTATGAAGTGCTGATGGACTATAATATGCAATATAATTTTGATTTCTTGAAATGTTTTTCTTTAGTTCTGAGCCATAAAGGTTAAAAACAATAACTTCATTGTCAAATGGCATGATTTGATAAATTTTTGCAAGACTCATCCCTTCATTTTTAGCAATCGTTTCACGGGTTCCCCCTAAATTGTGGATGGCCAAATCCGCATCTGTATAGTTTTGCATTAAGTAAGATAGGTAAACCGATATGGAAGCTTTATTAAAATACTTTTCACTTGGTAATATCGTATCATAAAAACCTTGTTGTTCTAGCTTTTTATAATATTTATTAATGATGTTTAAAACTTCTTGGTCTTCTGTTTTAAGCAGGTTTTCTGTTTGATGGTTCATGTTTTTTGCAGTATAACTCTTAACCTTTTTATCTTCATCAAATTTTAATGTAATATTTCCTAAATAAGTGCCTTTACTTTCAGACTGAATGACAGGTAGCTCCACTTTTCTGTTAATATCACTATAAAACCTTTCATATTTAGCATGGGTGTGAGCGTTAAACATTGCATCTACATGTTCTAGACCACTAAGGGATGCTACACTTTGATTTAATGAACTATTAGCACCATGTACAGATACGATGATAACATCTACATTTTCTTCTGCCCTAAGTATTCTACTGTATTTTTTTATAGCGGTAAAAGCATCTGTAAATTGATAATTTTGAACTTTATCTCCTGAGATGCTTGTTTCCAAACCATCCCCCATAACTCCAATGATGCCTATTTTTAAATCATTTTTATTCACAATGGTATAAGGCTTAACAAACTCTATGATTTCATTGGTTTGTTTATCAATGACGTTTGCACCTAGTAAATCAAAATTTGCTTTTAATCCCTCGTAGGCAGGGTCAAAATATTTAGTTACTTCTTCAATGCCCCAATCAAACTCGTGATTTCCTAAGACAAATGCATCAAATTCTAAATGATTCATCACTTCAATGATGGGTTCACCGTAATAATAATTTGATAATAGCTCACCTTGGAAAATATCACCACTAGCAATGGCTACATGTTCATTGGTTGAATCATTGTTTTTAAGATAATTAGCGATTCTAGAAAAGCCCATAAATCCATTTGAATCATCTTTTAATAAGGCTCCATGAAAATCATTGATGGCATAAATTTCTAGTGTGTCACGACTGATAGGTTCTTCTGGTAAAATGATTTCATCGTTTTCACAGGCAACAAGCACTAAAGCGAAAATCAATAAATATATTATTTTTAATATCTTTTTAAACTGCATAAAACTACCTCCTATTAGATTTAAAAAAATAACTAGACTTTAAAATCTAGTTGCTTTTTTAAGTCTTTAATGATCTTTAGAGCCTTTTGATAAACTGGAATCATTCTTTTTTCACTGATATGGTTTAAAAAAGTTTCTAATGGAAACCATTTTAAATCTCTATGTTCACTGTCATTTTCCTGTATTTTCTCAGCTTGGTTTACCCTAAGAAAATAAGTTAGATTTAAGTGAATATGATCTGGTATGTATTCATTATTTTTATAATGATTGTGGACACAAATATTATCTAACATAAGTGGTTCATCTTTAATAAATTCTAGGTCTTTTATCCCTGTTTCCTCAAAGACTTCTTTTTTGATGACTTCTTTAAAATCTCTATCACCATCATTATGACCACCAAACCACCCATAAGATTGGTAAATTAAGTGATAACCTAATAAAATTTCATCCATCCTTTGATTAAGAATAATTGCAGAGGTGGTAAAATGTGCACAAAGATTTTCACGTAAATAGGGGTTAGAGGATGTTTCTAATAATTGCAACATCATGTCATGATCTCTTTTTTCTTGTTCTGATTTTGGTATATATTCTTTGATCAACTTATCTTTCATATTTGCTCCCTTATTTGAATGCTTTTTAATAATTGATCGTATTTTAAGTAGTAATCTTTTAAAATACCTTTATAATCAGGCAACCATGGTTTATTTTTACCATAGTAATGAATGATATAAGCATTTTCATTCACCCAATCTAAATCAATCTTTGAAACTAATTTCATTAAATTATATTTGGTAATTGCTCTATCACTTAAATTGTATTTTAAATGGTTAACTAGTTTTACATTATGACCGTATAAAGCATTTAAAACATCTTGATCTGGTAAAAACAATCTTTTTTCGTTTTTAAGGATATATTGATTTAGCTCATCTATACTTTGTTTTTTTCTTAGGTCTTCTACGTTTATTAATAAAACACCTGTATTTAAATAATGAGAGTCCAACTTGGCTTTATTTTTAACATTGTTAAATGTTGTTAATGCTTTTTTAATGTTGGTTGCTCCAATAAAAAAACTATCCCCAAATGGTTGTTCATAAAAATTTTTTAAGTTTTTGATGACAATTGTATCTACATCTAAGTATAAGATACGTTTGATTTCCTGCTTTAAATAACATTGCACAAAAAGTCGGTAATATATTTCTTGTGGGTATCGATACGTTGTTTTTGCGGTATCTAAAAACTCGTTTCTGTAGTTATAATATTTAAATTCATACTGAGATGGGATATATTTTTTGATA
>CALGYU010000011.1 GCA_937934685.1 uncultured Acholeplasma sp. | reverse complement strand
GAAGAAGTAGAGCCACCAGTAGGATACAAGCCACTTAATAAGAAATGGGTAATAAGGATAGAAGATGGTAAAACCAAAATCTATACCTATTCAAAATCAGATTCAAACAAGGTCAAGTCGATCCTTGGTGATGAAGGAACACATTGGATTAACGTAAAAGAAAGACCAACAACAGGCTGGTCAAGCTATGATAATAGACTTACAGGTTGGGCTGCAAACTCTACTGAAGCTAGATACTTAGGTACAAGAATTGTCGCTATCAATAAAGATAAAGACTATGTTATCCAAAGATATGTAATAAACCCAGAAGCAAGAAAAATCGGTGAATCTACAGCAATAATTCATAGGGAAAAACCAGAATATCCAAATATGGATTGGTATAAGGGTGATGAAGAAATAAAAATATTTACCCTTGATCCAAAAGAAGACGGAAATACTGACGGTAAAGTAACAGGACTAATCTCTGACCTAAGACTCGCTGACTATAGTGAAACGGATATTACTTCATCTGTAAAAAAATCAATAGATGATTCTCACCATGGAGAAAGTAGATTAAAACTAGACCTTCCAGCTACTACTAATCCAATAGTAATAGATGTCAAAATACCTTATAACAATGTATACGGCGGAGTTGGTACGGGCATGGATTGGTATGAAGGTGGACAAACTTACTGGAAGTCCGACTATTATGAAAGAGTATCTGACATTGTAGAAAGTGATCCAACTATAAGAGAAGAAGGATCTATTGTAGGATCTTATGTAGGAGAAGGCTCACTTGATGTAACAAATGACATCAAAACTTATGGATTCAAGATTAAGAAAGTTAAGGAAGGCGATGAAACCACTCTCGTACCAGGTGCAGTATTTAAACTAAGAGGTCCAGATGATAATTCAAATGAAAGATATATGACCACTGGCAAGGATGGTATGATCCACTTCAATAACTTAAAACCAGGCATTTACACCCTAGAAGAAAGCGAGCCAGCTCCAGGTTATCAAAAGACTGATGAAACATGGACAGTAACAATAACCCAAGACGGAGAATCTTATATCAAATCAAACAAAACTAGTGATGAAAGTACAAATAGGGTAGAAAAATCAGAAGAGGTAGCTGTCAACAGAGCAAGATATAGTTTATTAGATAGACTTAATAAGTTTTCTGATACAGCAGATACAGGTCTAGAAATTGGACCAAGTCTACCAGATACTAGGAATCCACTAGCTGCTGGTATTAGTAAGATTGATTATGAAATATTAAATATTAAGAATGAAGAAAGATTTAAGACCCAAGTAGAAGTTACAACAAGTGCAGAGTATCTGGGAAATTATCAGTTCAAAGTAAGATATGATATGAAAAATATCACAGGCGAACCTTTAACAAATAAACAATTCTCAGTTCACTTTAATGACAATGCAACATTTGAAGGCGGATCAACCCATACTTGGCAATGGAGTGTAGATGGACAAGACGGAGATCCAAACAATCCGGACAATGCTAGTAGATGGCATAGTGGATACGATCCTAATACTAAAATCATTGGCATAAGAGATAACAAACTAACTATAAAAGCTGGTGATACTGCTAGTATAGAATTTATAGTAAATGTAAACTCTGCCTTAGCTGCAGTAAATCTTGTTGATTATACTAGATTTGACAATACTAATATAACTCCATATCCAAGAGCAAGGAAAAGGATAGTTTATAAGATTACTTACGATGTTAAGGGTGGAACAATCATCACAGACCCTATAGATTGGTCTGAAAATGGTAAGTTAGTTGAAATAAAAGAAGTTAGACCGAAAGCTGGTTACACTAAAACAGCGGGACCAACAGTAACTAACAACGAAACCGGTAGACCAATAACAATAAGAAGTAACCATAAATTCCCAATGCCAGAAAGTGATGTTACTATTTCCGCACAATTTGAAGCTAATTCCTATAAAGTAAACAAAGGTAAAATAGAAAATGGTTCAATAAGTCTATCACCTGATGCGAAAACTGACCAAGTTGTTAGTATAACTGATATTAAGCCAAATGATGGTTATAAACTAGGTGAAATTACTGTAACAGATTCAAATGATATACCTGTAAAAGTAACTGATAATACCTTTAAAATGCCAGCATCTGACGTTGTAGTTGATGTAACATTTAAGCCTATCCCACCAAAAGTATTTAATATCACAGTAGATCAAGCTCCACATGGTAGTGTAATTGCTGATAAGCAAAGCGCTATGGTAAATGAAGAAGTTACTCTAACAGTAAAAGCAGATGAAGGATACGAATTAGATAAGCTTCTATTAAATGGAAATCCAGTAGAAGCAACTAACGACACATACATAGTCAACATGATAAAAGAAAATGTAGTTATTTCTGCTACGTTTAAAGAAAAACCTATCACTCCTCCAGAAGGATCACAATTGATTCCAGATACTGGTTACAAGATTACCAACAAGCAAACAGGTCTTGCTCTTAGGATTATAAAAAGAGATGACTCTTATAGAAGACTTGAAAAGGCAGAGTTTGAATTAGAAAGATATACTGATGGAACTTATGAAACTAAAGATGAATCTTTCGAAAAACTTTACGGTATATCAGATCAAAACGGTTATGTAACACTAACAGATGAGAATGGCAATCCTGTAAGCTTACCAGTTGGTTTCTATAGATTAACAGAAACACAGTCACCATCTGGATACAAAAATCCACAAGCTCCTTTTGATATAGAAGTATATGAAGAGGATGGACAATTAAAATCAAAGTATAAATCAGCAGAACATACTTCATATGATTATATAAGAGATGAGAAGTCTTATGATAGTGGAGCTATAAAAACTACAGGTAATGGTATTAAGTATAAGTCTAAACTAACTTATATCAATACACAGTCTAAGACTTACATCCAAAGAATATATATAGATACAAGAGGTTATACTGGAGAAAGTGATCAGATTAATATTCAAATTTCACCAAAATATAAGAGAGAAGAAGTAGATTTTGTACCAGGACCTGGTGGATCAAAACCACCAAAAACCATAAAGGAAGGTATAAAGACTGCCTACAGATCTACTTACAAGATTACAGGTGCTCCAGATAACGACAACTTTGCTGATACTGTATTAAACAATTACGACTTATCTAAAGAAGATGTAACAATGCTTAATACTGCAAGATGGAGACCATTTGATTGGGGATTTGATGAAGATATAATGAACCTAGATAAGGGTGGAGTATATTATATCGACGTTGAAGGTTTCTATGATGATGCTATTCTAACAGGATATGATAGTAAACAAAAAACTAATACTATTCCAGAAGCAGATTTGAAAAAACTTGAACTTAACTTTGATTTCTATGATGGAGCGAGATCCTTCCAACAATTAGTTAATAAAGATGGAAAACTAGATTGGACTAAAGGAGAAAATCTATCAGATTCATATCTAGGTGGTAATATAGCCCTAGGCTATGTTGGAACTGACGAAAATGGTTCTACAGTACAAACTACCCAAGGATTATACCAAGCTGATGGACAAAAATATCCAAATTGGCTAAGTAAACAAGGTGGACGTATCGACCCTTCATTAAAAGGAGATGATCGAACAAGAGTTTCAACAAGTATAGATCTTCAAACACTTTATTCATCTAAAAACTACACAGAAGTTCCACAAGACGGAATGAGTGTAATAAATGAAGAAGAAAGATACAATGTAACATTTTCTAAACACGGTCGTGACAATCCAAATGATGAAGTTGATAGCGAAAATGTAACAACAAACAGACTTGAAGGTGCAATATTTAAACTTGAAAAAGAAATTGCCAACACCTACGTAGATGTAGAGGGTTCATATGTAGGATCTGCCTTTAACGGATACTTTGGTTTTAGAAACTTAGAGCCAGGTCGTTATAGACTAGTGGAAGTGAAGGCACCAGAAGGATACAAGCCAATCACAGATCCACTACTTTATTTCACAATCAAAACTGTTAATACAAACTCAGGAGATGTAGTAGATCCTGAAACAGGTGATAGCGTTGATATTAAAACAGTAAATGTAAGATTTGAAAGTGGTGGAAAAACTTATAATCTATCTGAACTTCAAATGGTAGATCCAAAAGATCTTACTAAGAAGATTAAAATTAGTGAAGTAAATTCAAAAGATATAAATATAGAAACATGTAAAATAGTTAAGCCTGATACGAATGATGAGGTTTTACTAAAAGATATGATGGTAGTAGGTAAGGAGCAATTTGATGAAGAGGGCTTACCTTACCACAATGAATATCCAGTAAATCAAATCAAAATCGTCCCAGAATCTAGCGGTTATATCTCACTAGAATATGACAAGGCAAACGGTGTTTACCAATATGTTCCAGAAAAATCAACTTCTAAAAAAGATGGTAAACTTATAGACTTTGTAACAAGTGCAACAGCCAAGAACATGGGTAAGATCATAAACGAAAAACCAGGTAAAGGTGAAATGACAGTTAAAAAGGTCGACCAAAATGGTAATATAATTAAGGCAAGTGATCTCTTAGCTGGTGCTAAGTTTAAATTAACTAACTTAACAGATGGTTCAACACCTGTAGAAAAAATAGTAGGAACAGATGGTAAATTATCATTTGAAGAACTTAAGATAGGTAACTACAGACTAGAAGAAATTGAATCACCAGATGGATATGTAAATACTAACCAAGTTTGGAACTTCACAGTAGGTGGAGAAGGCTTAGATCCATATGCAGGTCCTATCGCAAGAATTGGAAGAGATTTATCTGACAAGATTAAACTCAATACTATAGATACGTATGTTCTAAACCCAGAAGATAAGACTAGCAAGAAAGTAAATGAAATTCACCCTCATTTTGGTGAAAGTATGGAATTTACCAACGAATATTCTGTTAATCCTAGCGTAAAGATTAACCCAGGAGATTATTTCGTACTCAATATGAGTGATGTAACAGACCTAAATGGTATAGCTGATAGTGAAGTAGCAAACTTAGACATCATTGCAGCTGGTATTGGTACTATAGCTAAGGCTGATTATGATAGGGAAAAGAGAACTATAACCTATACATTTACAGATTATGCTAAGACTTACTCTCTAGTAGAATTTTCAAACAAACTAACTTCCTTTATTGACCTATATAAGGTTAAACAAACAGACGGAACGTTTAGTAGGCAAAAAGTTGGATTCTATATTGGAAATGACCAAAGTCAATTAAGGGATATGAAAGTTATCTATGACCTTGATTATGGTCACGAGATGGATGTATATGGAAATAAAATCAACCTTGTTTCAAAAATAGTAAAATACAATCCAGAAACGGGTGAATTCCTACATTACTATTATGTTAATAGACTAAAGGAAAATACAGCTGGCCCTGTTGAGTTAAGATATGTATCAGACCAAGATATAGAAAACTTCAATATGTCCGTAAGCCATCTAAAAAATAACTATGATGTATCTAAAGATATGCCAGAATCATTTGCTGTAAATGAATATAGTTCTAACCTAACACCTTTTGATACAGTGAAATATTTCCGTACCTTAGAAAAAGGATACTATACAAATGTTAATTTTGATGACGGAATTTACAATACACATTCCTATATAATAAAGGTAATTGGAAGGGTAGCTGAAAAGGATAAGTCTGAGTATACAGCACACGGAACACTCCTTAAATTTAACCAATATTACTCACCAACCTACGCAGAAAGACATGACTCAGTTCATTACTTTGTAAATGAAGCAAGTGGTAGTGTTAAACCAGAAATAGTAGCAGTCAACCCAGAAAACAAAATACTGTTTAAGAAAGTTGACCAAGATGGTAAGGCTCTGGCAAATGCTAAGTTTAAATTAAAGTATAGACAAAAAGCTGTAGATAAGTGGTCTTATGTTAAGGATGAAAATGATAAAGATTTAGTAAAAACATCTAGCGAAGATGGTAAGTTTGAATTTACTAAGCTAAAACCAGGATTCTATGAATTGGAAGAAGTATCCGAACCACAAGGCTACAAGAATCTAACAAATCCTGCCTACGAGTTTGTAGTAAATAGTAACGGCAAGATAATTATAAATAAAACTACTGAGTCTGGTGATAAAATTGATATAGAAGAAGACGGACTTGTACCAATCTATATAGAAAATAAGAAGAAACAAAATATTAGATTCAAGAAAGTGGATGCTGATACAAAAGAAGCACTAGAAGGTGCAGAATTTGAAGTTTGGTACAAGGCTACTGAAGAAGGTAAGTATTCTAAAGATAAACTTAAATTATATCAAGATGATAGTGGTAATAAGTTAGTATTACTAGCTAATGAGAAGGCACCTGAAAGATATGAAGAAGTTAAGAAATTTACTACAGGTGAAGATGGTATGATGAACTTTGACTTCTACGAACCAGGCTACTACGCAATCAAAGAGACAAAAGCGCCTGCTGGCCATATGAAAGAAAAAGGTGAATATGTCAAAGAATTTGTCTTAATAGATGGTAAGATTCAAGAAGAAAAATACTTGACTGATATGGATGTTAAAAAGGAAGATGGAACTATCGAAGGTACGACAAGTCTATCATATGATACTGATATAGCTTATAGGTTTAACCTAGACCATGAGGAAATAACTTATATCAAGGATAAGTCTAAACTTACCTTGTCTGGATTGCCTTTGGCGGCTGAACAATGGACTAAAACTTATCCTAAGAAAGGCCTTACAATTAATGCTTATTTGTTAGATGGTAATAAAGCTAGATCAAATGAGAAAGAATATGTTCTCAATTTAGATAAGGATTATGTAGACTCAAAAGGAACAAAAACTATAAATCTTTATGATTTAATTAAAGAGCTAGAATCTAATACTAGTTATAACTATGAAATAAAATCTAATAAGACTCTAGTATTGGAGATGACATCTCAGCTTAAGTCTACTACTACTGAACTTGATATAACTTCTAATATAGAAAATGTCGACGGTATGAGCGAAGAAAGAACCTTTCATATTGATAAGATTAATGAAGGAGGATTAAAATCATACTCGTTTGAAACATTAGAAGAAATCAAAAATGATTCTGATAATCCAATAGAGATTGAAAACAGAAAAGTAACCCTACCAAATACCAATGGTTTAAATTCTTGGCAAGGTTACACTCTTATCGGTTTAGTTTTGATGACTATTGCAGGATTTATCTACAATAGGAAGAAAAGCAAAGTTCTAGGCTAATAAAAATAAATAAAAGTTTATTCTGACCCTGTCCGGCTCTTGCTGGAGGGGTCAGTTTTTTCTTTTTCTAAGGACTTTTATTTGCTATAATAAGAGCAAAGAAGCTATAAAAAAAGAAAGAGAAAAATTATGGATAAAAAAATTATAAAAGAAAAGTTAGTAGA
>CALGYU010000010.1 GCA_937934685.1 uncultured Acholeplasma sp. | reverse complement strand
TTGCAGGATATCTAGCTGGAAACCTTTCAAACACCTACAGCTATGGTCAAGTCTTAGGAAAAAACTATTTAGGTGGTATCGCAGGAAGAGTAGAAAGCTTTTCTAACATAGAATCATCTTATAACATCATTGAACCAAATCTTTACATAACTTCTAATCCAAACGGATTAAACAAAGCCACTCAAGCACTAGGCAATTTAACCAAAGAAGAAGCACAAAACCTTTATAAAAACCAAATGACAGGAGATTTATCTTTCGGACATACCCTAGATTTAAATCGCTATATTCTAAAACAAAGCAATGAACTTACAGCTTATTTACCACAACTAGACACATTTACTCACCATGAAAAACAAAGCGTTAAAAATGATTCATTAGCCTCAGTTACAAACCCATTACTCTTTGGAAAAGGCACACAACTAGAACCATATATGATTCACAGTGCTTATGATCTAAGAGCATTAGGGATTGTTGTTACGCAAGGATTAGACACAGAAAACGTGTACTTTAAAGTTTATGACAAAGCAGTCATTGACTTTTCATTAATCCAAAAAGTCTATGTTCCGATCGGAACCCCAAGTCATCCATTTAAAGGTAGCTTTGATGGCAACAACCAAACGATCAAAATAGCCATTGAAACACAAAAAGACTATGCAGGATTATTTGGATACACTTCCATGACATCAGAACTTAAAAATATCCACATCAATGGAAAAGTCATCGCTTCAAACTATGCAGGGCTATTGGTAGGATACAACCAAGGAAGAATCTCTAATATCATCATTAACGGTAACCTTCAAGCCAAAGACTATGCAGGATTACTTGCAGGTTACAGCGAAAACCATCACCAAGACATCAGTGTTAATGGTAGTATTAAAGCCAATAATTACGTCGGTGGTGTCATTGGCTATGCCAATAACGCAACCATTTTAAAAACTTACTTTATAGGCGATATTAACGCCAACAACTATGCTGCAGGCTTCATTGGAAAAGCAGGAGAAAACACAGAAATCACTTTAAGTTTTGCTCACGGAAGCATCATAGGAAATGACTATATCTCAGGATTTATCGCAGAAAATTATGCGACCATCACCAACAGTTATGCGACCATAGATGTCTTAGGAAATGACTACATCTCAGGATTTGTATCAAAAAACTACGGTGATATTCACCACATCTTTACCAGTGGTTCTATCAATGGAAATCACTATGTTGCAGGTGTAGCTTCAGAAAATAATGGCACGATAGATAAAGCCTACTATAACCACACACTAGCTGTTAAAAACAAACAACTCACTACCCCTAAAACCGCTATTTATAACATAGAAGATTCATTAAACATAGGAAGTAGAACACTAGATGAAATGACCGCAAAATTCCCATTTGGAAACGATGAAAGTCAAATGGATCTAGAAGAATCAAACTACTATCTAAGAGAAAACTATGATTTCACCCAATATCTACCAGAATTAATGATCTTTAAAAACCACACCCAAGATATCTTTACCCAGGACTCCTTAAAATCAATTACGTATCAAAAAGTAAAAGGCCTTGGAACCAAAGCCAATCCATACTTAATCTATGATGGATATGACATGAATGAAATAGCTTATCATGTCGGTCTAGGCAATGATTTTACAGGAAAATATTTTAAAGTAGCACCTAAAATATCCACCATCGATCTTAGTTTAAAAGAACTATCCTACCAAGCCATTGGTAGCCGAGAAATCTTTTTTAATGGTAACTTTGATGGAAACAACGCAATCTTTATTTTAAACATCCAAAAAGAAGAACAAGACAACCAAGGTATCTTTAACACCTTAGGCACCAATGCTTTAGTAGAAAATATCATCATCAACGGACAAGTTACCGGCTTAAGTTATGTAGGAAGCATTACCGGAAGAAACCTTGGAACCATTAGAAACATTCAAAACTATGCACAAATTACAGGATTACATAATGACGTTGGAGGCATCGTTGGTTATAACGAAGGATTTATAACTAACGTGTTTAACTATGGACAAATTACCGCCAGTGGGTCTTTTGTTGGAGGGATTGCAGGACAAAGTTATCAACACATAAAAGAAGCATACAACAAAGCATCAGTGACAGGATATGTTAACGTCGGTGGTATTGTTGGAAACAACCACGCACTCATTGAATATGCGTATAACACCAGTCAAATTACCGCAACTAAAAACATCTCAGGTGGTATCACCGGAACAAGTTACGGTAATATTTCATATAGCTTTAACTCAGGCGACATCACTTCTGAAGACAGTGTAGCAGGCGGTATCACCGGAGTATTAAACCAAGCAACTATCAAAGGAACTTATAATGCAGGAACCATCCTTGCTAAATCAAGTCAAGCAGCTGGAATAGTTGCTAACATAGAAAAAGGTATCATTAAAGATAGTTATCATTTTGGTAAAGTTTATGCTCATCATGATTTAGGAATCATCATTGGAAATCAAATTGATGATAACCAACAAGTATTACAAAACGTTTATTACGATCAAGATGCCCACATGAATTCAGATACAACCCAATACAAAATACCTACTCACGTCATAGGAAATAAAACATATACCTCAAACTCAAACGCCTTATACCATGGACAAATGATTGGTATGAACGCACTAGGAACCACAAAAAATCATATGAATTTAAGTGAAAAAGCTAATTACTTACAAAAAGAATCAGAAGAACAATACTCATACTATCCACAACTAAGCTTCTTTGGAAAAAATAACAATACCGTTATTTTAAATGACTCTAAAGAATCAGTTAAAACAAAAACCTTTATTGTTGGAGCAGGTACTCAGTCAAATCCTTACATCATTAGAAATGAAAGTGATTGGCAAGCCCTAGCAGATAGTACAACCAATGGAAATACCTATACCAACATCTTCTTTGAAGTGAGTAAAGAAAAAGATGAATTAAACTTCATGGATGCAGAAGAAAATTATATATTCAAACCAGTTGGGACAAAAGATAAACCATTTAATGGTACGCTAAATGGCAATGGCGTTAACATCAAAATTAAAACCACTCAAGCAATAGACTATCAAGCTCTATTTGGTCATTTAGGCAAACAAGCTCATATTAAAGCCCTTTCGGTAAGTGGAGTGATCACTGGAAAAGACTATACCGCAGCTATCGCCTCAATTAACGAAGGACTCATTGAAGAAGTATATAATCAAGCACAAATCACCGGAAAAGACTATACCGCCGGATTAGTCTCTTTAAATAAAGGCACCATCCAAAATGTATATAATAAAGGAAAAATTACCGGAAACCAATATGTCGGAGGCATCACCGCTCATTTAGATGGCACATTAATCAACAGTTATCAAAGTGGTATTGTCTATGGACAAAAAACATTAGGCATGATTGTAGGCTTTTATGAAAAAGGCACCTTCTCAAATAGTTATTATGATGAAACCATCTTAAATGCTTATCGTGCCGTCTCTCCTCATATTAAGCCAGAAGGCTCTGTTGGAAGCACTTATAACGGAGATTTAGTCAAAGGATTAGACAACCGATTCATGACAGGCTCTAATGCCTTAGGAACAGGTAACTTTAACATCAACTTTAAAGATGGTAAAGATATTTGGAGTGTCAGTAGAAATATCGAATCAAACAACCATTACCCACAATTATTAGTATTTGCTACAAGCACTCATGAAAACATAAAAAAAGCCTCTCAACAATCTACCTTAAATCATTTATACACCATCAGTTTTGATGAGAAAAACAATGAAAACAACGATTCAATCTCTAAACAAGTTTTAATTAATGAACATTTCTCACTCTACATCCCAACGCATTTTGGTTATAACTTTGTGGGTTGGTACTACCTAGATGGAGAAACAGAAGTTCAATTAACCAACGCCAAGGGTGAAAGCTTAAAACCATATAATATATATGAAAACCTAGAAGTGTTTGCTAAATGGGAAGAAGCTTATCATCAAGTAACTTTCATCGATGGTGATGATAAAGTCATTTATGAAACAGAAATCAGACATGGAGAATATGTCTCTATACCAGTAGGCGTCACACCAAGTAAAACCAAAGATCAGCTTTATATTTACCAATTTGAAAGTTGGTATTTTGACTTTGATCACACGATGATCTTATCTCCAACTAAAATCTATGCAACCTATAAAAAAATTGATAGATATTATGAAGTCATCTATTATGATGGCAACAACCAAATCTTTGAAATTACCAAAGCAGAATATGAAACCTATTTACAACCAACTCAAAAAATACCAACCAAAACGTATCACGATGACATTGCTTATCAGTTTATAGAGTGGGACTTCAATTTCAATGAAGTCATTAAAAATAAAGTTGAAATTCATCCAATCTTTATTAAAGTAGATAGATACTACACCGTTGAATTTTACAACGGGGATCAATTATTCTACACAACCACCACCGAATATTTAAACCAGGCAACCACACCAGAAGATACACCAATCAAAATATCTGATGAAAAATATAATTACCAGTTTATAGGTTGGGATAAAAATATTGATTACATCACAGAAGACTTAAAAGTATATGCTGTGTTTAAAGAAGAACTCAAAGAATTTATTGTCAACTTTAAAGACGGAAACGATAAAATTTTTGACACTCAAAAAGTTAAGTACGGACAAAGCGCTTCAAACCCATTAGGATTACCAACCAAAACACCATTTTTAAATACAGCCTACCAATTCATCGGTTGGGATCAATCCTTTGATGAAGTAAAAACCGATTTAACTATTAACGCAGTCTTTAAAGAAGTAGACAGATATTACACTGTTAACTTCTACGATGATTTAGGAAACCTTCTAGATAGCCAAATCGTAGAATATTTAAACAGCGCAATCAAACCCTTAATTACACCAACTAAAGAAGAAACTCAAAGCCATGTTTATACATTTGAAAAATGGGATCAAGATTTAGAAAGAATTACAGAAAATCTAGAAGTAAGACCAATCTTTAAAGAAGAACTTAGACCATATCAAGTTTACTTTATTGATGGTAACAACAACATATTTGACCAACAAACCGTTTTATACAAAGAAAATGCCACCATACCATCAGGCATTCCAAGAAAACAAGGCGTTTTAGACATTGGCTTTAAATTTATTTCATGGCAAGACAACTATAAAGAAATAACCAATGACACGTATGTTTACGCAAACTTTAGTGAAACCAATCGTTATTATTACGTAACCTTTATGGATCAAGACTTAGTCTTAAAAACAGAAAAAGTTGAATATGGCTACAGCGCGACAGCACCTGATTTAAACTTTGAAGAACACCCAGTCATCGGATATGAATACTACTTTATCGCATGGGACAAAGATTTTAGTTTTGTTGAAACCGATTTAACAATCAACCTAAATAAAGGATCAAGACTCAAAAAATTTGAGGTCACCATCATCAATGGTGATGACATCACCACGCAAACAGTAGAATACGGGAAAAACGCTATTTTACCTATACCAAGTAAAAAAGGCAACGAACAAATTCATTACCAGTTTATCTCATGGAGCCATGATGGAAAAAATATTAAAGAAAACATCACCATCACAGCAAGCTTTGAAGAAGTATATAACTACTTTGAAGTTAGATTCTATGATGGCAATAACACCTTAATTAAACTAGAAAAAGTTGCACCAGGCATGCATGCAACCGCACCAATAACTGCCTTAAAAGATAAAACAGAAACTAAAATCTATCTTTTCCTAAATTGGGATAAAGATTTTAGTTCAGTTGAATCTAACTTAAATGTTTACGCTAAATTCAAAGAAGTAGATCGATATTATGAAGTCATCTTCTATGATGCATACGGTAAAGAAATATCCATCCAATCGGTTGAATACGGACAATCTGCCATCGAACCTTTAGCACCAGAAAAACAAGAAGAGGGCAGATATGAATATCATTTCACAAACTGGGATAAAGACTTTAGCACAGTGACAGAAAACATGATGATCTATCCTGAGTATGATCAAATAGAAAAAACCTTCACTGTTAATTTCTCTGATGGAAACCAACAACTCATCTCATCTCAACAAATCAAATATGGTCTAAATGCTATTGCTCCAAAAAACGTAGAAAAAAGACCAACAGAAACCAAATACTATCTATTCGTCAAATGGGATAAAAACTATACTAACATCACAGAAGATTTAGAAATCTATGCAGAATTTAATGAAGTAGATAGATGGCACCAAGTTACCTTTATCGGAAAAAACCAACAAATATTACACCAACAAATCATTGAATATGGAAAATCTGCTAAAGACCCAATTCCAATACTAGGACTGAAAGCAACCACCATCATTGATGATTACACTATTTTAGTTATTGGTGAGTGGGACCAAGACTTTAGCTACATTACAGAAAATCTAGAGATTAATGCCATTTATAAAGTCGTAGATAGGTATTATCAAGTCACCTTCTATGATGATCAAAACAACATCTTAGAAGATATGCGTATCCATTATGGAACCAACGTCATTCCACCAACACCGCCAATAAAAGCGGGAGATACAAATTATTTCTACGTCTTTAAAGCATGGGACCAAGATTTTAGTTTCATCACAGAAAACTTAGAAATATACCCAATATACGATAAACTTAAAACCAAATATCAAGTCACCTTCTATGATGCATCAAACAATATTTTTGATGTGCAAGAAATTGAGTATGGTAAAGATGCGATAGATCCAGGAATCCCATTAAAATCACCAACCGATGAAGAATCATACATCTTTACCGGATGGGACCAAGACTTTAAAAACATCACAGAAGATTTAGAAATCTATCCAACATATAGCACACACGAAAGAACCTTTGTGGTAATCTTTAAAGACGATCAAGGCAATACCCTTAAAGAAGAATTAGTTAAAAAAGGTGGACAAGCTAGCCCACCTACAAACATTAAAGAAAAACCACAAACAGATTATTTCAAATACATACCAACTTGGGATCAAGACTATAAAAACATCACCGAAGATAAAGTCATTACCCTTTACTATGAAGAAGTAGAAAGAATATACACCGCCAGTTTCTATGATGATAATCATCAACTCATCCACACCATCACAGGAACATACCTCTCTTACATAGATGCCCCAGAAGGGCCAATAAAAGCCATGACAGACCAATATATCTATCAATTTATAAGTTGGAATCCTGTCTTTAACAACCAACTTACCAAAGATATATCTTATTACCCAGTGTATGAAAGAACCATAAGAACTTATGTTGTTACTTTCCTAGACGGTAATCAAGAAATATATGATGTTCAAGAAATAGCATATGGACAAAGTCCACAAAAACCTTCAGGAACTCCAACCAAACAAGCAGATAAACAATATTACTATGAATTTAGAATGTGGGAAACTACCACCATAAAAGTTTATCAAGACTTAACCATCCATGCTATTTTCTATAGATACTTACAAAAATATCAAGTCACCTTCGTTGATGAATACGACAACGTTTTATCTTCACAAACAGTTGAATATGGTAATGGAGCAACCGAACCGGATGCCTCAAAAATACCAAACAAACCACCAACACACGAATATGTATATGTCTTCTCTGGATGGGATAAATCATTTAGCTTCATCACAGAAGACATCACCGTAAAAACAGTATACATAGGCACCTTAAGAAAATACGTCTACACATTCTACGATGAAGATGAAATTACCATTTTAAAACAAATCATCGGATCTTACGGAGATAGAATCATTCCACCAGATGATCCAACCAAACCACCAACTGATATGACCACCTTCCAATTTATTGGATGGGATAAACCCGTATCAGACACTCTCACAGAAGATGTCATCTACATCGCAAGATATAAAGAAAACCTAAAAAACTTTAGTGTCATCTTCATAGATGGCGATGATGTCTTATTCAACAGACAAACAGTAAGCTATGGACATCCTGCTCAAATGCCAAACGGTATCCCTTCAAAATCACCAACCACCATGTACCAATACGTCTTTACACATTGGGATACAGATTATAGCAACGTCACATCAGATCTTATCATCAGAGCAGTCTTTGAAAGAAAACTTAGAGAGTATAAAGTCACCTTTATCATTGATAAAGAAGTCATAGAAGAATATGTTGAATACGGCAGTTCAGCCTATGGCCTACTAGCAACACCAGAGAAAAAAGGATACCGCTTTGTTGATTGGGATAAAAACTTATCAGTCATCACATCTGATCTAGAAACCAAAGCAATCTTTAAAGCAAACAGCTATAATATCAATTTCTATGATGGTTATGAGGATGGAGACTTAATTGAAGTAGAAAGTATTATGAATAGAATCATCAAAGAATTTGATTCAACCATCACATTACCAAAAGTAACCTACACAAAAGAAGGCTACTATTTTGTAGGTTGGAAAAAAGCTGGATATGATTATGTATCCTATCTAGACCAACACACCTTCAAACTAACAGAAACCGGCCTAGATCTTCATGCGGTATGGATGCCTATCCACTATCAAATTAACTATGAACTAGATGGTGGAACAGCCATCAACCCAACTAGTTACACCATAGAAGATCACATCATTTTACAAAGTGCTCATAAAACAGACCACCGATTCGTAGGATGGTATTTAACTGAACACATAGTAGAGCCAATCATGCAAAGACAAATGATGAGCCTTAATTCAATAGAACAAGAAGGTCAACTCATCGAAGAGTTATTACCAGGAACCATTGGAAACATCACCTTAACTGCACGTTATGAATACGATGGATATATCCAAATCAAAGATGAATTCAAAGACGTCTTAGGATTATACTACGCAGACATCACAAGTACCATCCCAATAGAGGAAAGAGAAAAATATGACGATGAAAATCCAGTATATCTCATTGGATGGGGCGTTAAGTTAGGACAAACACTTAAAGAATTAAGAAACATGTTTGTCAATGATGATTTAATATTCATTGATTCAACTGAAAAACCAATAGATGATAACCAAGTAGTAGCAACCAGTTATCAAATCATCTTAAAAGGTGAAGATGGCTTAATTAAAGATAGAGTACACATTGTACTTTATGGAGATA
>CALGYU010000009.1 GCA_937934685.1 uncultured Acholeplasma sp. | reverse complement strand
TATTTTATCATAAAAAATTAAAACTGGTCGAGACAAAGCAATTAGCGTTGCTTATCTTGACCTTTTCTTTTAAGAAAGGAGGTACCCAATGAATAAGTTATTAGTATTGACTCAATCAACTGAGGAGATAGTTACCAAACATGGAGTTTTAGACAATCTTATAAACTTTTGCAAAGAAAATCCAGTGTTAACTGGCCTAGTGATTGCTGTTGTAGTTATTACAATTGTTTTAACTGCAGTGGTTGTGGCAGTTTCAAAAAAACAAAATAAGAAAAAAAATAAAAAATAAGAAAGGTTGTTAAAACATGAAAAAAATATTAACACTATTATTAATTTCGTTATCTGGATTAGGTTTAATTGCTACTACTAATTGGGTTTACGCTAATCAAAATGAAGAAACGCTTACTAATTTTAAAATAACGTCTTTTGGTGGTTACTCTTATGATGAATTGGACATTACTGAAATAAGAGTTGAAGGGGTTGTGGTCAGTTTTTACAACTCATTAAATCAAAAGTTCACTGTTAAAGAACTCACGGATCAAATTCAAGATGATTTTGATATACAAGCAAATGATGTCATTAAAATAACGTCTTTTGGTGGTTACTCTTATGATGAATTGGACATTACTGAAATAAGAGTTGAAGGGGTTGTGGTCAGTTTTTACAACTCATTAAATCAAAAGTTCACTGTTAAAGAACTCACGGATCAAATTCAAGATGATTTTTCAATTAATTCAGTAAAAAATACTGGTGAAGACCTAAGACCGGCTATTAATGGCCAAGAAAACTTTGCTTCAAATGTTGATAGTCCTACAACTGTTCAACAAATGATTGCACAGCTTAGAGCGATAGATGAAATTGATGGTGATATTTCACACAAAATTGTTATTGAAAAAGATAATTTTACAGCAAACAAAAATATTTTAGGAAGATACGATGTCGACGTCTCAGTTACTGACAGTGCAGGCAACAAAACTGAATTTAAGTTTTGGGTGACCGTTGCAGACATCACTTCACCAGTTGCTTCAGCAGACTTAACTCCAAAGGTTATAAGCTATGATAAAACTTTAGACTTTGAGTCGCTAAAAAACACAATTACTGCAACAGACAATTATTAC
>CALGYU010000008.1 GCA_937934685.1 uncultured Acholeplasma sp. | reverse complement strand
AGCATAAATAAAAACCACCTAGGATTAGTTGTCTGAACCCAGGTGGTTTTTTTAATGTCATAGAACACATATAAATTCATTGAGTATTTGCCTGAAAGGGAATGATGAACAAGAATGATAAAAAATACAAAGTTTTACTAACACAGTTATATGGTTTTAATACCAAAAAAGGATACTACAATGAAATTTCAATTTAAGAAAATAAACATTTTATTTAAGGCGGTTACTTTAGTAAGAAAAAATATTGAGTGTCACTAGAAATATCTATTTTTATGATTTGTTTGTTTTATTTTTCAAATAGAAATAAGATATAAAAAGAATCAACAATGAAAAACCAAAATAAATTAAAAAATATTTGTTTTGCAAACTACCACTAAACATAATTAATGAACCGATAATGGCTAAAATCGGAAAAACATAACCTTTAAAGACACCTTTAATTTCGCCTACTTTGGCTAATACCATCACCTTTATGTATAAGAAAATTAGTAAAAGATATAATGTAGCAATCGATATTTCTGAAACATCTGAATTATTAAGAAGTTCAAATTTCATTGTAATATAATGAATAAAAAGCCAAAACATAGTTATAAAACCAGAATAAATAATAGCTTTTACCGGTAATTTATTCAAAGGAGATTTAATTTTTCCAGATAAGAAAATAAGTTCTTCATAAGATAAGTGATTAAGTGTTCTGCTAAAACCCAACACCAAACCATTGGTAGTTCCCAACATAGAAATCACTAAAATAAATAAAAGAACCTTAGATCCAAAATTGCCTAATAATCTAGAGAAAGCAACATAAATATAATCGTTCCCAAGCCCGATGATTTCATTAACATCCATGACCTTAGTCACACCGACAAAATATAAAATATAAATCAATAAAATAAGAATAGGAGAAACAGCTAAAGCAATAGGTAAAGTCTTTTTAGGATTTTTAATCTCTCCAGAAATGGTTGTTGAAACAGTCCAGCCATCAAAAATAAAACTAATAGGTCCAATAGCGGTTAAAAACATTAAAACATTAGCATTCAAACCAGACGTAAAATTATTTTGAACAGTTAAAACTTCATTTGATTTAGAAAAGAAACCAATCAAAGCAATTAAAAGCAAAGGAATGATTTTTACAATCGTAGCAAAATTTTGAAAAAAACCAGAGGCTTTTGCTGAAATGATATTAAGTGAAGAAAGGAAAACTAAAAGTCCAATCGCAACAAGAATTTGAAATTCTAGTGAAGCACTAATGCCTAAAAACATCAGCAAATAAACACTGGAAACCCAAGATAAAACAGCAGTAATCGTAGGGAAATAAACCAATGAAATAAACCATCCTAAAACACCTGAGGCAGATTTTCCATAACTTTCCTTCGTATAACTAATAATGCCGCCATGTTCATTAGATCTTAAAGCCAATTGACTTAAAGTTAAACTACCAAAAATAATAGCAAGTGATGCAAACACGAAAACAAGCACACCTAAAAAAACATTGCCATTGGTTGCTTTTAAAACATTGCCTGTCTTAAAAATGATACCTGAACCAATAACAATCCCAATAATCATAGAAATAGTTGTAAACAATCCATAGTTTTTATTATCTTTCATATAGTTATCCTAACATCTAATTTTTATCATTATAGCACAACCAATAACTTAAAATATATAAAAAAAATGCTTTATAAAAATAAAGCATTCAAATTATTTTTCGATAAAGTAAATATAAGGTGCGTTTTTTCTATTCTCAACCTGAATCTTAATAACGGGAATCGTTAAAGATAAAACAAACTCATCTAATAACTTTGATTCATATTGTCCTTCTAAATGACCAGGATAAACGACTATCACCATATAAACATGTTCTAAAGTAGAAAGAATCTTTTTAACAGTAAATAAAGTAGTTTCTCCTAGGGTAGTAATAGATTTATCACCATTAGGCAAATAACCTAAATTAAAAACAATACCATCAAAAGTAGAAACATAATTAAAAACATTTTCAAACGAATCTAAAATTAAAGAAACATGATTCAAATGAGAAACTTTCTCATACGTTGAATCTAGGGCTTTTTGTTGAATATCAAAACTATAAACATGTTGAGCCAAAGAACTTAAATAAAGCGTATCATGTCCGTTTCCCATCGTAGCATCTACTAAAATATGATCCTTCTTAACTTGATTTGCTAGCAACAAATGAGCCAATTCAATCATTGTTTTTTTCTTTTTCATAATAACTTCCTTGATAAAGTTTTAAAGCTCTTAATTTCTTATCAATCTCATTACTAACAACAAATTTCTTTTTTGTCCAAACAGGAGCAATCAACATCTCACTAGGTGCATCCCCTGTAATTCTATGAATGATAATATCTTTTCTTAACCATAAAATTTGATCAACAACAATATCCACATATTCTTCTAAACTAAGAAGCTTCCAAGGATTTTTTAAATACTCATACCCCATTTTAGTTTTTTCCATTAAATGAAGCATATGAATCTTAACACCCTGTATATCTAAACTGTTTAAATGTTTTAACGTATCGATCATCATATCTTTAGTTTCAAACGGTAATCCGTTAATGATATGCACAACAACCTCTATATTTTTTTCTCTTAAACGTCTCACAGCATCATCAAAACAAGCCAAATCGTGTGCGCGGTTAATCAAGTCAGAAGTTTCTTGATGGATTGTTTGTAAGCCTAACTCAATTTGTACCGGCATACGCGTATTTAACTCACCTAAATATTCAACAACATCCTCTGGTAAACTATCAGGTCTTGTTCCAATGCTTAGCATCACAATCTTTGGATCTAAGGTGATGGCTTCTTCGTATAATTCTTTTAATCTTTCTAAAGGCGCATGGGTATTTGTATTTGCCTGAAAATAAGCAATATAATAAGCATCTTTCCATTTTTGATGCATCATTTTTTTAATTTGCTCAAATTGATCTTTTAAAGGTTCCCTTTTATTACCTGCAAAGTCTCCACTACCCATAAAAGAACAAAAAGTACACCCACCTGAAGCGACTGTTCCATCTATGTTAGGGCAAGTAAAACCGCCATTTAAAGAGACTTTAAAGACCTTTTTATTAAATTTGTTTCTATAATAATTATTTAACGTATTATAATGTTTTTCATTTGTAAATAAACTCATTTTTTTCACCACCAATATTTTATCATAAAACTACTTACTATGTTATAATATTTTATAGGAGATGAGCAAGTTATGTACAACAAAATTAAGACAAGTTTATTTACACCATCTAAAATAATCGAATTTATCAATGACAAATGGACATTCATTTGGCTTTATTTTTTTATGTTGGTGCTCATACTTTTAATACCTAACGTCATTGTTCATACAACCAGTAAAGGATTTAATCCATATCAATATCAAAATCTAGATTACTTTGTAAAAAATGAACTTAGAGTCAAAGGTCAAATCGAAAATTATGAATTAAATATTGAATCTGGTTATCATGGACGATTTGAGCGATTTGATTTTATCGTAACAAATGATAACCTACAAATGGACTTATCTAGTGCACATATGATTATTATGTCTAAATATAGTATAAAATACGTATTTAATCAAATAGAAGTAAGCTCTAAAACGTATCAAGAATTAGGGTTAGAAAGCTATGATTTCAAAGATAAAACAACAGCAAATCAAAGAGAATTAATTGCGGTAATTGATGAATTTTATGAGATGAACAAAAGTTCGATCATCCCTTTTATCATCGCAGAAGAAGCGATTGTTATAGCAATTGACATCTTAATTTTTATAGTAATTATATCGGTGTTTAACTTTAAACCCATCCCATTTAAATTTAAATTTAAAATCAATTTATATGCAGCAACTATTTATGTTTTATTAAGCCTGTTTGCAACACTCACTCAAATAGGATTACTAAGTTATATAGGCATTATTTTGATGTTTATATATTCTAACAGAGCATTTAGAAGAGTTATTTCAATTAGGTGATGATGATGAAGGGTAATAATAAATTTCAATTATTTTTAGAGCAAGCAAATTTTAAAAACGAGATTTTAAAAAAAGCAGAGCTCAACTATGTACTTGTAGACCGCAAAAATAAAACGTGGTCTTTTAATATATCGTTAGAAAAAATGGCACCTCCATATGAACTCGCTGGTTTTTTAAATCAGTTGGTTACTTTTTTTAGAATCCCTAAAAAAGTATTGAAAATAGAATTCGATTTATCCTATAAAAACAACAATCTTAAAGATTTTGCCAAAGAATATTATGAGTTTATCATCCAAAGAATAGCGGATGAAAAACCGAGTCTACTCATCTTTAAAAATTATGAGGTTGAATATGTAGAGGATCAATATAATATCACTATAGATAAAGAATCTAAATATTTAAAAAAATACATTCAAGAATTAAAAGAAGCATTTTCTTTTTATGGAGTTGAAACCAATTTTGAATTAAAAATTAATGAAACACTAGAAACAACCTCACAACAAATTCAACAAGCTTTCATAGAACAAGAAGAAATGGGAAGACTACAACAAGCCTATGTTGAGAAAAAAGTAGAAGAAAAAATAACTTTTACTAGAAACAGTAGCCCAAGTGCCGTAGGCATCATAGAAATACCAACCAATCAATATGAACTAGATAAATATCAAAACGAACGTGGAGACACCAACTTTTTAATTGAAGGTGAAGTTTTAGACAAAGAAGTTAGAAAATTAACAAACACCACTTTAATGACACTAAGTGTAGCGGATAAAAATGACGCCATTGTCGTAAAAAGATTTTTAAGAGGTCAAAAGGATTTTGAAATAGCAGACTTCATTAAACCAGGAGACTTTATTCAAATATCAGGAAGAGCAGTTTATGACACCTATCAATCAGATGTGGTCATTATTGCCAATGCCATCCACGCTTTAGAAGCCGTGAAAAAAGAACAACGCTTGGATAAAGCAAGACAAAAAAGAATCGAGTTTCACGTGCACACAAAAATGTCTAACATGGATGCAGTGGCCAGCGCTTCAGAATATTTAGAAATAGCAGAAAGTTGGGGACATAAAGCCATTGCTTTTACAGATCATGATGGTGTTTATGCATATCCTGAAATTGCCAAAGCCGCAAAAGGCAAAAAAATTAAACCAATCTACGGTGCAGAACTAAATTATGTAGACGAAAAAGAATTTAGAATCGCCACTGAAATAGAAGAAGATTTCTTATTAAAAGATGCAACCTATGTTGTCTTTGATATTGAAACAACAGGTCTATCAAGCGCAAGAGATAAAATTATTGAAATAGCAGGTGTTAAAATTCAAGCAGGTGCTATTACAGATAGATATCAAGCGTTTGTCAATCCTGAAGAAAAATTATCAGAGTTTACGAAAAATTTAACCAACATTACAGATGAGATGGTTGAAAATGCACCATTGATACAAGAAGTCCTACCTGAGTTTCTCAAATTCATCGAGGGCTCAATCTTAGTAGCTCATAACGCGTTATTTGACGTTGGTCATATCAATGAAAAAGCCAGACAGTTAAATATCCCATTAGAACCTTTACCTGTAATTGATACATTAAACTTAGCAAGATACTTTTATAATCAAGAACTTAAAAGATTTAACTTAAAAGCTTTAACTAGACATTTTAAAGTCAAATTAGATTCTCATCACCGTGCTGAAGATGATGCGATTGCAACTGCGCACGTCTTTTTAGCAATGCTAGGGGACTTGATGCAAAAAAATATTTTAAGTTACCAACAAATCAATCAAAGCATCAGTATCAAAGAAGCATGGAAACATATTAGACCAATTCATATCAACATTTTAGCTAAAAACCAAGCAGGATACAAAAATGTCTTCAAAATTGTCAGTAGTTCTCTAACAGATCATTTCTATGGAGGACCAAGAGTTTTACATAAAGTATTAGATGAGTATAAAGAAGGCGTTTTAATTGGAAGTGGATGTTCTAACGGAGATGTTTTTGAAGCGGCTTTAAACCAAAGTGATATAGAACTAGAAAAAGCGATGTCACTATATGACTACATTGAGGTACAACCACCAATGGCTTATCGCCACATCATCCATGAACTTGGAGAAAACGGTCAAAAGATCATAGAAGAAGTCATTTTAAAAATCATTAATAAAGCAAAAGAACTAAACAAAATCATCATCGCTTCTAGTGATGCACATTATATTAACGCAGAAGATAAAATCTATCGTGAAATTTATATTAGAACCAAACTAGTAGGTGGAGGAATACATCAATTAGCTAGATATGATGTATTACCTGACAATCCCTTACTAACAACCCATGAAATGCTAGATGCATTTGCATTTTTAGGAGCGGATTTAGCTGAGGAAATCGTCATTAGAAACACCCATAAACTCAATGACTTAATCGAACCAATCCAACCATTTCCAAAAGAACTATATTCACTTCAAGACGATGCTTTCCAAAGCTCTTTAGGTGTTGAAAGTATCGAAAAAGAAGTGAAAAGACTTGTTTTTGAAAAAGTCAGCATGCTTTATGGAAATAATCCACACCCGATAGTAACAGAAAGACTCCAAAAAGAGTTAAAAAGCATCATAGACAACTCGTTTGCACCTATCTACTATATTTCACATCTCTTGGTAAAAAAATCATTAGAAGACGGATATTTAGTAGGGTCAAGAGGTTCAGTTGGATCATCTTTTGTAGCGACTATGTTAGATATTACAGAAGTTAACCCATTAAGACCACATTATAGATGTCCAAATTGTCAACATACCCTATTTAAATTAACAGATGAAGAAATTTTAAAACAAGGAATGACTGAAGAAGAAAAACCTTACTATGAATATTTACAAACCATCAATTCTGGATATGATCTTAAAGATGAAAATTGCCCGAAATGTCATACGCCATTTCAAAAAGATGGGCACGACATCCCTTTTGAAACCTTCCTTGGATTTGATGGAGATAAAGTACCAGATATCGATTTAAACTTCTCAGGAGACTATCAAAGTAAAGCACACGCCTACGTTAGAGAGCTCTTAGGAGAAGAATATACCTTTAGAGCAGGGACCATTCAAACGGTTGCTGAAAGAAACGCGTTTGGATATGTAAAAGGTTATTTAGAAGATAAACATATTGAAGCCAGAAGTGCTCAAATTGCTCGATTAGCCAAAGGGATTGAAGGAGCTAAAAGATCAACAGGACAGCACCCAGGTGGAATCATTGTTGTACCTAAAAACCATTCAATTTATGATGTAACACCTATTCAATACCCAGCAGATGATACCACATCAGAATGGAAAACAACCCACTTTGATTACCACTCCTTTGAAGATAACCTACTTAAACTAGACATACTAGGACACGATGATCCAATGCTTATTAAATTCTTAATGGACTATGTTTTAGCACACCCAGAAGAATTTCCTTTCAGCAGAGCCCAAGATATACCGTTAGATGATCCTAAAGTGTATCAACTATTTTCAGGAACCAGCATCATAGGTGTCAGTCCAGAGGATATTCAAAGTGAAGTAGCCTCTTATGCGATTCCTGAATTTGGGACACCCTTTACAAGACAGATGTTAAAAGATACCAAACCAACTAGTTTTGCAGGCTTGGTTAAAATATCTGGTTTAGCCCATGGGACAGATGTGTGGTTGAAAAATGCACAAGATTTAGTTTTAGGGACAACAGATTATGGAAAAATTCCTTTCTCTGATATCATCGGTTGTCGAGACGATATCATGGTCCAATTAATGGAACAAGGATTAGAACCATACAAAGCATTTGAAATCATGGAGTTTGTTCGTAAAGGAAGACCTAGTAAAGATCCAAATAAATGGTTAGAATACGAAAAAGAAATGAGAAACAATGATGTTCCAGAATGGTACATTTGGTCAGCAAGCCAAATTAAATACATGTTTCCAAAAGCACACGCCACAGCCTATGTGATCATGGCTATGCGAATTGCATGGTTTAAAATTCATAAACCATTATTATTCTACAGTGGTTTTTTCTCAAAAAGAGCAGTTCAATTTGATTATGAAATTATGGTATCAGGATATAATGCCATTAGAAACAAACTCATTGAATATAGCAAAGTAAACTCATTTACCTTAAAAAATAAAGATGAGCAACTCATTGTTACACTAGGTGTTGCCTTAGAAATGACTAAAAGAGGCTTTAAGTTTTTACCAATTGATATGGAAAAATCTGAAGCAACGACCTTTGTGATGGAAGAGGCAGGACTTAGAATGCCGTTTACTTCTGTAGATGGACTTGGAGAAGCAGTTGCTTTAGACATTGTAGAAAAACGAAATGAAAAACCATTTACCAGTAAAAAAGACATCAAAAACAGAACAAGACTTAATAAAACTCTGTTTGAAAAATTTGAAAACTACGGTATTTTTGATCATTTAGACGAAGAAAGTGAAGAAATAGATCAAGGATTATTCGCACTTTAACAATTTTCAAGTTATTTTAAGGTTAGATATAGTATAATAAGGCTAATTAGTTTTAAGCATTTTAAAATGATAAAAAGGAAGTGATTACATGCGTTCAACTAATCCAGTGTTCTCACATATTCAAGAAGAACAAGCAAAAAACGTTATTATTGACACAAGCAATTCAGCTACATATAAAGGGATTGCAACAAAAACTATTTTATTAATATTAATCACACTCATCACAGGCGGCTCATCGTTAGTATTATTTGAAGTCATGCCAACGATTGTAATTGGTATGTTAATGTTTGGTGGAATTATCGGATTTATCGCTGTTCTAGTTGGAACAAGAAGCTCAAGATTCGCCATGCCAATGTCCATTTTATATGCAGTGACACAAGGTGTAATCTATGGGACTTTAACCATCTTAATAGACCAGCTCTTTCCAGGTGTTGCGCTAACAGCTATTTTAGGAACATTATTTGTCTTCTTAACAATGATGGTGTTATATTATTCTGGAATTGTTAAAGCAAGCAATACGTTAGTAAAAATAGTTATGGGTTCTTTAATAGCAATCATCTTAACATCACTTGGAACATGGATCATTACATTAATAAACCCAACGTTTGGTACAGCTCTTGCAGGTAATATAGGTATCGCAATTGGAGTAAGTGCTCTATTCATTGTATTAGGCGCATTAATGTTAGTGTTAGACTTTGCTCATGCAGATATGGTTGTAGAATCAGGTGCACCAAAAAGTGCAGAATGGCAAGTAGGCCTAGGATTCATGGTAACTTTAATTTGGATATATGTTCAAATGCTAAGATTACTTATAGCACTTGCTTCAAGAAACGATTAAATCATAAAACAAAGATAAAACACGAGTAGTTAAAAAACTATTTAAAAGCGAGCGTGGATGGTGAGAGCACGTAAAAAAGTAGTTAACGAAATTCAGTTTTTAGTGATGCTAATCACATCCGTAGGCTTGCGTTAAAAGCATAGAGGGCTAGTTATGACACATAACTAGAACTAAGGTGGTACCGCGATTAATCGTCCTTAGAATTTTCTAAGGACTTTTTTATGTAAAAAAGGAGAGGGACAATGGAAAACAAAATAAAAGAATTGCTAAACAAAGTAAAAAACGCATTAGCACAAGAAGACATTACAATCGAAATGATTGAAAATCTAAGACAAGCACATTTAAGTAAAAAAGGAGAGGTTTCTTTATTGATGCAATCCTTAAAAGATATTTCAGCAGAAGAAAGACCACTAGCAGGAAAACTCATCAATGATTTAAAACAAGAAATCACAACACTTTTATACAATAGAAAGTATTTGTTAGAACAAAAAGAGTTACTAGAGGCTTTAAAAAATGAGTCCATAGACGTAACTTTACCAGGATATAAGCTACATCAAGGAAGTATCCATCCATTAAATCAAGTGATAGAACAAGTTGAAGATCTTTTCATTGGTTTAGGATATCAAATTGCTGAAGGGCCAGAAATCGAAAAAGATTTATATAATTTTGAAATGATGAATATGGAAAAAGATCACCCTGCACGTGCGATGCAAGATTCTTTTTACATAGATTCAGAAACCCTTTTAAGAACTCACACATCACCTGTTCAAGCCAGAATGATGGAAAAAGCCCAGGGACAACCATTACAAATTATTTGTCCAGGGAAAGTTTATAGAAGAGATGATGATGATGCGACACATAGCCATCAATTCATGCAAATAGAAGGCTTAGTTATTTCTAAAGAAGTCAGTTTTGCTCATTTAAAAGAAACCTTATTAACGATGGTTCAAAATTTATTTGGAAAAGAAAGAGAAATCAGATTAAGACCATCTTACTTCCCATTTACTGAACCAAGCGTTGAAGTAGACGTTTCATACCACAAAAAAGATGGTTCAAAAATTTGGATTGAAGTTTTAGGAGCTGGTTTAGTTCATCCCAACGTTTTAAGAAAAGGTGGATATGATCCAAAAGAATATAGTGGATTTGCCTTTGGTATTGGTGTGGAAAGAATTGCCATCTTAAAATATCATATTGATGATATTAGACATTTCTATTTAAACGACATCAGATTTTTAAAACAATTTGCAGGGGGAGAAGACTATGAAAATTAATGAAAATATTTTAAAAAAGTATATAGAAATACCTGAAAAAATAGAAGAAATAACCAATAATCATATCATTGAAGTAGAAAGTTTTGGCCCTTTAAGTGATATCACTCACCTCGTTATAGGAAAAGTCTTAACTTGTGAAAAACACCCAGATTCAGATCATTTAAGTTTAACAACAGTTGATTTAGGAGATGAAATCAAACAAATCGTTTGTGGAGCACCTAATGTTGCAGCCAATCAAACCGTTATTGTCGCAAAAGTTGGTGCTGTTCTACCTGGAAATTTTGTCATCAAAGAAGCTAAAATTAGAGGCGTAGAATCCAGCGGAATGATTTGTTCTTTAACCGAATTAGGCATAGATGAGAAATATCTAACTAAAGAAGAAAACACAGGTATTCATGTTATTAAAGAACCATTAAAACCAGGAAGCTCTGCTTTAGCCTACTTAGGATTAGAAGGGTTTAATCTGGAATTAGGTTTAACGCCAAACAGATCAGATCTTTTATCACATGTGGGGTTTGCTTATGATTTAGGTGCAATGACCAATCAAAAAGTCACTCTCCCAAAAATTAAAATCAAAGAAGAAAACACAGAAAATCCGCTTAAAATTACAAGCGAAGCAAAAGACTGTTTTGAATATAATGCCAGATATTTTGATGATATCGAGGTAAAAGAATCGCCACTATGGCTAAAAAACACCTTACTTGCGGCAGATATTAGACCAATTAACAACGTTGTAGATATTAGTAACTATGTTCTCATTGAATATGGCACACCGCTACATATGTTTGATGCAAAAAAAGTAGAAACCAACCATATTCATGTTAGATATGCAAAAGAAAATGAAACAGTTATTACTTTAGATGAGGAAAAAAGAACTTTAGAAAACACGGATTTAGTTATTACCAACAACAAAGAAGTTATCGCTATCGCAGGAGTTATGGGATTACTTAACACAAGTATTACAAACGAAACCAAAGAAGTTATTTTAGAAGCTGCATACTTTAATCCACAAACCATTGCAAAAACGAGTAAAAGATTAAATTTAAAAAGCGATTCATCTTTAAGATTTGAACGCGGAATTGACCAGTCATTGGTCATAGAAGGTCTTAATAGAGCATCAGAATTATTGATAGAATTAGCCAATGCAAAAGTAAGAAAAGGTGTTTTAATTCATAAAGAAAACCAACACAAAACAGAAACTATTTCATTTGAACTTCATGAAATTAATCAAAAAAGCGGTTTAAGTTTAACAGCTAAAGAAGTTAAAAATTACTTAGAAAGATTAAGATATCAAGTTGAACAAAATAAAGAATCATTTAAAGTATCTGCACCTGAAAATAGATACGATATATTTGAACTAGCAGATATTGTTGAAGAAATTATTCGTGTTCACGGCTTTGATAACATCCCAGTTACTAAACTTAGCATCGCTGGACAAGGAAAACTTTCTTCTCGTCAAAGAAAAGTGAGAAACTTAAGACACTTGCTAGCAGACCTAGGGTTAAATGAAATCATTACTTACAGTTTAATATCAGAAGAAGAATTAAACCTATTTAAAAACGATCAAAACCCTATTACTTTAATGATGCCACTTTCTGCCAACCGAAATATTTTAAGACAAAGTCTATTAGTGGGCCTTATAGAAACAATTAGTTATAATCAAACCAGACAAAATGAAAACAATGCCTTTTTTGAAATAGGAAAAACCTACACCAAAGAAACCGAAAATTTAACATTATCTATTGGGCTTAGCGGAAAATACATCAATGCTTCATGGATTAAAAAAGATGTAGCATCAGATTTTTTCCTTTTAAAAGGTTTATTAGAAAAAGTAACTAACCAATTAGGTATTCAATTAGACTACGTAAAAACAGAAGAACATTCTCAACTGCACCCGGGGATACAAGCAAACTTAATTTATCAAAATCAAATCGTAGGTGTTATCGGACAAACACACCCTAACTTAGAGAGAAAATACGATATAAATAAATCATATGTATTAGAACTAAATTTAGAAGAAATCCTTAAAAACAAACAAGAACACACCTATCAACTTTTCAGTAAATATCCGTCTATTACAAGAGATATTGCCTTTATCGTCGATAAAACTTATCCAGTCTCTGATATCATTGCCCTAATTAAACAAACGACTAGAAAATACTTAACCAACTATGAAATGTTTGATTTATATCAAGGGACACACGTGCAAGAAGGCAAACATTCATTAGCTTTTAGTTTAACGTTTAATGATCCACAAAAAACACTTGAAAAAGAAGATGTTGATAAAATTATGAAAAGCGTAAGAAATAGATTAGAGTTCACCTTTAAAGCAGAAATAAGAGACTAAAAGATAAAAAGCATGACCTAAAATAAGGGCATGCTTTTTTAAAAGGGCAAAGAAAGAATTTCCCACATTTTAACGTTTTTAGATGCAGCAATAATCAAAATATAGTATAATAGCAGGTGGAAGAGAAGTGAGAAAATGCATATCTATGGAATAACCTATGAAGATTTAGAACAATTTTTATTAGATCATGATATAAAAAAATATAGAACAACCCAAATTTGGGAATGGATTTACCGACATAAGGTAGATAGTTTTGATGAAATGAAAAACCTACCAAAGGACATCATTGAATTACTTAAAAACAATTTTACCTTTGATTCATTAGAAGAAGTCATTTCAAACAAAAGTGTTGATGGGACCATTAAATATTTATTTGGTCTTCACGACAATCATTTAATCGAGACCGTTTTAATGAACCACGACTACGGAAGAAGCGTCTGTGTAACAACACAAGTGGGTTGTAACATCGGATGCAGTTTTTGTGCATCTGGAGTTTTAAAAAAGAAAAGAGATTTAACCGCAGGTGAAATCGTTTCTCAAATTGTCAAAGCTGAGAAAATGTCAAAAGAAAGAATCTCATCTGTTGTTGTTATGGGCATTGGTGAACCTTTTGATAACTATAAAAATCTCGTTGACTTTTTAAGCATCATCAATCACCCTAAAGGACTTGCAATTGGAGCAAGACACATAACAGTATCAACCAGTGGATTAATTCCTAGAATCAAAGATTTTGCCCATTTAGGCATTCAATATAACCTAGCACTAAGTCTTCATGCACCTAACAACGAGGTAAGATCAAGTTTAATGCAAATTAATAAAAGATTTCCAATTGAAGAACTCATTGAGGCTATCAAGTATTATATTTCAGTAACTAATAGAAGAGTAACCATAGAATATATCTTAATTAATGAAGTCAATGATTCACCAGAACAAGCATTAGAATTGGCACAATTATTAAGAGGAATGAACGTCTATGTAAACCTCATACCGTATAATGAGGTAAAAGAAGCTCCGTATATTAGATCAACATTAGACAGAAGAAAAGCCTTTTATAAAACATTAAAAGACAAAGGCATCCAAACAACCTTAAGAAGAGAACAAGGTCATGATATTGATGCAGCTTGTGGGCAATTAAGAAGCCAACATTTATAGGAGGGAAATTTGAAAAAAGCCTTTATAACCAAACTAATTGCTGGACAGTATACCATTAAAGATATGGAAACAAAAGAAGTTTTTCCTGCTACTGCACGCGGAAAACTTAGAGCAGTGAGATTAGATGAATCTCATACTTTTCAAAAACAGTTAACCAAAAGAACTAAGTTAGACATAAAAATAGCTCAAATCAAACCAAAAGTTGGAGATTATGTATATTATGAAACCGTAGATGGTAAACAAATGATTACAGAAATCCTGCCTAGAAACAATGAACTTAGCAGACCTGATGTAGCGAACATTGATCAAGTTTTACTGTTGTTCTCAGCTGTAAAACCAGATTTTAATTTCAATTTATTAGACAAGTTTTTAGTCATCTTAGAACAAAATAAAATGAATGTTGTTATCGTTGTTTCAAAAATTGATTTAATAGATCCAAGAGAACTTGTTATTTTAAAAGAAAAACTTCAATACTATGAAACGTTATACCCAGTCTATTATGTAAACAGTAAACAACGTATCGGGTTTGACGTGTTAACTCATATCTTTAAAGACAAACTAACCATTTTGGCTGGCCAAACAGGGGTTGGTAAATCTACATTAATGAATGCTTTAGTTCCTGAATTAAATTTAAGAACACAAGAAATATCACACAGTTTAGGTAGAGGAAAACACACAACTAGACACTCAGAACTTTATGAATTTAACCAAGGATACATCGCAGATACACCAGGTTTTTCAAAACTTGAACTAACCTTCTTTTATCCTGAAGATGTCAGACATTGTTATAAAGATTTTGAAAAGTATGCAGAAAACTGTAAATTCAGTACATGTGTTCATATCAATGAACCACAATGTGCAGTAAAAAAAGCAGTTTTAGAACATAAAATACCTCAAGAAAGATATGAAAATTACGTCTCTTTTTATGAAGAGATTAAAAATCAAAAAGATAAATACTAAATCTAAAAAAGGCGAACATAAACTATTCGCCTTTTTTGTATTTAATGGTCATGATATGATAAAATAGACATATGAAAAGAAGAGGTGTTTGTATGAAAATAGCTCCATCAGTTTTAACAGCAGATTTTACTCAATTAAAAAAAGAAATAGCATCCATTGATTCTGCAGACTATATCCATATTGATATTATGGATGGCCATTTTGTCCCAAATATATCTTTTGGACCAGCCATCACTCAAAAAATTAGTCAAGTTACTACCGTGCCATTAGATATCCATTTGATGGTTTCAGAACCGATGCATTGGATTGAAAAATTCAACTTTAAGACAACTGAATTCATTACCGTTCACTATGAAAGTAAAGACTTTGAAAAAGCGCTAAAAACGATTAAAAACCTTGGTTTAAAGGCAGGTATTAGTATAAAACCAAAGACAGATGTAAGCCTCATTGAACCTTATTTAGATACAGTTGATTTAGTCTTAGTGATGAGTGTTGAACCGGGCTTTGGCGGGCAAGGCTTTATGCCAACAGCACTTGATAAAATCAAATATTTTAAAGAACTAAAAACACTTAAAGGATATCATTATGAAATAGAAGTCGATGGTGGCATCAATGATCTAACAGGAAAACAGTGTAAAGATGCTGGAGCCACGATATTAGTAGCCGGTAGTTATTTATTTAATAAGGAAAATCGTCAGGAAGGAATCAAAACATTACAATGCTTAAAATAGTTTATGTGGTGGCTCCACCTATTAATTTTGACCTAACTAAATTAATTACCAAAAATAGTTACGTCATTGGTGTTGATTCAGCCGTTGATTCATTAATTGAACAAGACATAAAAATAGATCTTGCTGTTGGTGATTTTGATTCTATATCATCTTTAGAAGTATTAAAAAACATAAAGACGTATCAATTGAAAAAAGAAAAAGATGAGACTGATACTGAAGTGGCGCTAAGTAAAGCCTATGAATTAAATCCTGACTATGTTTATTTGATAGGAGGCATCAATGGTTTAAGAGTAGAACACTTTTACGCCAATACATATTTATTGAACAAGTTTCCTAATTTGGAAATAAAAAACGACCAAACTAGAATCAAGATGTTAGAAAAAGGGGAGCATGTGCTTGCATTTAAAGGTTATATTTCCCTCTTTGGATATCCACAAGCTAAAATAACCCTTGAAGGATTTAAATACCCTTTAAAAGAGCATATATTACGTTTTGGGGATGTTGTGGGCATCAGCAATGAACTTGACTTAAGCAGAGGTAAAATCATAGTAAATGAAGGTAAAGTCATTACGTTTATGACAAAAAAGGCATAAAAAAAAGGCAATGCCTTTTTTTATGCTCTATCTAACTTTAATTTTTTTAAAGCTCTAGCAGAGATTTTTACTTTTTGAACTTGACCGTTTTCATCAATGACTCTAACAGTTTGTAAATTAGGTTTCCAAGTGCGGCGGTTTGCATTTAATGCGTGGCTGCGACTGTTCCCAAATTTAGTTGTTTTTCCGGTTACAAAACATTTAGCCATAGTATCACTCCTTTATAGACAATAACAATATATAATTTATCACATATTTAACTAAAAAGCAAATAAAACTTCAAAAAAGAAATAATAAAAGTTAGAAACGACAAAGAAAAATGAAAAATGATTGAAAAAACATAATTATGATATAATATAAATGTAAAAACATGCTCTTTTAAGTTTTAAGAATACTTATAATATTGAAAAAAGAAAACAAAAGTGATATACTTATAAAGAAATTGTCTTAAATGGTTTTATATCAATAACTTAAAATCAAATAAATTTATATTGAAATAGATATAAATTTGGGAGGAAATTTGAAATGTCAAATAAAAAAGTAAGTGGAGACTTATTTAAAAAAATGGTAACTAATGGGGCAATCAATTTAAAAAACAATCATAAAGAGATTGACCACCTAAACGTATTCCCTGTACCAGATGGTGATACAGGAACAAACATGCAAATGACAATGATGGCTGGAGTTAAAGAATTTAATTCAACTGCTTCAGAATCTATTGTAGATGTATCAAAAATATTATCTAGAGGACTTTTAATGGGAGCTAGAGGAAACTCTGGAGTTATCCTTTCACAGTTTTTTAGAGGAGTATATTCAGAATTAAGTAAAATAGATAATGGTTCAGTGGATACTAAAGAATTCATTCAATCATTAGTTGGTGGATACCAAATGGCATATAGAGCTGTGATGGATCCAGTTGAAGGAACGATTCTTACAGTAGTTAGAGAATCTGCTGAAAAAGTATTAAAAGAACAAGCGAATTTAAAGTCAATTGAAGATGTTTTAAGAGTTTACTTAGAACAAGCTAAAGAAACTTTAATTAAAACACCAGAATTACTACCTGTTTTAAAAGAAGCCGGCGTAGTAGACAGTGGTGGAGCTGGATTTGTTAAAATTGTTGAAGGTATGTTAATGGCTCTTGAAGGAACGATGTTAACTGCTGAAGATATTGTAACAAACATTATGCAACCACAATTTGATTATGAAGGCGCTCATGCATTAGGTGATGTAGATATCAAATACGGATATTGTACAGAATTTATCGTTGAGCTATTTAATAAAGATGAATTTGAATTAGACCAAGTAAGAATTCCATTAAGTCAAATGGGAGACTCATTGGTTGCGGTAACTGATGAAGAGTTACTAAAAATACACGTACATACAAACCAACCTGGTGTTGCATTAACATTAGGACAAAAATACGGAGAGTTAAAAACCGTAAAAATTGAAAATATGAGATCACAACATAGTTCAATCATGGGTGTTGAGCATGCAAATGCCAAAGAACCTGTTTCAAAATATGCAATCATTGCAGTTGCATCTGGCGAAGGTATTCAAAATACATTAAAAGAACTAGGCGTTAATCATATTATTGATGGCGGACAAACAATGAATCCTTCAACAGAAGACTTTGTTAAGGCTGTTAAATCATTAAATGCTGAAAATGTTATTATTTTACCGAATAACTCAAATATTATTTTAGCTGCTGAACAAACATTAGATTTATGTCCAGAAAATAACATAAGAGTTTTAAAAACTAAGAGTGTTGCACAAGGGTATGCTTCATTAATGGCCTTTGATCCAACCGTTGAATTAGATGAAAACGTAGATGCTATGATGGATGTTTCAATGAGCATGAAATACGGGGAAGTAACATACGCTGTTAGGGACACTGAAATGAATGGTGTTAAGATCAACGTAAGTGATTATATTGGTATTTCAAAAGGTAAAATTATTGTTGCAGATAAATCTAGAACAACATCTGTTATGACCTTGATCAATGATATGATTGATGAAAATAGTGAAATCGTTACTATCTTCTATGGTCAAGATGTAGATAAGAGTGAAATAGAAAAAATCACTTCAGAAATTGCTGATAAAAATCCAGATATTGATATTGAAACAGTTGACGGAAAACAAGATATTTATTCATACATCATCGCTGTAGAATAAAATTAGAATAAGATTAATCAAAAGAAACGACCCTCTTTTGGAGGGTCTTTTGGGTGAGTGGTGGAATGGCAGACACGCTACCTTGAGGTGGTAGTGGATTAATATCCGTGAGGGTTCAAATCCCTTCTTACCCACCAAAATGATAAATAAGAACTTCAATTGAAGTTCTTTTTTTGTTTAAAAGCGCTTAACCTTGCCTTTTATAATTTTCTAATTGGACTATAAAAAAAACTAGAACCATGATATAATTATATAAACACTGAGGTGATGGAAATGAGCTTAAATAAAGGCAAAAAAACCCAAATTCATAGCTATAAACATGATCAGTCTTTACACAGAGTTTGGGAAACCGCAGTCATTTTAGATTTTGATGAAAAAATGATAGTGACTGGTAATAAAAACACAAAAGTTATTGAACACAACGGTAGAAAATGGTATACCAAAGAACCCGCAATCTGTTTTTTTTATGCAGAAAAGTGGTTTAATGTCATTGCAATGTTAAAAAAAGACGGTATCTATTATTATTGTAATCTCTCCAGTCCTGTCTTATATGACGGAGAAGCACTTAAGTACATTGATTATGATTTAGATTTAAAAGTTTTTCCAGACGGAACGATGTTAGTTTTAGATGAAAAGGAGTATGCTCATCACGCTGAGCGCATGAATTATGATGAAGCACTAAAGGAAATCATTAATAATCAATTACTAGCGCTACAAGAAATGGTGATAAAAAAAGAAAAACCATTTGATGCTCAATATGTTAAAAAGTATGCAGAAGAATTTAATCAATTCATTAAAAAGAATAAGAGGAGTAAATGACATGGAAAGAAGAATACATTTATCCATTCAAATGGTCTTAGCAGGGATTTTAACTACCTTGATTGCCTACTTCTTAAAATTACAATACTGGCAAACATCCGGAGTTATCGCAGTTTTATCGATCAACTATACAAAAAAAGACACCATAAAGGTTGCTTTTAATCGTTTAAAAGACGTTGCCTTAGCATTGGGGTTATCAACCTTGCTTTTCTATATGATTGGTTACAATCTAAGCGTCTACTTAGTCTTTATGGTGATATTTATCGTAGTTTCCTGGGTTTTAAACATTTCTGAAGGGATTGTTGTCAGTTTGGTCTTAATCAATCATATTTGGCCCCTAGGCCATTTTGATTCTGCACTTTTATTAAATGAAGTATATATTTTCTTACTTGCTTTAGTTATCGCCTTAAGTATCAACCTATTATACCCAAACTACAATTTAAAAAAATTAGATAAAAACATGGCTTTAATCGATCAATACATACAAGAACACACCTTCATGTTATCGTTAGTCCTAAAAGATATTGCAGGATATCCTATCTATAAAGAACACTATAACAAAATAGTAGCTATTTTAGACCCATTGATCATTGAAGCAGATTTATTAAGAAAAGATCAAGTGTTAAAGAAAAACTACCGATATGCAGAATATTTACATATGAGAAAAAGACAACTAGAAGCTTTAAATAGAATGTATGATTTAACCATAAGAATGAAATCAAGCGAACCAATCATAGATGAGATTGCGGCTTACGTAAAAGATTTATGCTATGATATTGGATCAAGCAATAAAGCAGTAGAACATCTGATTAAGTTAGAAAAATATCATCAAGAACTAGAAACAAGAGCACTACCTAAGAGTAGAAATGAGTTCATTACAAGAGCTGTTCTCTACCAATTTTTAGAAGAACTTAAAATCTTTTTAACAGAAAAAACTATCTTTCATCAAAATTTTGATGTATAAACAGACTTCGGTCTGTTTTTTTGTAAAAAAATACAATAAAAAAACCCTAAACAATAGGGTTTAAATAACTAATGGAGCGGGCGAGCGGGATCGAACCGCCATTTAAGCCTTGGCAAGGCCTTGTAATAACCATTATACGACGCCCACACTCAACATGCTTAATCATAATAACAAAAAAACAATAACTTTGTCAAGCCTTTATCATAAAAAAAAACAAAAATATTAACAACCCTTGTTGGACAAGTAGCAGAAATTTAGATATAATCATAATAAGGTTAAAAAATAAAGAATGAGGCATAAGATGAAAAAGAATAAGCCACTGATATATATATTAATCATGTTCATAATAGGGGTACTAATTGGTGTATTATCTTACCATCAATTCTTATCAGTTTTAATTGAAGGGTTAAAACTCATTAAATGGTATATAGTCATTATTATTTTTATGATGACACTATTTATCTCCATTTTAGTACATGAAATGGGACACCTAATTGTCTTGCTTAAAGAAGGCATTAAAATTAGAGCACTCTATGTTTTATGTTTCACTTTTGTAAAACATGAAAAAGGATGGAGATTTGCAATATACCCTAACTTATTAAAACTCGTTGGTGGACTAGTGATGCCTAATCTACCTTTAATAGAACAAGAAGAGACATATGATAAAACAATAAAAAGCATGAGTAAAGCAATTCAAGCAGGACCGTTGTTTAGTTTAGGATTGGCAGGATTTTCTATCATATCCTTCATTTTATTTTGGGCGATTAAAAATCCGATCATGTCAGCATTAAGTCTATACTTTATGATCTTTATCCTTCTTATTACGTTTCTTATTTGGGCAGCATCAAAAGTGTCAGCTAATGGGTTATACGGTGACTTTGTAGCAACCGATAGATTAAAAAAGAATTCAAAGTTTGCCTTAATGTATATCCTTTCTGGTGGAGATACGAGTGATTATCAAGCAGAAAACGAAACTTTCTTATGGAAAAAAATCATCAATGAACTAGAAAAAAGCACAGAAGTTCACTCAATAGAAGGCCAAACTTTTATTTCACATTATTTGGATAAAATCATATTTGATCAAGCAATAGGTTCTTATGCCATCAATGAAAAACTAAAATACACCTACAGAAACTTAAACCTACAAAAAATAGAGCACTATACCTTAGCACAACAACTTCTATATTTTTATTATGTCTACAATGAAAATGAAGCATACATAGAACTTCAAAATAAATTAGATCAAATAAAGAAAAACCCTAAAGAAGAAAAAACCTATCTGTTCTGGGAACAAAGAACCAAGTATTTAACCAATCAATCCAAAGCAGATGATTACAAACAAAGACCATATGATTATCACAAAACAGGATGGATATTAAAACCACTTAAGCTTAAGAGTATTGAAGAAGAACCACTAATAAAAAACTAAAACAAAATATTTCATAAAAAAAAGAGACAACCATTGTCTCTTAATAAATAACTGACCGTATTCTAATACACATCATATAAAATAATGGTGCCCCCAACGAGAATCGAACTTGTATTTCAGCATTACCATTGCTGCGTTTTGCCACTAAACTATGGGGGCCAATCATTACCAAAATAATTATAGCACAAGAAAAATTAAAATCAACTACTAATAAACAAACAAAAACTCTTTTTAATAACATAATTTTAAAAAACATTGAGTTTTTAAAGAATATAGCGTATAATAAATGTAGGCTTAAATAAGCCAAGATTTAAAAAAGGAGTACTCGAATGACTGGAACAGTAAAATGGTTCGATGCAAGTAAGGGATATGGATTCATTACTTCATCAGAAGGACAAGATGTATTTGTTCACTTCAGCGCAATTCAAACTGAAGGATTCAAAACATTACAAGAAGGCGACCAAGTAGAATTTGATGTTAAAGACGGCGACCGTGGCGTACAAGCTACAAACGTTGTTAAACGATAATTTGAATTTCGCAACAAACAAACAAAGAGGTTAATCTAACCTCTTTTTTGTTAAAAAAACAAAAAGTTTGACAAAACAACTTTAATATACTACAATGTATGCAGTGAAAAAAAGAATAGCATGAGGATGCGATGTAGATGAGTACTATATGGAGCCGGTAGGCAAAGAAGTATAGGAAAGGCAACCATCGCCGAATATAAGTTTATGACAATAGACTTATATGGGGTTATAAGAAATACTTATAACACTCCTACCATAGGTAGAGGCGCTTGCAAAATCAGAAAGCAACATACAGTTTTCTATTGATTTTATAAAGTGTCCTCTCGGATGCTTTTTTTTATTAAAAAAAGAAAAGAGGAAGAGAGAATGAAGAAAATCATTACAACATTAGTCATCGTACTAATTAGCATCACCCTGGTTGCTTGTGGCAACACAGAAAAAGAATTTAACTTTGAACAAGGTTACATCACAGTAGGAATGGAAGCAGATTACCCACCATTTAACTGGATGGAAACAAGTCCAACTGAGTACAACTATCCACTAGAAGGAAGTACAGGTTCATATGTGGCAGGATATGATGTTGAAATTGCAAAGGAAATTGCTAAACAATTAGGTTTAGAATTAAAAATCAAAGCTATTCCTTGGGGATCATTAGGCTCTGCTTTAAAAACAGGAGAAATAGATTTAATCATTGCAGGAATGAGCCCTACAGCAGAAAGACAAAAAACCATTAGCTTCACAGATGTTTACTACATGTCAAATCACGTTGTTGTCGTATCAAAAGAAGGCGCATATGCTGATATTAATAACCTAAGTCAATTAAAAGGGGCCAAAGGAGTAGGACAAATAGGAACAATTTATGCTGAATTAGTAGATTATGTGAAAACAAATCATGGCTCAGTATCCTTACCAGTAAGAGATACCGTCCCACTGATATCACAAGACATTACTTCAGGAAACGCTGATTTTACAGTCGTAGAAAAACCAGTTGCTTTAGGTATGGTTGAAGCAAACAACAAACTTAAAATCGTCTTAGATACAACAGAAAACATTTTTAATGTCAACGATGAAGATAGAGAGTTAGCAATTGGTCATAGAAAAGTAGACACAGAGTTACAACAAAGAATCAATGAAATTTTAGCAACCATCACCCAAGAAACAAGAAATCTTTGGATGGAAGAAGCAGTTTCTCGCGCAGCTAATTAAAAAAGAGTGAATATATATGGAATTAGTTAATAAAATAACCCAACCAATTAAAAAAGTATTTTCATATATTGGACAAGCCTTTGCGCTTGTCTTTATCACTTTATATGAAATACTATCAATCATTCTAGATGATACAATTGGTTTGATCTTCACTAAAACTCTAAGGAAACCGTTTAAAAAATATGAAGAAGAACATCCACTATGGAAAAAAATAAAAACCATCATTTTATTGGTTATCTTCCTTTTCATTGTCTTTTCTTTTCCAACGATTTATGATTATTCTATTGGGGTTATCTTCAATGGCATCTTTAAATTTCTAGGAAATATTTTAAATGGAAACATGTATGGAGACATTCTAACAGAATATGGTTCTAAGTTTACAGAAGGCATAAGAACCACATTATATTTATCTTTAATCGGAACGGTTATGGGATTACTCATTGCCCTACTCTTTAGTGCATTAGTTACCATCAAAATAAACCCAACAGATAGCACAATCAAAAGATTTTTTAAACACTTAGTCAGAAAAATCATCAAATTATATGTCACGATTATTAGAGGAACACCAATGATGGTCCAAGCTATGATCTTATTTTGGGGTGTCAGAGGCGTTTTAAATTGGGATTACCTTATTGCGGGATTAGTAACAGTTACCATCAACACCACCGCATACTTAACAGAAGTCCTAAGAGGTGGGATTGAATCTATTGATAAAGGACAAACAGAAGGCGCGATGTCTTTAGGATTAAATTCAGTTCAAACCATGCTATTTGTAATCTATCCGCAAGCCATTAAAAATTCGATGGCAGCAATTGGAAATGAGTTTGTTATCAACATCAAAGACACGGCAGTTTTAAGTGTAATCATGGTAGAAGATATCTTTAGAGTAGCTGAAATTGTACAAGGAAAATATATAGAATTTTTCCCACCATTTATCATCGCAGCACTCATATATTTATTCTTAACATCAACAGTATCTGCTATTTTAAGACGAGTAGAAAAAAGATTAAACCTTCCATCTTTAGCTCTACCAAGTTCTAATTAAGGAGGACACCATGCAACCAATCATTACAGTAAAAAATTTAGGGAAACAATTTGGAGAAAATATTGTTTTAAAAGACATTAATTTTCATGTTAATCCAGGTGAAATTGTCACTATTATAGGTTCAAGCGGGAGCGGAAAATCAACCTTGCTTCGCTGCTTAAACTTATTAGAATATCCAGATAAAGGAGAAATTTATTACCAAAACCAAAACATCTTAGATAAAAAAGCAAACATCAATAAACTAAGAACAGAAATTGGTATGGTCTTCCAAAGTTTTAACCTTTTTAACAATAAAAATGTTTTAGAAAACTGCATGCTTTCACAAATCAAAGTTTTAAAAAAAGATAAAGACACCTCTCATCAAAAAGCTTTAGAAGAACTAACTAAAGTGGGGATGCAAGACTATATCATGCAAGATGTTAAAACCTTATCTGGTGGTCAAAAACAAAGAGTTGCTATTGCAAGATCATTATGTATGGACCCAACCGTCATGCTATTTGATGAACCAACCAGTGCCCTTGATCCAGAAACAGTAGGAGAAGTTCTAACAGCCATTAAAACTTTAGCCAAAGAAGGAATGACCATGGTCATTGTGACGCATGAAATGGCTTTTGCAAAAGAAATATCTGATAGAATTGTTTTTATGTCAGAAGGCATTATTTTAGAAGAAGGTACACCAAAAGAACTATTTGAAAACCCTAAAAATGAAAGAACAAAAGCATTTTTAAAAAGATTTAACCAAGGATAAGCATTTCTATAATTGCTTATCCTTTTTTTAATAATAAGGCTCAATATAATAGTTTTAATATGATATAATACAATATATGGAGTGGGAGTGATCTAATTTATGGAAAAAGATTTATTAGAAGTAGAAAGGCTACACTATAACGAACTTAGAGCAAACAGTGATTCTGATAAATGTTCAAACATTGAATTTCAGTTTTTAGTAGATTTTGTATATGACTCAATTAACTTAGAAAAAACATCCCAAATGAGTAAAGAAGAAGTAGAAAATCTAATAAAAAAGGAAATCATCGTCTCTAAGTATAGTGAACGCGAGCAAAAAGAAATCATTAATTTAGCTAAAGCCTATCAATGGATTGAAAAGTTAGTAATTCAAAGACGCAAATTAACAGAAGAAATCTTAAAAGATCTACATGATATGTTATTAAAGGGCATCAGTTCAGGCGGCAGTTATAGAGGGGTTAATATTCAACTAGAAAACTCAAGACATCAACCACCTAACTATATTAAAGTCTATGATAGAATGAAAAAATATTTCTTTGACATAGAACGTTTTAAAGGAACAACCGTTCAAAAAGCTGCATTTGCTCATGCAAGCATTTCTAAAATACATCCCTTTTTAGAAGGAAACCAAAAAATAGCCAGACTAGTGATGAATTACTATTTATTACTTGATGGATACATCCCCATCACTATCCCCAAAAAAGAATCTATTTTATACAAAACATCGATAGATGTTTTTAAAGAAGAAAAAAATTTAGACGCATTTAGCGGATATTTATCAAAAATAATATTAGAAAGATACGATGCATTAATTAATTATTTAGAAATGATTTAATGTATCAGGTGATTTTATGACTTTAAAAGTAGGAGATATCAATCAATTAACAGTTGTTAGAAAAACAGACATCGCTTTTGTTTTAAAAAACGAACACGATGAAGAAGTTTTTCTTCACGTTAATGAATCAGATAACCAAGCATTAGAACCAGATATGGTTGTGCCAACCTTTTTATATATCGATAATAAAGGTAGACTAGCAGGAACACTTAAAACACCTAAAATTACAATAGAAAATCCAGGCTTTTTAGAAGTTGTGGATGTTAATAAAAATTTAGGCGTTTTTTTAGATTTAGGCATTTCAAAAGATGTTTTATTTTCAAAAGATGATTTACCACTAAACGAAAATTTATGGCCACAAGTAGGCGATCAATTATATGTGGAATTACGTATCAAAAATAAAATGTTAGCCAAACCAGTAATGTTTGATGAATTGCCCAAAAAAGAAAATGAATATCAACTTCATGATGAAGTCCTTGGCTATGTTCAAGTCTTAGGACAAGTAGGTATTTTTGTCGTCACTCAAACTGGGAATACCGTTTTAATTAGAAACAGCCAGTTAAGAAAAAAATATCGCTTAGGCGAAGCGGTTAATTTTAAAATTAGCTACCAAAGCCCTATTGGTTATGAAGGTAGTTTAATTGCCAATAAAGAAGTCGTTAGATATGATGATGCAGAAATGATTTTAGAATATTTAAGAAATCATAACAATAAAATGCCTTACACAGCAGATACTAACTCAGAAGTTATTCAAGAAGTTTTTAACCTAAGTAGAAAAGCATTTAAAAGAGCCTTAGGTTACTTATATAAAGAAAGACTCATTGAGTTTATAGACGATGAGACAATATTAAAAGAAGATTAAAAATTAGGTGAAAAAATGAGTAAAAATGATAAGAAAAAACTAGTAGAATCTATTACATCCAGAGAAGAAGATTTTGCACAATGGTATACGGATTTATGCCAAAAAGCAGAACTAATGGAATACTCTGATGTTAAAGGATTTATTATCTATAGACCATATGGATATGCACTATGGGAAAACATGCAAGATTATTTGAATAAGAGATTTAAAGAAACCAATCATCACAACGTTTACTTCCCAATGGTTATCCCAGAATCATTATTCCAAAAAGAAAAAGATCATATCGAAGGATTTGCGCCAGAAACAGCAATGATCACCACCACAGGAAACGAAGATTTAGCAGAAAGATTAATCATCAGACCAACCTCTGAGGTTTTATTCTCACAACATTACGCTAAAATTATTTCTTCTCATAGAGATTTACCTAAACTTTATAATCAATGGTGTAGTGTAGTTAGATGGGAAAAAACAACCAGACCATTTTTAAGAGGTAAGGAATTTTTATGGCAAGAAGGCCATACCGTTCATGCAAGTGAAGAAGAAGCTAGAAAAGAAACCATGCAAATGCTTCATATATATGAAGACCTAGGAAAAGATTTACTAGCAATTCCATTTGTAACAGGAATTAAAACCGAAAAAGAAAAATTTGCAGGAGCAGTAGAAACCTACTCAATTGAAGCACTCATGCATGATGGTAAAGCATTACAATCTGGAACATCTCATTATCTAGGCACAGGCTTTGCCCAAGCATTTGGCATCGAATTCCAAGATAAAGATAATCAATTAAAACCAGTTCACCAAACATCATGGGGTGTATCTACTAGATTAATTGGGGCAGTAATTATGGTTCACGGTGATGATGAAGGATTGGTATTACCTCCATATTTGGCACCAGAACAAATTGTAATCGTTCCAATCCAATCCCACAGAGAAGAAGTTAAAAAAGCCTCACAAGACCTTTATAACGAACTTAAAACACAATATAGAGTGTCACTAGATGATTCAGATAAATCACCAGGATGGAAATTCAGTGAATCTGAAATGAAAGGTATTCCAGTAAGAATTGAAATTGGACCAAGAGACCTAGAAAATGGTGAAGTTACTTTATTCACTCGATACAATCGTGTGAAAGTAAATGTTAAACTAAGCGATGTAAAAAACAATATGGACCAAGTATTAAAAGAAATCCACGAAGCAATGTATCAAAATGCCATGAATCATTTAGAAAAGAACACACATATCGCTCACACTTATGAAGAATTTAAAGAATTAATTGAAAAAGGTGGCTATGTAAAAATGAGTATTTCAGGACAAGAAGCTGAACTTCTTATCAAAGAAGAAACAGGCGCTACGGCAAGAGTTATTGTTGATGAACCGTTGGTAACAGAACTTTGTCCAATTACAAAACAAAAAGCCAAACAAACCATTATGTTTGCTAGAGCTTACTAATTAATATAAAGGATCTTAGATCCTTTTTTTTATTTTAAAGTAAAAAAAACGATCACCTTCTATTATTGAAGCAAAGGAGGTGAGCCCGACTTAACGGGCAAAAAAAAATGAAAACCATTATGTTATTATTATTATCACTTTTATTACCGATCTTAACTCACTCAAGTGTAAAGGTAGATGAAATTGTCAAACTCATTAATGAAAACATCGAAGTCTTAAAAAATGAGTATCAAAACTACTATCAGGAAACTTGGGAAATGACAAAAGTCGAATCAGCAACCAAACTATATGATCAAAATGATCAGTACCTAGGATACTTTTTTTCCTTTGATGTAGGTTATTTATCGGTAACTAAAGATTTTAGACTCATAGAAATTAATACAGTTGATCAAAGTCCACTCATATTCCCTAAGGAAAAAACCTATATGATTTCAAATGGCTATTACTATAAAAAAGGAAATCAATATAGACCAAATAGTAGTTTAACAACCGATCAACACACATTACCAGGTGAAGCTTTAATAAATTCTGAGATTTTTACACCACTAAATGATAAAATAAATACAACCAATTTTGAAGTTACACAATCTGTAGCAAAAGATTTAAAGACAAGTAATCAAAAAACGGGGAAATATCAAGTATATACCCACTATCAATCTACGACAGATTGCGGACCACAAGCAGGAATTAACTTAGTGTATACGTATAAATTAAGTGGTGTAAAAGATATCACAAACATTAACAATGTATACACCGGATTAACCACTATGAGAGAAAAAATGAATTTTAAAACAGATGGTAAAAAATATTTTGGCTTATCCTTTTTAGGGGTTTGGCCTTGGGAGTTTTCAAGCGGATTAAAAAACTTCCTTCCAGAAAAATATACCGTCATCCAACCTGAATACATGCAATATGAAGCGCCAAGTGTTGCGTTATATTATAATTTAAATGTAGCTAACACAGCCCATTTTGCGATGGTCATTGGAGAGGCAAGAAGTAAAAACTTCTGGATTTTTCACACATATTATGATATTGTATCTACCTGGAACTCTACGCACACATTAACAAATCAAGGAGAAATAAATTACCAAAAAGTAGGACAAAACTCATATTACATAGTCAATCAAATACATAGAAATGCCATATATGAAATTCATGTCAAATTAAAACCTGCTTGGTATGAATTTTGGAAACCAACCAGCAAACTTTTAACCAATTAAAAAAAGAAAACCTTATCTATGAATAAGGTTTTCATTTAATACATACATATATATATATTATGAGGGGAGAATAAATATGTTAAAGAAAAAAATTGCAATTATATCTATTTTATTTTTATCGTTAATAACCTTAACAGGATGTTATGAAAATCAAGAAAAAACAGAAATGAAAACATTTCTTAATCAACTCACCAACCAATCATTTTATCAAAAAACAGAACAACCATTTGATCATATTCCAGGTGATTTTACGGTATATCTTTCTACCGTTAGTCCAAGAGTCTATTATATCAATGAATCAACTACCACCATTTATCTAAGAGTTTTAAACCAACGCTCAAACATGATCGGTGATGAACAAACGTATGATGATTTTTACATCTATGATAAAACAACTCAAGAATTAGGGGAAACCTCTTATGGGTTCCAAGGTGAAGTCGAAAATAAGACCAAACTAGAACTCAAAAAAAGTATCATCCAAACCATTTATCCAGAAGAAGACCAAATCAATGATTTTAACATCATTTTACCAATCATTAACCAAATCATTCAAATAGGGGATTTGAATAAACTTAAAATCAACGGAAATAGCATCATTTTTCCTGTCCATAGCAAAAAACTTAAAAGTAGTGGTGACTTCATAGAACATCTAAAAACGTTGTATCCTAATAATCACCAAGAAATTACAGAAGCCTTAAAAAACTTACCCAATAGAGACTTTACTGTAAGACTAAAACTTGCTTCTAATCAAAAAATGCTCCTACCATATATAGATATATCAGCGATGCACATGAGAATATATCAAATTATATGACAAAAAGGAAAAAGTAGAGTTAATTTTAAGATAAAATCTTACATAATGGTATAATGATAATTGCCTAGAAAGGTGAATATATATACTATAGGAGAGTAAGAATATGTTTGATAATTATAAAATAGATTCCTGGCAAAAAGGACTTTTATACATAGTGACACTTTTAGTCATCGGTTTACTATTTTTCTTAGGGAAAAAGAAAGTTAAATTCGCATACCGTGTTTTAACAGCAATGATATTAGGAATTATCGCAGGACTTTATTTTGGACCGATAACAACTGAGATCAGAAACTCTGCAGGAAACGTTAGCACAGCAACCATTACGGTTATAGTTAGACCTATTGGAAGCTTATATTTAAAGTTAATCCAAATGGTTGTTATGCCACTTGTTTTAACATCTGTTATTAAAAGTTTCACCTCATTAGAAGATACAACGAAACTAAAACGCATCGGTGGAAAAACCCTCTTTTGGTTATTAGCAACTACAGCAGTTGCAACTATAATAGGACTACTCTTTGCTGGTTTCACAGGCATTGGTAAAGGATTCCCAACAGATGGAAATGCCACCGTAAGACCAGTTCAAAACATTGAAGATGTTATCTTAGGATTTTTCCCAAACAATATCATTAGTGCAATGAGTGGAAACGTCGTTATTCCAGTGGTAGTATTTGCTATTTTTGTATCTGTTGCGATCATTATTGAAAGCAAAAGAAAACCAGAAAGAATGAAACCATTCCTAGAATTTAATGAATCATTTAATAGAATCATTGTAAGAGTAACCAAACTTGTCTTAACTTTAACACCATATGCAGTGTTCTCATTTATCATATACGCAGTAGGTAGAAATAATTTAGACGCCTTAAAGCAGTTAGGATTATATGCGATCTTAATCTACTCAGCCATGGCTGTCCACTTTGTTGTGGTTCAAATGGGATTATTATTAGCGCATAGAATATCACCAGTTAAATTCATAGAAAAATTCGCACCTGCCATGTTGGTAGCATTCACTACTCAAAGCAGTTACGGAACACTTCCTGTCACAGTTAGAAGTTTAAAAGAACGTGTAGGGGTTAGTGAAAGTATTGCAGACTTTGTGGGACCTATTGGTGCTAACGTAGGAATGAATGCTTGTGGGGGAATCTTCCCGGCCATGGTTGCAGTCATTACAGCTAATGCCTATGGCATAGAATTATCTATCGTACAATACCTAGTCATCATTTTAACAACAACCATCGCATCTATCGGTATCGCAGGCGTTCCAGGGATTGCTACAATCGCAGCAACCGTTACACTATCCGCTGTCGGTTTGCCTTTAGAAGGTATCGCTTTAGTCATTGGTGTGGATGCATTAGTGGATATGGGACGTACCATGGTCAACGTTGTTGGAACAGGTGTTGTTGCTACAATCGTTGCTAAAACAGAAAATGAATTAGACGAAGAACTACTAAACAGTAAAATAGAAACAGTCACACTTTAAACCAAGTTTTTAACTTGGTTTTTATTTTACAAAAACAAAGTAAAAAAAACACAGAAAGTTCTATAAGTGATATAATATAATAAACGGTGTTTGCATGACCGGACACACATGCTTTGTAGAAGAAAGGAGCTTATATATATGAGCAAACTCACTGATTTTTTAAAGACTTTACCAAATCCAAAAGAATTTGCATCTTTTGGTGTATATGAAAAATCTTATAATCAATTAAAAGACGATCATATATTTATCATAAAAGAAGAAGGCAACGACCTTATCGTCGTCACCGGAAGCTCTATGAAAAATTTTAAAGGGGAAAAAAGAACACTTAATCAATTAGACTATCTGATCGCTCAAACAGATCATGATAACATCAATGCTTTAAGAAACTTATTTCCATACATGAAACCCAAACCGGTGTTAAGAGAAAAACGCTCATTTGGGTTAGGCGATAGACTTGGCTTAGCAGGAGAAGGGCACTTAAAGGCTTTACTTGCCTACGATGCATATCCTGTGTTAGCTCAACAATCCATGAGAGAATTAACACTCACCAATAGAACATATTCAGATGTTTTAGATGCTGCATCATTAGCAGTTTATAAAATGGGCTACAAACGAGGATTTGGAGCAGATGGAGACCATTTAAAAACAGAAAAAGACATTAAATATGCATTAGATACTGGTTTTACAATGATTACTTTAGATACAAGCGATCATATTAGAAATGATGTAGAAAGTTTAAGTATAGAACAAATCGATCAGGAAGTAAATCTGACAGAAAATGATAAAAAGAAATATTTAAACAAAACATTTAACATCCAAGGACATCAAATAAGTTTTACAGAATTAGAATTAAAAAAAGCCATTTTAATTTATCAAGACTCCATCGAATATACAACCCACATATATCATCAATTCTTTAAAGGTAATCAGGGAGTTGACTTAGAATTATCTATTGATGAAACAGCCACAAAAACCGAACTCAATCACCATTTATACATCGCAAATGAACTAGCAGAAAAAGGCGTACATTTAACGACAATTGCGCCAAGATTTCATGGAGAATTTCAAAAAGGTATTGATTACATCGGAAACACCCATATTTTCCAAGAAGAACTAAAAGTACACGTCGCAATTGCAGAACATTATGGATATAAACTCAGCATTCATTCAGGATCAGATAAATTTTCAATTTTTGAAATCATTGGTAAGGAAACAAAGGGACATTTCCATGTTAAAACAGCAGGAACCAATTGGTTAGTGGCCGCTCATTTGGTAGCAATAAAAGATCCATCATTATATAGAGAAATACATCAAAAGGCACTAGACACCTTTGAGCAAGCAAAAAAACTATATCATGTCACAACACATATTGAAAACATTCCAGCAATTGATCAACTATCAGATGAAGAGTTACCAAAATTATTTGAAAACAATGATGCAAGACAACTCATTCATATTACCTATGGTTATATACTAAACGATAAAAATAACGATGGAACATACAAATTTAAAGATAGACTCTATCATCTATGGGCTCAGTATAGCGATTTATACGCCACTATGTTAAAAGAACATATAGGCAAACATTTGGAACTACTTTATAAAGGATTTTAAGAAAAGCGGAAATTATCCGCTTTTTTTTATTAAATTAATGAATAAAAAAACCAGAGCATAAAACTCTGGTCTTTAAACTTTTTAATAGATTATTAACACCTTAGGAGAGGGGACTCGGAGGATCAAACAATCTATAAAAAGTTTTATGTATAAGAGGGTAAAAAAAGATAGGTATTATTTTGAAATGAAAAGAAAACTAACATGACCAACCTCTTATGACACTATTATAATAACTATAACTTAAATCAACCTTAATATTTTTTAAAAGCTTTATTTTTAAGATATTTTCCCTTTTCGTCTGTTTGATAAATCAATGTATCATACACTAAAGAACCATCAAAAGGTTCAATCAAATAAGATAGATTACCCTCTGTATCATCAATTTCATGAAACACAACCTTATTTTTAAGCACACAAACAATGACCAATCGTTCTTCTATAAGATCATAGCTTGCAGTTTTCTTTAAAAAATCATTAATAGACATAAAAGGTTCTTTGATTTCAATTGTTTTTTCATGTTTCATCTTAGTCCATTGATTTTCTGTTAGACAAGTAACTAAAAACTCTTTTTTCAAACTAAAAACTTTCTCAGGGACAGGGTCATATTTAGGTTTAAATAAAGGGTTACAAGATAAAAATCTTTTTAAAGTAAAAAAACTAGCCTTAAAAAAATTAAATCTTTTATAAGCAATCAAACCATAATTAGAACAAGTAGGAGAATGCCTACATTTAGGATTTGTTTGTTTTGATATTTTTTCTTGGTACCATCTAATCAATGACAACGCAATTTTTTTCATATAATCACCAATCTTATTATAGCATTTCGATATATTTATGATATAATAAAGGTAAGATGAAAACGATTACACAGGAGGTATTTATGAGAGAATTTGTAACCGATAAGATCAGAAACATTGCTCTTCTAGGTCATATGGGCTCTGGAAAGACCAGCATGACCGAAAGTTTGCTCTTTGTTTCTGGAAAAATCCCTAAAAAAGGAGAAGTCGAAAGACAGACAACTAAATCAGATTATTTACTTGAAGAGCACCTTCGCGAAAGCAGTATGCAAACAAGTTTAATTCCAATTTCTTGGCAAGACTACAAACTCAATTTTTTAGATGTCCCGGGCAATGATGAAAGATTGGTGGAATTTAACTATGCATTAGACGTCGTGAAAGGTGCTATTATTTTTATTGACGCTACCAAAGGCGTTGAAGTAGGTACAGAACGTGCTTGGCATGCCATTAGAGAAAGAAATATTCCAGCAGTTCTTTTCATCAATAAGATGGATAAGGAAAACATTAACTACGAAAGACTACTTGAAGAAATCAGAGAAAAATTAGGTAAAAAAGCAGTACCATTTACCTACCCAATCGGACGAGAACAAGATTTTGAAGGTTTTGTCAACGTTGTTGAAATGAAAGCAAGAATCTATAATGGTGTTGAATGTGTGGACGCTGAAATTTGGGAAGAAAAACGTCCCAAAGTAAATGCATTACACGGCATGATTTTAGAAAGTGTAGCTGAAACATCAGAAGTCTTATTAGAAAAATACTTATCTGGTGAAGAAATCACGGATGATGAAATTAAAAAAGGTTTAAGAAAAGGGTTTTAAATGGAGAATGAACCCCAATTGTCGTAGGTTCAGTTCTAAAAAACATCGGAGTGCAAACCACTTTAAATATGCTTATTGACTTTTTACCGGCGCCAGATGAACTTAAAGAGTTAGAAGCTAAAACTCTTAAAGGTGAAATAAAGAGTGTTAAAACCGACAGCAAATTACCATTTAGTGGATTTGTTTTTAAAACCACTGTAGATCCATTTGCAGGAAATATGAACTTGGTAAAAATTAACTCAGGAACATTAGTTAATGGGCAAGAAATCTACAATCCAAAAACAGAAAATATCTCTAAAATTGTCAACTTATCAACTGTTTTAGGAAAAGAATTAATTCCGATTGAAAAAGCGTATGCAGGAGATATGGTATTACTAACAAAAATTGATGGATTAACTACCGGTGATTCCATTAGTGATCCTAAAAATATATTAATCTATGAAGATGTTATGTTACCAACACCGACGATTTACCAGGCCATCTCACCACTTAAAAAAACAGATGAAGATAAATTATCACAATCACTTCAAAGATTGCAATTAGAAGACCCAAGTTTTGAGGTTAAGCGAGTCAAAGAAACCAACCAACTACTAGTAGGAGGTTATGGAACCAATCACCTACAATTTATTATAGATAGATTAAAATCAATCTTTAAAGTAGAAGTTGAAGTTTCAGAACCCAAAATATTATACAAAGAAACCATTAAGAAAAAAGCAATCGGTGAAGGAAAACATAAGAAACAATCTGGTGGAGCTGGTCAATTCGGACATGTCTTCATCGAATTCTCACCAACAGAAGAAACCTTTGTTTTTGAAGAAAAAGTCGTAGGCGGATCTGTACCAAAAGGATATTTCCCAGCTGTTGAAAAAGGGATTGTTGAAACTTTTGAAAAAGGACCTTTAGCAGGCTTCCCAATTGTTAATATCAAAGCAACCCTATTAGATGGTTCATATCACTCAGTAGATTCAAATGAGATATCCTTTAAACTAGCGGCAGGACTAGCCTTTAGAAACATCGTTGACTCATTAAACCCAACCTTGCTAGAACCAATTTTAAAACTTAAAATTAGAGTCAAAGAACAATTTGTTGGAGATATCATGGGCGATTTAAATAAAAGACGTGGTAGAATTCTTGGATTTGAACAATTAGGAAATGTCCAAGAAATTACTGCAGAAGTCCCTGAAGCAGAAGTGATCAATTATGCAACAGATTTAAAGTCAATGACACAAGCCAGTGGTTCTTTTGAAAGAGAATTTGTTAGATACGAAGAAGTTCCTGCGCATATCATTCCAAAAATTATTGAACAATATAAAAGTAAATAAAAAATAACAACCTATTATTTAATAGGTGATGAAATGAATTGTTTAATGTGTGGGTCAAGAATTAAAAATAAAATAACGATTCAAAACTTTTTTCTTCCTAACAAAGAAGAAATATGTTATACTTGTAGACAAAAATATCCACTTTATCAAGAAGTCATAGTTATTCCAATTGATTATTATTTAATGTATATCATCAACTTAACAGATTGTGAGGTATTAGAACATATGCCTTACTTAAAAGAAGGCATAAAACAATATTTAAGACAATCCGATAAGGATATGATCTTAATGATTGAAGAAAAGATGAATCTACATTTAATTGAGTTAATAGAAAAACTAAACTTTGGTAATGTGATGATATTAACAACTAATTATAAAGGAGAGATGATTTATGAAGTTTGAAGTCATAGGAAAAAATGGATTTGTACCAACAGAAGCGATCAAAAGCTACGCAGAGAAAAAACTACAAAAAGTAATCGATTTTTTTGGGAAAGATGTGGTCCAGTCAGTTACAGTCATTTGTAAAGTTTATAAGGATCATCATAAAGTGGAGGTCACGATTCCCGCTCCTAGTATTATTTTAAGATCTGAGGTTAGCGAACAAGATATGTACGCTGCAATCGATCGAAGTGTTGATGCCTTAACTGCACAAATTAGAAAACATAAAACAAAATTACAAAAACACCTTGAAAAAGAAGGTGTCAAACAAGCATTTAATCAAGATTTAGACATAGAGTCATTAGAAAAAGAGATCATTGCGACTCAGTTAGTCAAAAATAAAAAAGTTGAACTAACTCCTATGACATCTGAAGAAGCCATTTTAGCTATGGAACTAGTTGGACATAACTTCTTTATTTATCAAGATAAAGTAACAAATAAAGTCAACGTTGTATACCTAAGAGAAGATGGAGATTATGCGGTTATAGAAACTAGTAATTAAACCAAACACAAAAAAAGAGTTATCTTTCGATAACTCTTTTTTAAGCATATTTTAAACAGACATAAGAATAGGAATAATCATTGGTTTTCTTAAAGTCAATTCATAAATTTTAGAAGATAAATGATCAATCACAGCTTGTTTTAAATAGTTTTCAGCATAATCTTTTCTATTTAACTGTTCTTGCGCAATCAATCCAACATTTTTAGTCAAATCTTGAATTAAAGCCTCATTACCCTTCATATAGATAAACCCTCTAGAAATAACAGTAGGTGCATTAACCACCTTCTTATTTTTTTCATCAATGGTAATAATGACAGAAAATAAACCCTCTTCACTTAATGATCTACGTTCTTTTAAAACGGCACTACCAATATCACCGATACCAGAACCATCGATATATACATCACCAGCAGTAACTCTACCAGCCATTCTAATCGAATTATTGGTTAAAGCAGCAACATCGCCATTATCTAAAATCAAAATATTTTCAGGTCTAACACCACATTCAATCGCTAATCGACTATGTTGTTTTAACATTCTATGTTCACCGTGCATAGGAATAAAAAACTTTGGACGAGTCAAACTCAACATTAATTTTAAATCATTTTGACTACCATGACCAGAGGTATGGGTATCTGCTAAAGGACCATGTGTGATCACATTAACATCAGCTTTAAAAAGCAAGTTAATGGTCTTGTTAACCCCTTCTTGATTACCTGGAATAGGTGAAGAAGAGAAGATAACTGTATCGCCTTTAATCGCTTTAATTTGTCTATGTGTACCATTAGCAATTCTACTTAAAGCAGCTAAAGGTTCACCTTGAGATCCTGTACATAATAAGGTAACCTCATTGGCTGGATATTTATTAATTTCACTTGCTTCAATGATGGTACCTTTGGGTGCCTTAATATAACCACTTTGTTGCCCGGCTTCTAAAGCTCTTTCCATACTTCGTCCAAAGACAGCAACTTTTCTGTTGGTTAAAACAGAGGCCTCAATAATTTGTTGAATACGATAAAGGTTAGAAGCGAAAGTAGCAATAATGATTCTGCCATCCATACGAGTAAAGAGCTCATTAATAGATTTTCCAACTTTACTCTCAGATTGAATCAATCCTTCTTGTTCAGCATTCGTAGAGTCAGAAAGTAAGCATAAAACTCCTTCTTGACCTATTTTTGCTAGTTTATCATACTCAGCTGGAAGCCCAACAGGTGTATAATCTATTTTAAAATCCCCGGTATGAAATAAAATACCTTCCTTGGTTTTAAAAACAATTCCAAACATATCAGGAATTGAGTGGTTTAAACGAATAAATGACATTTCGTTTTGACCAAAAGTATAAGTATAATAACTTTTATATTCCTCAATTTTTGGAGGGATAATATCCTTATGCTCCATCAATTTATATTCAATTAAATCAACTGCAATACCAGATGCGTAAATACGTGGTATTTTCACTTTTTTTAATAAATAAGGAATACCACCAATATGGTCTTCATGACCGTGCGTAATAAAAAGACCAACGATACGTTCTTGGTTTTCAATTAAATATTGATAATCAGGAATAACATAATCAATACCTAACAAATGATCATCAGGAAATAAAATTCCTGCATCAATGATAAAAATCTGATTATCTATTTCATATACATAAGTATTTTTTCCGACCTCGCCTAAACCACCTAACGCAAAGATGGCTAGCTCATTTTTTTCCAATAAAATATTTTTTGCCAAAATTCTCACTCCCTTAGAATCGAAATTAACTATTAGTATATTTTACTACAAAAAAACCAAAAATGATAGTATGATGTATCTATGATATAATTATTATGAGGTGTTTTATGAAAAAAATAATTTTTTTTGATGTAGATAATACAATTTTAAGCAATAAACAAAAACAAATGTTGCCTCAAACTAAAAAACTATTAGAAGAATTAAACCAAGACCCAAACATCATTTTAGGGTTTGCAACCGGACGTGGTCCTTCAAAGGTATCGATTTTAAAAGAAACCCTTCCTTATTTTGATTACCAAGTCTTAGTTAATGGGGCAGTCACTATAGATAAACAAGGAAAAATCATTTCTGAAACATATATTAAAAAAGAAGATCTAGAAGAAGCTTTAAAAGTAGCCAAAGAACATCAAATCAATATTGGGATGGTAGGCTTTGACCAAGAAATCATTACTGGAATGGATCAAGCTGTCAAAAAAGCTTTGACAGGATTTCAAAATGTTATGCCAGAAGTTAATCCGGATTATTATTTAAATAACCGTGTCTATCAAATATGGATGTTTCAAGAAAAAAGAAAAGACATTTCTGACATAGTATCAAAACTAAAACAATTTAAACCATATTTTTGGCATCAAGATGGCGTTGATTTAGTTTATCCTAACGTCAATAAGGCAAACGCAATCTATGAGATAAAAAAGAAATACCCGGAATACACATTAATTTGTATTGGGGATGGACACAATGATATCGATATGATTAGAATGGCAGATGTCGGGATTGCGATGGAAAATACAGGCTACCCAGAATTAAAGAAAGCAGCTGATTTAATTGCACCACATATTGAAACAGATCAGCTTTATGATTTTTTCAAAGAAAATCACTTACTTAACCATAAAAAATAAAAAAAAACGAACTCATTTTGAAGTTCGTTTTTTCTTAAGCTTTTCTATGAAGCCTTTCTTCAACAAAAGCAATGATTTCCTTTGGCAAATAAGCAGAAATGTCAGCATGATGATAGACAAGTTCTTTAATTGCAGAAGAAGAGACAAAGTGATTTTTAGACGTAGGGAATAAAATAATGGTTTCTATCTCAGGGTCTAAATTTCTATTAAACTGATATAAAGCATATTCATTTTCATAATCTTGAATATTTCTTAGCCCTCTAACCAATAAAGAAATCCCATTTTCTTTAGCATAGCGAATCACCAAATCAGTAGTAGAACTAATCACAACATTAGGGATATCTTTTAAAACGTCTTTAAGCATATTGATGCGTTCTTCAGTTGAAAAAGTTTTTTTCTTAGATAAATTATCAGCAACTAAAACATGCAATTCATCTACTAATAAAGCAGCACGCTTAATGATATCAACATGCCCAATTGTAATAGGATCAAACGACCCTGGGTAAACACCTTTTCTCATATAAGTACCTCTTGGCATTCTTTACAATACCCATATAAAGTCATATCATGATGTGTAACTTTAAATTCATGGGTTTTGTTTACATTTTGTTCTAAGTCAAATAAATGACATTCAATCGGAATCATCTTATGGCAATTTAAACAAATTAAGTAATGATGATGCATACCATCATTTAAATAGTAGTAACTCATGTTTTGAATAAAACTTTTAGCAAGAATATTTTCTTGACTGAATAAATCTAAAGTTCTATAAATAGTAGATAAATCCATGACATCTTTCCCAAGTTGCTCATAAATCATTTCAGCACTCAAAAGAGTCTTTCTCTTTTTAAAAAGGTCTAAGATAAGTTTTCTTTGCTTCGTCATTCTAACCACGATAACCACCACCTTTAATCATGTTTTTAAACAACAATAAGATCAATAATATTATAGCATAAACCACCACAATTGTGCTACCTGCAGGAATTTCTAAAAAATGAGCAAAGCTAATACCCAATACAACAGTCACTGCAGACATCACCATACCAGAGATTAAAGTATAGAAAAATCCTTTTTTAAACTGCATACCTAAAATACTAGGGAAAATAACAAACGATGAAATCAGAAGCGTTCCAATCGTTCTTACACCAATAGAAATTAAGACAGCAGTTAAGATGGATAAAATATAAGAAAGAAAAGTAACAGGAACTTTTTTAAATTTTGCATATTTAGCATCATGTGTCATCATTAACAACGGTTTGTAATATAAAACAACAAAAACAACGATTAAAACCAACGTAATAGCTGAAAAAATAATTTCTGAAAGAGTCACGGTAAATAAACTGCCAACCAACATACTTTCAATTGAGCGGTTAAAACCAGAGGACTGACTAATAATAATTAAACCAATAGACAACGATAAAGTTGAAACTATACCTAAAGCCGCATCGCCATTAATGTTTTTACGAGTAGAAAGATATTTAATTAACAAAGACATTAAAACAACAAAAGGAATACTAATAAACAAAGGTTGACCACCAGTAAGAATGCCTAAAATCAAACCCGTGAAACTCACATGTGCTAAGCCATCAGCAATCATTGCTTGCTCATCTAAAACCAAAAACGGACTTAAAATCGCTGCGGATAAACCAATAAGTAAAGCAATAATAAAGGCGTATTGAATGAAAGAATAACTCAACCAATCAAACATGATGTTCCTCCTTTAAATAATGTTCTGTATGACCAAAGAAAGTGACTTTTTGGTCAATATATACAGTCAGACTATCATCATAAAAGTTTTCATCTAAATGATGAGTAACGTTAATGATAGTCATTTTTTCAACGGTTTGTAAGTCTTTTAATAAGGCATGAAAAGACTTTTTAAAAGAAGGATCTAAAGCACTAGTGGGCTCATCTAAAATTAGCAAATCGGGTTTATTAATTAAAGCTCTAATTAAATAAAGACGTTGTAGTTGACCTCCTGAAAGAGTGTTTAAATTACGGTTTACATATTGAACTAAATCCATTTTTTCTAACCATTTTGTAATTAAAGGCAAGGCATCTATGTTACGACCTTCTATGTTTAACTTCAAAAACTCTTTAACAGTTATCGGGAAATTTCTCTTTGAACTGATGACTTGAGGTAGATAACCAATTTTTTGGCTATGAATCATAATATCTCCACTAGAAGGTTTAACCAAACCAATGATAAGTTCAACCAAAGTAGTCTTTCCTCCTCCGTTAGGGCCTACGATATTTAAAAACTCACCCTTTTTAAGAGAAAAAGTAATATCTTTTAAAACCTCTTTATGATCAACAGTATAAGATACATTGTTTAAAACCAAACTATTCATAGTAAGGCTCCTAATGCTAACTTTAAGTGATTAAAGTTACGCAACATCAAATCATAATAAGTTACCTGATGATTATAATCATCTAAAGTTAGGTTATGATAACTGTGTAGTTCTAAAATAGTGATATCATAATTGCTTCCTAAAGCGGTTTTAATAGACTCACCTATTTTAGAAGAAACCAACTCTCCAATAAATAAATAGTGAATATCAGCAGCTTTGATTCGATCAACCAATGATGTTAACTGAGTGCTGGTTAAATCCGCATCCGGCTCAAAATGTTCATGTAAAGTGACCATGTTCAATTGATAACGACTAGAAAAATTAACCATAGAATTATGTCCTGCAAAGAAAACAGTACCATCATGGTTCTTTAAAAATGCTGACATCTCATCATGAAGAGTTAAAATTTTATTTTGATAAGCCTGAGCATTTGTAATATATAAGGCTTCATTAGCGACATCAATTAAAACCAGTTGCTCTAAAATAACATCAATTAACTGTGAGAAAATAACAGGATCAGTCCAATAATGCGAAAAATCTGAAGCATCAGTGTTTGGATAAGTGATATCACTAAAACTTTCATAAAGATTTAAACTATTGATATCCTTAGTTAAACTAGCAGTTACCCAAGTATCAATTTCGTCACTAGTAAAAATAAAAAGCTTACTCTTTTTTATGTTAATCAGTTGTTTACTCGTAGGTTCAAATCCATGAACCTCAGTTCCAATAGGGGTAATAAGAGAAACATCAAGTTTATCACCCACAATGTTTCTAACAATATCATATTGTGGGAACATTGTGACAACAACTTGTTGACTATTTGTCGTATTTTGACAACTAGATAATAAAAAAACAGAAGCTAATGAGACCATTAATAATAAGATTTTTTTCATAGATAAAACTCCTTCTTGCAAATCATTTGCAATCATTATACAATATAAAATATGCATTTTGCAAATCGTTTGCAAAAAAAGAGTAAAGAAAATAAAAAAAGTTGAAATGAACTAAGGATAGTGATATAATTACTATGTAATGATGAGTGGGACGGAGATTCTCGCTCATTTTAATTGAGGTGCGTAATGAATATTGAAAAAATAAAACAAATCATCACAGAAATTGTCGCTTTATACGGGTATAAAATATATAGCATCAAATTTAAACAAGAGTTTGGCGCTCAAATTTTAGAAGTCCTCTTAGATGAAAGCAACCTGTCTCATGATTTAATAGAACCACTCCATGAAAAAATAGCAGATGCCATCGATGAAGAACTACCAGAAAATGCGTTTCTAGAAGTTTCAAGCGTTGGCTTAGAAAGACCGCTTGATAATTTAGAAGAAGTTAAAGATCACATTAAAGGTTATGTATATGTTGTATCAGACTACTATAAAGGTCATGGAACCATCATTGATGTCATAGAAGAAAATGTGTTGATTGAAGTAAATGATAAAAGCAAAAAAGTAAAAAAAGAAATACCATATAACAAAATTTCACAAATAAGAAAAGCCATAAAATTTTAAGGAGAAAAAACATGATTAGTAAAGATTTTTTTAACACAATTGAAGCCGTTGCAGAAGAACGTGATTTAACTGTTCAACAAGTTATTGACGCTTTTGAAGCCGGACTAATCGCAGGATGTAAAAAAGCACATAACGTTAGAAGTTGTAGAGTAGAATTTAAAGAAGATAAAAACGAGATCTTACTCTACAAACAATTTTTTGTTTTAGATGAGGACTATCTAGAGCAAGATATCAATAAAGATTACACATTAATTACAGTCGAAGAAGCAAAAGAATACAAATCAAAAGTAAAACCTGGACAAATCTTAGAAGTCAAGGTAGACCCTAAAGACTTCAATTTATATGCGATTAAAGATTTTAAAAGCAGATTTAATGAAGAGTTAACTAAAAAACAAAAAGATATGATTTATGAACACTTCAAAGCACTTGAAGGTGAAATGATCTCAGCTAAAGTCATTGACGAAGATGATCGTTTCTATCGTTTAGAACTAGAAAAAGAAATGACTACTCTTTTACCTAAAAAAGAAGCACTCTCAAGTGACCATTTTCATCCGGGAGAACGTATTAGAGTTTATGTAACAGAAGTTCAAGGAACAACCAAATGGCCAAAAATCTTTGTTAGTAGAGTACATAAAAAATTAGTTGTAAGATTACTTGAAGAACTTGTTCCAGAAATCAAGGAAGGTATCATTGATGTTATGGGAAGTTCTAGAGACGCAGGTGACAGAAGTAAGATTGGTGTTAGATCAAATGATCCAAAAGTAGACCCGATTGGAGCTTGTGTTGGTGAAGGTGGAACAAGAATTAGAGAAATCGTTAAAGCATTAAGTGGTGAAAAAATAGACTTATTCCGCTGGAGCGATAACGAACAAGAATTAATTGCAAACGCTCTTCAACCAGCTAAAGTAGTTTCTGTAACTCAAGTCAATCCTAAAGAAAAAAGCGCACTAGCAATTGTACCAGATGATCAATTGTCGCTTGCTATTGGTAAATTAGGACAAAACGTTAAACTTGCGGTGCAAGCTTCAGAGTGGAGTATTGATATAAAATCTGAATCACAAGCACAAGCTGAGGGAATTATTTATTAAAAAGAGAAAACAGAAGGTGATTTTATGAAAGTAAAAAAACAACCTTTAAGAACGTGTGTCGTCACTAAGGAAGTTAAAAATAAAAAAGAATTAATCAGGATTGCAGCTACTAAAGAAGGCATAGTTTCTGTTGATAAAACAGGAAAAGCCCCTGGACGTGGTGCGTACTTAACTTTAAGCAAAGAAGTGATTGAATTAGCGATGAAAAATAAAGCATTAGATAAAAAGCTTGAAGTACAAGTTCCTAAAAATATCTATGATGAATTGATGGAATTAGCCAATGAATCAAAATAATTTAGGATTAGCGTATGCTGCTAAAAAAGTAGTTCTTGGAACCGATCAAGTGATACATGCATTAAGACAAGGAAAATTATATTTAATCATCCTTGCAACGGATGCTTCGTTAAATACAAAGAAAAAAATAAATGATAAAGCCAATACGTATCACACAAAAGTATTGGAACGACTAAATAGTGAGGAGTTATCAAAAGCCATTGGTGGTTTTAACATCAAAGTTGTAGGAATTACCGACAAAGGCTTTAGTGAACTATTGGTCAAATAAAAGGAGTGAAGTAAAATGGCTAAAAAAATGTCAAAAAAAGATGTTAGAAAAACTAACATTCCAGTTAAAAGAGAGATTAAAACAAAAGAAGAAAAAGTTTATATATTTAAGGGTGACAACACTGTAGGTGATGTTGCACTAGGTTTCGGAATCTCAAATGCAGTTTTAATCAAAAAATTAATGCAGTTAGGTATGATGGCTAGTGTAAATTTAACCTTAGATAGAGAAACAATCGAACTTTTAGGATTAGAATTTGGCGTTAAGGTCGAAGATGAAGTCATTACTGATATCACAAGATTTGATGAATTTGAAATCGTTGATGAGGAAAAAGACTTAGAAAAAAGACCACCTATCATTACAATCATGGGACACGTTGACCATGGTAAAACTACTTTACTAGATTCAATTAGAAAAGCAAGAGTGGTAGAGGGAGAAGCTGGTGGTATTACCCAACACATCGGTGCCTACCAAGTTAATCACAACGGAGAAAAAATCACATTCATCGATACTCCAGGACACGCGGCTTTCACTGAAATGAGAGCACGTGGTGCAAAAGTAACGGATATGTGTATTTTAGTAGTAGCAGCAGATGATGGCGTCATGCCTCAAACCATTGAAGCATTAGAGCATGCTAAAGCAGCTAAAGTGCCAATTATTGTTGCGGTTAATAAAATTGATAAACCAGCAGCAAACCCAGATAGCGTTATGTCAGAATTATCTAATCACGGACTATTACCAGAAGCATGGGGAGGAACAACACCATATGTGATGGTTTCAGCATTAAAACGTGAAGGATTAGATGAATTATTAGATATCGTAATTTTATTAAGTGAAATCGAAGAATTAAAAGCAAATCCAAACAGATTAGCTAAAGGAACCGTTATTGAAGCTAGTTTAGATAAATCAAAAGGACCAGTTGCAACCTTTATCGTAGAAACAGGAACGCTTAAAGTTGGTGACATCGTTGTTGTTGGTAGCACATACGGAAGAATCAGAACCATGACAGATGATTTAAACAGACGTTATGACCAAGCAGGCCCATCAACACCAGTAGAAATTACTGGTCTTAACAAAGTGCCTCAAGCAGGAGATGTTTTCATGGTATTCACCGATGAAAAAACCGCAAGACAAGTAGCAGAAAAAAGAGAGTCACGTGAAAAAGATTTAGAATTAAAAGCAATCAAACCAAAAAGCTTAGACAACATGTTTAGTAATTTAGAAGATCAAGAAAAAGAATTAAATGTCGTCTTAAAAGGTGATGTTCAAGGTTCTATTGAAGCCTTAAGAGGCATGCTTCAAGAAATAGATGTAGAAGGATTTAAAGTTAATATTGTCAGAGCAGGCGTTGGAGCCATTTCTGAAAGTGATGTTACTTTAGCCAAAGCATCTGAAGCTATCCTAATCGGATTTAACGTAAGACCTACAGCATCAGTTCGTAAACACGCTGAAAATGAAGGGGTAGAAATCCGTTTATACAACATTGTCTATCGAATCATAGAAGATATTGAAAAAGCCTTAAAAGGCATGCTTGAACCTACATTTGAAGAAGTAGTAACAGGACAAGTTGAAGTAAGAGAAACCTTTAAGGTAAGTAAAATAGGGACCATCGCAGGTTGTTATGTCACAGATGGAACAGTCGGACGTGAAGCATTAGTCAGAGTCATTAGAGATGGCATCGTTATTTATGAAGGAAAATTAGCATCCTTAAAACGCTTTAAAGATGACGTAAAAGAAGTAAGACAAGGTTATGAATGTGGATTATCAATTGAAAACTTTAATGATTTAAAAATTGGTGATATAATAGAAGCATCCAAATTAAAAGAAGTGGAGGCTTAAAAATATGTCAATTACAATTGAAAGATTAGCAAGTTTAATTCAAAGAGAGTTAGCGATCATTGTTAATGAGGTCATTAAAAATGGGAAGATTGGATACATAAACTTAACTGAAGTAAAGGTAACAAACGACTTATCTTTTGCGACCGTCTACTACACAATCTTAAGTGATGATAAAGATGTTATCAAATTAGCCGATGAAATCATTGAAGAAAAGAAAGTTCAAATACGTATGGAACTAGCAAAAAAAATAAGAAATGTTAGAAAAATCCCTAACTTAGTATTTAAATATGATGAAGCGCTAGCTTATGGAAATCATATTGATGGATTATTAAAATCAATCAATAAATAAACAAATTAAATGCATGAAAAATACACGTCTTAAAAGGACGTGTTTTTTTTAACTTGTTTTCTATTGAAAGAAACAAATGTCATCTTTTAATATGGTATAATATTTATGGTGAAATAAATGATAGCACAAATAATGATAGATATAAAAACGCATGAAATAAATAGACATTTTGATTACCGTATTCCAGAAAACATGGTCAATGATCTTGAAAAAGGTATGAGAGTCATCGTTCCTTTTGGTAATACCAAACGTATGGGATATGTCGTTAATATCATCGATGACAGCATTCATGCAACACGAGAAATAGAATCTATTTTAGATATAAGTCCTACGTTAGATGAGGAACTTTTTTTACTGGCAAATCACTTACTAGAAACACCTTTTGTCATTAAAAGTGCGGTATATGAAACAATTATCCCCTCTGAACTACTCATGCAATATAAAAAACAAGTTCAACTCATAAAAACCAATGGACTACCAGAACACTTAAAAGATAAATTCAATCGCCAGTCACAATGGATTTTAACGAACAAAGATCAAACTTACTATCCGGAATTAAAAAGGCTTGAAAAACAAAATATCGTAAGCATTAAAAACATTTTAATACCAAGACAAAAAGAAAAATTAGAAACTTTATACACCTTAAATAAAAATCACATAGCCAAACTAACAGTTAAGCAACAAGAATTTATAGAGAAGATAGAAACGCCACTTTTAAGAAAAGAAGCCTTAGAATTAACAACGCCATCTATCATTCAAACACTCATAAAAAACAATGTCTTACTTGAAACACAAGAAACTGTAAAAAGAGAAATCAAACACTTATTCAATTTAGAAGATAAAAAAATCATCTTAAACCCATCACAAGAAACCGCTTATCAAGCTATTGTCCAAAATAAATACCATACATATTTGTTACATGGTATTACCGGATCAGGAAAAACAGAAATATACATTAAACTAATTGAAGACATGTTTGCCAAAAATAAAAAAACATTGATTTTAGTTCCTGAAATTATGCTCATCGCACCACTAGCACAAAGACTAAAAGCTAGATTCCAAAAAGAAGAAGTCGCTATTTTACATAGTGGTTTAAGTTCAGGAGAAAGATATGATCAATACCAAAGTATTAAAGATCAAACAGTAAAAATTATCCTAGGTACTAGAAGTGCCATCTTTTCTCCAATAGACGATTTAGGGGTTATCATCATAGATGAAGAACATGATGCTTCCTACATCCAAGACGATAAAATACCATATGATACTAGAGAACTTGCAAAAATAAGAGCCAAGTATCATAAAATACCGTTGATTTTAGGCAGTGCTACACCCTCTGTTGAATCGTATCATAGCGTTGAAACCAAACAATACAAACTACTTGAACTCAAAGAAAAAGCAGTCAATCAAACCCCTATTAAAATGGATCTGGTTGACATGACAGAAGAGTTAAAAAAAGGAAACATCACTCCTTTTTCAACCCAATTATCTCTAAAAATTAACCAAGCATTAAAACAAAAAGAACAAGTCATCATTTTAATGAATAGAAAAGGATATGCCCCATTTGTTATGTGTAGACATTGTGGTGATGTCCCTAAATGTGATAATTGTCAAATAAGTTTAACCTACTACAAACAAAAAAACATCTTAAAATGTCAACACTGCGGGTATGAAGAACCATTTGATAAAACCTGTCAAACATGTCATAAACCAACTAAAAAAGAAGTAGGTGTCGGCATTGAATATATTGAGGAACAGTTACATAAACATTTTTCAGCCAAAGTACTTAGATTAGATGCGGATACCACGCTAAGAAAAAACAGCCACGAACAAATATGGGACGATTTTTTCAATAAAAAAGCAGATATTTTGTTAGGAACTCAAATGGTTGCTAAAGGACTGGATTTTCCTAATGTAACTTTAGTGGGTATCATCATGGCAGATGGATTATTAAAAATCCCAAGCAATCAAGCCGCTGAAAAAACCTTTCAACTCATCACCCAAGCCTCAGGAAGATCAGGGAGACACAAAAAGGGGGATGTTGTAATACAAGCTTATGACACAAAACACTATGCCATAAAAAGTGCTTTAAAAAGCGATTATAAAGGATTCATGCATCAATTAATGTATGAAAAAAGAATTCAAAAAATGCCACCTTATCAAAAGGTAAGTCAGTTACTCATTGAAAATGAATCATACTTAACAACTTTTCAAGAAGCGCATAAAATTAAAGATGCACTCTCTTTAACTCAAATGAAGGTTTTAGGACCAACACCCTCATTAATCCAAAAAAGAAATAAAAAATATCGAGCCATCATTACCATTAAGTATAAAAAACTCCCAGAAGATTTTGAAGATATTATCAACCAAAATAAAAAATCAACTACCCAAGTATATTTTAATAAATATGCAACATTATATTAAAAGAAAGAAGGAATCAACATGATCGTATTTATGGGAACACCAGAGTTTGCAGCCCCTATTTTACAAATGCTCATCGATAAGAATTATCCAGTGGGACTGATTGTCACTCAACCAGATAAAAAAGTAGGACGCAAGCAGACCATAGAATTTTCACCCGTCAAACAAATTGCTATGAAACATAACATTGAAACATTTCAACCATATAAAATGAAGGATGAATATACATATATTCTTTCAAAAAAACCCAAACTAATCATCACAGCTGCTTATGGTCAAATTTTACCAAAAGCATTATTAGAAGAAGTTCCTGCGATAAATATTCATGGTTCCTTACTACCAAAATATCGTGGAGGTGCACCGATCCAATATGCTTTATTCAACGGAGAAGAAAAAACAGGTGTCACCCTTATGGAAATGGTTTATAAAATGGATGCAGGAGACATGATTGCAAAAAGCGAAGTAACCATTGATCCAAAAGATAATTACCAAACCTTATCTGAAAAATTAAGTCTATCAGGAAAAGCATTATTAGAAAAACATATAGACGATATTTTAAACAAAAATTATCAAACAGAAAAACAAGATGAGTCTGAAGTTACCTTTGCCTTTACCATCAAAAAAGAAGAAGAAAAAATCAATTGGCAACAAGAAACAAAATTTGTTTTAGGAAAAATAAGAGGCTTATCACCCAATGTTGGTGCTTACACCGTGATCAATCAAACACAAATAAAAATATATGAAGCACAAAAAAGTGATATAATAGTAAGTACCATACCTGGAGTTATTTGCATTGAAGGTAAAAAGATTTATGTTTCAACCCTTGATGGTAGCATCGAACTTTTAACTGTCCAACAACAAGGTAGAAAAATACTCAGTGCCAAAGACTTTTTAAATGGTCAAAACATCATTCAAAACAACGATAAATTTGAATAAAAAGGAGAGCATTATGGCTAAGGAAAAAAAATTAGTATTCACTCAGCAAGAAATGCTGAAAATGAACAAGGAAACATTAAAAAGACGCGGTGTCACTATCAACGATATTGCGGAGTTAGCACACGCCCAACAATCAAGATATACCAAAGGCATTCCTTTTGAGTTATGTGTTGAGTCAGTGGAAAGAATTTTATCATTTAGAGATATATTTCATCACGTACAACTATCTGCAGAAATAGATAGATTAGCAGAAGAAGGCTTATTTCAAGGTCCGATCCAAGACATCCTTTATGAAGATTTAGGATTATTTGGTATTGATGAATTAATGGGCATTGACGTTTCAGGAAACTATGGAACCATTGGAGTAACTAACTTTGGAGAAATAGATGTTAGTAAAAGAGGAATTGTAGAAAAACTGAACGAAGAAGGTAAAAAGGAAGGCAAATGTCATACTTTCTTAGATGATATTGTTGGCGCAGTTGCAGCAGCAGCTTCAACCAGAGTCGCTCAAGTATTAAACGAAGAATTAGCACATGAGTCAGGAGATTATCATAAGACAAGTATCTTTGATTACATTGACAACGAAGAATAAAACCAGGTGATTTTATGAAAAAAGAAAAAACCAAAAAACTAAGCATTAAAACCCTTGGCATCAATTTGTTTGCCAAGTTTTTTGGTTTTGATGAAGGCATTGATATTGCAAATGATATAGAGGTACTCCATAGAAGAAACGTAGTAATTAAAAACATCATCTTTATGTCAAACATGTTATATACCGCCATCTTCTTTGCCGTATCACTATCAACCAATAGTCAAAGTGACTGGCTTTTAACCGTTTTAATCTTTCCAGTAACCTTTGTTATCAATAAGGTCTTAAAAGAACTCATACAAGATAAAGAACAGACCAAACAACAAGTAGCCATGTATGTTGCTGCCTTTTATATGTTCTTATCAGCTATTTTAGTCTACATCAAAATATATCCACAAAATCAATATTTAGAAACCGCAGCATATACTTTAATTTACTATGCTTTAGTTGTTATCTCTTTATATCAAGATAAAAAACTACTTAGCAGTTCATTTTTAAGTATGTTAACCATCATCACCATTGTTCACTTTGTCATAACTTATAACATACCATCACAAAACCTAAGTATTGCTGAATTTTTAACCGCACTATTTACAAAACCGGAATTTGTAGATATCTTAGTTAGAACCGCATTATTCATGGTTTTCTACTTAGTTGTTTATGTGATTGTTTCTATTGGACAACAATTACAAGAGGAAAGAAAAAAAGAACTGATCAAAAGAAGACAAGTTCAAGACGATTTTTCAAGAATAGTTACCAACCTGTTTTCAGTTGTCTTTTCATCTTCATACACGCTTTTAGATAAGAAACACGCCTACCAAGTTTTAGAAATTGCCACCAAACTTGCTGAGTATTATAACGTAACTGATGAAGATAAACAGTACTTAAACGAATATGCTTTAGTTCATCTAAGATATGATGAAATCAGTAACATTATGAGTCAGGAAATCAGTTTTGATGAAACATCCTATCAACAATTAAAAGAAAAAACCCAACTAGGCTCTAAAATAGCGAAACGATTACAACTTGCTCAAAAAGCAGATGATATGGTTAGATCACATTATGAAGGTTCAGCAGATGAAAAATTCAAAGCTGATATGAATAAAATTCAACCAGAAATCATCTCTCAAATCATTTTATTGGCAGATGTCTACGTAAC
>CALGYU010000007.1 GCA_937934685.1 uncultured Acholeplasma sp. | reverse complement strand
TGAATTTATTAAGGGTTTATCTTGCTAACCATCCACCATCAACAGCAATTGTAAAGCCGTTAATGTAACTTGCGTTATCAGATGCTAAGAAAACTGCTGCTCCTGCTAAATCTGCTGGAGTTCCCCAACGATCTGCTGGAATTCTTTCTAAGATTTCAGATGATCTCTTATCGTCAGCTCTTAATTGTTCTGTGTTGTTTGTAGCCATGTATCCTGGAGCAATAGCATTAACGTTAATATTGTATTTTGCCCACTCATTAGCCATAGTCATTGTGATTCCTTTTACACCTGATTTAGATGCTGTATATGATGGAACACGAATACCACCTTGGTATGATAACATAGATGCGATATTAATGATTTTACCGCCAGTTTTTTGTGCTACATATTGGTTTGCAACTGCTTGTGATAAGAAGAAAACAGTTTTTAAGTTAATTGCTAATACATCATCCCAGTTTTTTTCTGAGAACTCTAATGAGTCTTCACGACGGATGATTCCAGCGTTATTAACTAAAATATCTACTTTTCCAAATGCTTTTACTGCATCTGCAACCAATGCTTTTAATGCTTCAGGAGTAGAATTATTGATTAAATCCATTTTTACTCCATGGTATTTTCTACCAAATGCTTCTACTTGTGTTTTTGTTTCAGGTGCATCAACGTAGTCAACACCAACGATGTCAGCTCCTGCTTCTGCAAGACCTAAAGCAATTCCTTGTCCTAACCCTGTTGAAGAACCAGTTACGATTGCAACTTTTCCTGCAAGGCTAAATTTATTTAAAATACTCATTTTATTGCCTCCAATTATTTTAAGTCTTTCATAGCAACATGATCCATGTCGTCATATGTTTGGTTTTCACCAGTCATTCCCCAAATGAATGTATAGTTTGATGTAGCAAACCCTGCGTGGATTGACCAGCTTGGAGAGATTACTGCTTGTTCGTTTGACATTACAATGTGTCTTGTTTCATTTGGTTCACCCATTAAGTGGAATACTCTTGTATCAGCTTCCATGTTGAAGTAGAAGTAAACTTCCATTCTTCTATCATGTGTATGAGCAGGCATTGTGTTCCATGAACTACCTTCTGCTAATTGTGTCATACCCATTTGTAATGCACATGTTTCTAATACTGCTGGGTTTAAGTATTGGTAAATTGTACGTTTGTTTAATGTTTTTGGATCTCCAATTTCTCTTGGATTCGCTTTTTCAAACGGAATGTGTACGGTTGGTAATTCTTTATGAGCAGGTGCACTGTTCATATAGAATTTAGCTGGATTTTTAGGATCTTTAGAAGCAAAAACAATGTTTTTATTTCCTTTACCAATGTATAATCCATCTTTAGAAATCATATCATATTTTTTACCGTCAACAACGATGTATCCATCTCCACCAACGTTAATGATTCCTAATTCTCTTCTTTCTAAGAAATAGTCAGTTCCTAAGTCTTTAGTTACTGGTAATGCTACTTCTTTGTTTACTGGTAAAATACCACCAGCAATGATTCTGTCATGGTGTGAATATGTAAATAAGATTTTATCTGCCTCAAACACCTTTTCAATTAAGTATCTTTCTCTTAATTTAGCTGTATCATATTTCTTTGAATCCTCTGGGTGATTGTTATATCTAATATCTAATTTCATTTAATATTCCTCCTTATTTTTTAATGAAGATATCAATTCATAACTTGTATTAATGTCATCGCCTACAACACCTTCAAATATTAATAAGGCATTAGGCAATTCCTGCTTAATTCTACTTATGATCGTTGGATAGTCCATTAACCCCTGACCTAATCCTACTTGTTTTAATTTGTCATTTTCAATGATAAAATCTTTTAAATGAAAAATGACAATGTGTTCTTTTAATAATTTGATGCTTTCTTCTAATATGTCCATACGTTGATGATAGTTTTCAATGTTTAAGAAGTTGTATAAATCAATGGTGACTTTTAAGTTTGGACTATTGATTTTATCTACTAATTCTTTGACACGTTTAGGGTTTTGAGCTACGTGCGCATAAGCACCTTCAACGGCTATATAACTGTTGTATGCCTCAGCTGTGTTTGCTAAATCCTTAAAAATACGTATTACTTCATCTAAGCTTTCTTGCGTATGGTTTTCAGGCATGTATCCCCATGGTGAACCCATAAGTGAACCTGTTTCGCTTCCAACATATTTTGCTTTTAATTCGTTTGCTACTTTTAAGTGTTTTTTAAAGTTATTAACACCTTGAGTAACTATTTCTTTGTCTGGATGTACTGGATTAAAGTACGCTCCTAACATAAATATTTCTGGTTTAACACCGAAATGGTCTTTAATGTTTTTTAGGTTTTCAAAATCAACTGGCTCATTAAGTGCTTTGCCAAAAACTAATTGTACACCATCAAACTGATGTTCATTAACTTTTCTTGCTAATTCTTCTGCACTGTATTTACCAATGTCATGAGCCCTAATTCCTATTTTCAACATATTAATCACCTAAATATCCTAATCTTCTTGATACAACTCTTCCTAACTCAACAAAAGAATCAATGGTCTCTTGTTCTTCAGGTTCAGTATATAAATCCGATACTGACAAGACACCTGTAACTTTATTCTCAAAGTTTCTAATTGGAACTGCAATGATGGATATGCGTCCTTGATTTTCATCACTTAGAACATATCCCTTATCATATGTTTCTTTTTCTTCAGGTGTTAGGTCTGAATATTTTTTCTCATTGAATATTTTGAAAACTTTTGTGATTGGATTGTTTTCTTCTTGAAGAACTGTTCCCAGTTCCTCAGGTGTTGCTATCAAGCTGTTGCTTGGCTGATATTTATAGACCAGTACGATTTGATCCTTGGTTTTCTTACTAATAAATGATGTTTTTCCATATTCATCGGAATATTTTTTTAGTCCATATTCTGCTGCTTCAATCAGGTTTGAGTTTTTTGTATAAACCGAACCAATCGCAAACATTTTTGAACCTATGACATAATTTTTAAGTCTTGGATCTTTATAGTAAACTGCATCTTCTTTATACAACGTTTGAAGAAAATCGTAGGCTGTCGCCTTTGGTATTCCCAATATACGATAGATTTGCCCCAAAGTTAAACCTTCTTCATGTTGAGATACCAATTCTAATATATCCAACAGACGTTTAACTGAGCGGTTTTCTTTCATCGTTGTACTCTACCTGATGCGTCTCCTCCAGCTAATTTATCAACTTCGTCTTCTGACATTAAGTTAAAGTCTCCTGGGATAGTGTGTTTTAATGCACTAGCTGCTGCTGCAAACTCAACTGCTTGTGCTGGTTTACGTGTTAATAATCCGTGGATTAATCCTGCAGAGAATGAGTCTCCTCCACCTACACGGTCAACAATTGGATTGATTTCATAACGTTTTGAGTGGTGGAATTCTTTTCCATCATATAATAAGATGCTCCATCCGTTGTGAGTTGCTGAGAATGATTCACGTAATGATGTTCCTACCATTTCAAAACCAAATGTTTCTGCCATTTCTTTAAAGATTGTTTTATATCCGTCGATTTCAACTTTTCCTGAAGTTACGTCTAATCCTTTAGGTACAAATCCTAAAGTTAATGCTGCGTCTTCTTCGTTTCCGATACATACGTCAACATATTGCATTAAATCACGCATTACTTCTTGTGCTTCAGCTGGTGTCCATAATTTAGCACGGTAGTTTAAGTCTACTGATACTTTTACGTTATGTTTTTTAGCTGCAATTAATGCTGCTTTTGTTAATGCTGCTGCTTGTTTTGAAATAGCTGGTGTAATTCCTGACCAGTGGAACCAGTCTGCACCTTCGAATACTGCATCAAAATCGAAGTCTTCTGGTTTTGCTAAAGCGATTGCGCTATCTGCACGGTCATAGATAACTTTAGAAGCTCTCATTGATGCTCCTGTTTCTAAGTAGTAAATTCCTACTCTATCTCCACCACGTGCAACATAGTCTGTATGTACACCGAATTTACGTAAAGCGTTAACTGCGCTTTGTCCGATTTCGTGTTTTGGTAATTTTGTTACAAAATGTGCTTCGTGTCCGTAGTTAGCTAAAGATACTGCAACGTTTGCTTCTCCTCCACCGTATACTACGTCAAATGAATCACTTTGTACGAATCTTTGATTTCCTGGAGTTGATAATCTTAGCATGATCTCCCCAAGTGTAATTACTTTTGCCATTTATAATGTCCTCCTAATTTTATTATTTTAATTTTATTTTAAATACTGCTTTTTTCACAAATGACTGTTTTTCTGTTGCCAGTTTTGGCATATGTAAATCTTGTGGTAAAACGATTGCAAACATTTGATCATTTAAATATACTTTAGTGAAGTTTTTAATTTGATATTTTTCAACATCTTTTTCTGGATTGTAAGCATCAGTTATTGTGATGCCTTCATTTTGTATATTATGATAACCCATGTATTCAAATCCTGATAATACGATTTGAATGTCTGCATAGTTTTGGTGGCCTTCAAAATAACATTTTTCTAAAGGTCTTGGTTCATAATCTTCTCTCATTAAATAAACTTCTTTGCCATCAATTTCATATTTTCCAACTTCTAATTGGGATAAATCATTGTTTTTGATGTACTCTAAAGCCGTTTTAAAGTTTGGATGAAGATGAACATATTGTTCTAGGTTGACTAATTTATCTACAATCATCTTATAACCCTTCCATCTTTGCTATTCATAAAGTTAAGAATATCTTCTTCCTCTAAGTTTAAAGCATCACCCCAAATGGTGTGTTTTAAAACAGAGGCTGATAATCCGAAATTTAAAGCATAGAAAAGATCTTTCATATTTGTTTTTAATAGTCCGTGAATAACGCCTGCTGCAAAGGCATCTCCGCCACCAATTCGATCATAGATATTAAATCGGATTGGCGCAGCATAGTATGCTTTATTTGCTTGGTAACAGTATGCTGATAATGCATTATCAGTCGCTGAGAATATTTCTCTTTTAGTACCAAAGACTTTATCACCGTTATAGGTTTTTAATAAGTCTTGTAATAATTGTTCTTCTTGTTCACTTTCTGGAAGTTCTTGATTACGTTTGATTCCAAATAGTTTTTCTGCATCAAATGGGCTTGCGAAAAACAAATCTACATAAGGTGCTACTTTTTGGAAGTATGGTGCTGCTTCTTCAGTATTTTCCCATAGTTTTGATCTAAAGTTACAGTCAAAACTTACATATACATTGTGTTTTTTTGCTGCTTCAAGTGCATCAAATAATACACTTCTAACGTTTTCACCTAATGCTAATGTAATACCACTGAAGTGAAACCATTTGGCTTTTGAAAAAATTTCATCATAATCAAATTTTTCTGAATAAACAGAAGTTATAGCGGAATATTTTCTATTATATAAAACTTTTGATGGTCTACCACCAAAGCCTGGTTCTAAGAAATATATACCGATGTTAGTTCCTCCACGGTCAACATAATCTGTATTTACACCGTATCCTCTTAAGTGCTTGATCGCACCATCACCTAATTGGTTTTTAGGGAGTCTAGATAAAAAATACGCATTATGACCGAATTTTGAAAGTGAAACTGCAACGTTTGCTTCTCCACCGCCATAATTGGCAAGGAAACTTCTAGCACCTTCGATTGTATTATATTCAGGGGGAGTTAAACGTAGCATAATCTCACCGAAGGTAATAATACGATTTTTTTTACTCATTATTTTTTATTAGCTCTTGCTTTTTGAACTGCTTCAACAAATGCTTTAGAGTTAGCTACGACACCAGCATAATCTCCAGTATTTGCAGGTCTAGTTAATTCTCCCCCTACACCTACTGCTACAACACCGTTGTTAATCCATTCTTGAACGTTATCTAAGCTTACACCGCCTGTTGGCATAATGTTAACTTGTGGAAGTGGTCCTTTAACTGCTTTAACATAGCTAGCACCAAATGCACTACCTGGGAATAATTTAACGATGTCACATCCTGCTTCCATTGCTGTTAGCATTTCTGTGATTGTTAAACATCCTGGCATATATGGAATTTGATATCTATTACATAATTTTGCTGTTTCTAAATCAAATCCTGGTGAAACAATATAAGTTGCTCCTGCTAAGATAGCAGCTCTTGCTGTTTCAGCATCTAATACTGTTCCAGCTCCTAAAATAAGCTCTTCTGGCTTAAATGTTTTTGCTAATTCTTTAATTACATCTACTGCACCTGGTACAGTAAAGGTAAGTTCAATTGCTGGGATTCCCCCTTGAATACATGCTTCTGAAATTTTAATTGCTTGCTCTGCATTTTCTGCACGAATAACTGCTACAACACCAACATCTGTGATGCGTTTCATTACATTTTGTTTAAACATAAATATATCTCCTTTATATAAGTGTTTATTATTACATACACGTCTATTATAGTATTTTAAACCTATAAAGTCAATTTATAAGGGCTCAAATATTATTTTTTTTTAAAATAAAAACCTGTCCTTTATAGGACAAGTTTTTTCTTATTCATTACTAAAACTTTTGACACTTTCTAAAAGAATTGCCTCATGGTTTTCTGTGTCAACGCCTTTGACATTGACATTTTTTAAAACCACTTCATCTACGTGTCTAAATTGTAACCCTGCTTTAAGTTGTGGCTCTTGAAAGCTCATCATAGCCGGTATAAACGGCTTAGCATCGTCTGCAAAGTTAATGTCTACATTTTCAATTGTAATGGATTTAATTGGTTGCTCTGGTAGTCCGTAAAAGAATCCAGCTGCAGCATGTGCATCATCACACTTCATATCTTTAAATACAAATTTTCCTAGATAAGGTGTTCTTTCATCTAATGGTAAATGCTCTTTGCTCCAAACGTATTCTGTCTTTCCATCCGGATCACAATAGTAATACATATTCATCACAAGTGGTGTTAATACTTCTTTCATGTATATGTTCTCAAATGTGATTCCGTCTATCATAGCGGACTCTCCACGACCTCTTCTTGTTTTAATTCTAAGTCCTCTATCTGTTTTATAGAAGTAACATTGTGTTACTGTTAGGTCTTTAACCCCACCACTCATTTCGCTACCTAAAACAACTGCACCATGTCCATAAGCCATATAACAGTTACGTACTGTCATATTAGACGTTGGTTTGCGATATTTCATACCCATATCGTATTTTCCAGATTTGATTGCGATGCAATCATCTCCTACTGAGAAGTTAACACCGATGACATTAACGTGATCACAACTTTCAGGATCACATCCATCAGTATTTGGTGAATCTTTAGGGCTAATTAATTTCATATCAATAAAATCAATGTAGGAACTAAAATATGGGTGTAGATTCCAAGATGGTGTATTGGTTACAGTCACACCTTGCATACCGATGTTAGAACAATTTGATAAGAAAATTCCTTTTGGTCTCCAAGCAATTCTTCTAACTTTTGCATCTACCCACCAGTCAGAATTCTGAGCGTTTGCATCAATGATTCCTTCACCAATGATTTTAACGTTTGAAACTTCTACTCCGGTGATGATACTTGCGTATGTTTCAGATGGTGTTCCTTCCCAGCTTGCTAATTCAAGTAATGTGTCATCTGCTTTTTTAATTTGAGCTGGTAAAATTGGGTATTTATGTCGATCTGTTTCTCCAAGTAAAGTTGCCCCTTTAACTAATTCAATAGTTAAGTCACTTCTTAGGAATAACGGTTTTACCCAATAGGTTCCTTCTGGAATTAAAACTCTACCATTTTTAGGTACAGTTAGGATTGCTGTTTGAATTGCAATCGTATCATCATGAACGCCGTCACCTTTTGCTCCATAATCTTTAACGTTTACAGATGCTGATTCAAAATCGGTT
>CALGYU010000006.1 GCA_937934685.1 uncultured Acholeplasma sp. | reverse complement strand
TCAGCTCAATCAAGAAATAAAGATGGGTATAACATTGAAGTTGGTTGTATTGATGAAGTGCATGAAATGACCGATTCAAAGGTCTATGATGCGATTAAACAAAGTCAATCAACTAAATCAGAACCACTTATATTTATCATAACCACTGAAGGAAACACTGTCGGTGGTTTTTTAGATAATAAGCTTGATTATGTAAGGAAGATGATCAAGGGCGAGATCCAAGATGAAAGAGTGCTGCTCTGGTTATATACGCAAGATTCAGTTGATGAAATCTATCAAGATAAAAGAACATGGCAAAAATCTAATCCAAGCATAGGTTCAATAAAAACATATTCTTACCTAGAAGATTTAATGAACAAATCAAAGCACGATCTTGGAACAAGAGTAACAATGCTATCAAAAGACTTCAATGTTAAGCAATTAGACCAAGGTTCATGGTTAACTTTTGAAGATTTAAATAATGAGGAAACTTACAGTATTGATGATTTGAAAGATAGTTATGCAATTGGTGGAGTTGACCTTTCAAGTACAACGGACTTAACGGCCGCTGTCCTACTTTTAATGAAAGGTGATAAAAAGTTTGTTATTACTCAGTTTTTTATGCCAAGTGATGTCATCCTAAAGCGTAAAGAGGAGGACAATGCGCCTTATGATATTTGGGTGCAAAAAGGTCTGATTACAGTAACGGATGGAAGCCAGAACGATTTTTCACTTGTTACTCAGTGGTTTATGAATATGATAAGGACATATAACATTAGACCACTTTGGGTAGGATACGATCCATGGAATAGTCTTTATTGGATTAAAGAAATGGAGGAGTTAGGTTTTAATATGGAAAAAGTCAGACAAGGAGTTTATTCTTTATCAGAACCAATGAAACAACTTGAAGCTGATTTAAAGAATAACAAAGTTGTCTATAACAACAATCCAATTCTAAAATGGTGTTTATCAAATACACAAGCAAAAGTAGATGTTAATGGAAACATCCAACCTTCAAAATTAAACTCAAGATATAAAAGAATTGATGGAACAGTAGCACTTATAATTGCTTATGCTGTTTT
>CALGYU010000005.1 GCA_937934685.1 uncultured Acholeplasma sp. | reverse complement strand
ATCTGTTGCAGTAATTGTATTTTTTAGTGCTTCAAAGTCTAAAGTTTTATCGTAGCTGATAACCTTTGGTGTTAAGTCTGCTGAAGCAACTGGTGAAGTAATGTCAGCGACCGTTACCCAAAACTTAAACTCTGTTTTATTGCCCGCACTGTCAGTAACTGAGACATCAACATCATATCTTCCAAGTGTGTTTTTATTTGGTGTGAAATTGTCTTTTTCAATAACAATTTTGTGAGAAATATCACCATCGATGTCATCTATCGCTCTAAGCTGAGCGATCATTTGTTGAACCGTTGTGGGACTGTCGACATTTGAAGCAAAGTTTTCTTGACCATTAATGGCTGGCCTTGTGTCTTCACCAGTATTTTTTACTGAATAAATTGAAAAATCATCTCTAACTTCATCACTGAGTTGTTCCACAGTGAACTTTTGATTTAATGAGTTGTAAAAACTGACCACAGCTGGAAACCCTTCAACTCTTATTTCAGTAATGTCAAATTCATAAGGGTAACCACCCAAAGTTGTTATTTTAATGACATCATTTGCTTGTAGAACAAAATCATCTCTAACTTCATCACTGAGTTGTTCCACAGTGAACTTTTGATTTAATGAGTTGTAAAAACTGACCACAGCTGGAAACCCTTCAACTCTTATTTCAGTAATGTCAAATTCATAAGGATAACCACCCAAAGTTGTTATTTTAAAATTAGTACGCGTTTCATTTGGATTAGCGTAAACCCAATTATTAGTAGCTGTTAAACCAAGAGCTGATAATGCTACTAAAAATAATGATAAAATCTTTTTCATTTTTTATTGATCCTTTCTATTTTTTACTTTTTTTCTTGTTTTGTTTTTTAGAAACTTCAATAATAACTAAAGTTAAAACAACTGCAATAACTACAACTGCAACCGCAACTCCTGTTAATGCTGGGTTATCTTTGACAAAATTAATTATGTTATCTAAAAAACTTTCTTTAGTAACTATATCAGCAGATTGAGTCAATACTAATAACTTATTCATTGGGTACCTCCTTTCTTAAAAGAAA
>CALGYU010000004.1 GCA_937934685.1 uncultured Acholeplasma sp. | reverse complement strand
ATAAATTTATCATAGTCATCAGACCATGTATCATTTAACATAATCCTTCTTCTTAATTTTCTTTTCGTTCCTTCATCATCTGGATCACGATAAAGATATATTGCATTAGGTTTACTATAATCATAATTATATTCACCTTCATTTTGATTATCTGGAAATAAATCATTATAGAAATCTTTACCTTTCACTTCCTTATAATCCTTACTTAAATAACTAACCATATCATTATAAATACTTATACAATCCATAAAAGAAACTCCTTTCTAGACCTAAAGGTCTTAGGGGACTTATATTATCAATACAGAGATTTACACTTTTATTTTATACTTATATAACTACGTTGTCAATTCACTTGTAGTTATATTACATAGTCTTTTGTAGTCATGTAACGCTTATACGTTAAAACCTAACGCTTTCACGTTAGGTTGGACTTATATTATCAATATATTTATTTTACACTTTTAGAGCGACATATCATGTGATCTTTGCTTTCTGTTTTCTTTGTTGTATTCTTTCTGGAAGTTATTCTCTAGGTCTTTATTACCTATATTGCTAGTAACTGTATCTACTAAGTCTTTAAATGCAGATTTGAAGGCTTGTAAATCGCTTGTACGGTCTTTTAAGAAGTCTTTGATAGATTTATATATCAAACTTATTTCAAGCCTTAAATCGCCAATTAGAGCCTTTAAAGTTTTATTTTCATCTACTAATGAATTATATCTATCTGCCACAGAGTTAAAGTCATTAATCAGTTCATTATTTTCAACTCTTAAATTATAATTATCTTCTTTTAATTTTGCATTCTCTTTATGAATATCAGATTCTAAAATATTGAGTAATTGTGTTTCTGCTTTCTTGCCTTCTTTTACTGCTTTATCTAACTTGCGAAAATCAGCTTCAGATACAACTACATTACCAGTCCATTTTTGAACAGTTTTAGTTTTTGGTTGTCCTAGTATATTCTTTTCATCTGTTTCAACTTCAACGCTTTTCATTTCCTTAAAAGCCTTCACATGTAATTTTTCATCAGATTGAGAATCTAATATATATGCCTTTAATTCTTCTTGTTTTTCTTTTAGTTCTATCTCTTTCTTTTGTATATCTTCTTCTAGTTGCTTCTGGTGTTTATATGCGTTCACATCAGCTATATTATTTGTTCCAACTACCTTGCGTTCTATGTCATGTTGTTTCATTAAAGCTTCCAGAGATTCTATTTCATTTAATCGCCATTCATTAAATGGTCTATCTTTATTTAGTTCTGGATCTTGTTGAAGTAATGCCCTAT
>CALGYU010000003.1 GCA_937934685.1 uncultured Acholeplasma sp. | reverse complement strand
AACATCTATCGAAACAACGATAACAACAACATCACAGACATCAAAGTTGATGGAGAATCGATTAGCTTTGATCCAGAAACAACCACATATCAGCTAGGAGAAGTACCTTACACAAAAGATAGAATCAATATCCAAGTAACAACAGAAGACATCAACGCAAAAATCGTTGGTGGCGGCATCCAATTTCTAGATTATAAGGCAGAAAACTTTGTTATCTATGCAGTCAGTGATTTTAATACAGAAGGCACTCATTATACTATTAGCATTACAAGACAAAAACCTGTAACAAGCACTAACCTAGAAGATCTATTCGTAGAAAATCAAAATGGAGAAAGATTAAACTTCAAATCAGGTCTCTACCAAAAAGATACCTACTCATACACCATCGAGCTTTCCTTAACCGATGACATTGAGTTTATCAATGTTTTTGCTACTCTTCTTTACCCAGATAAACAAAAACTCACCGCAATAGGACATAACTTTACAAACATCACCATCAATAAAAACAGCGATGGCACTATTCATCAAAAAATAAGATTTGAAGTATCCGCTGAAGATAATGCCAAACAAGAATACGAAATTACCATCATCAAAGGTGTTGTTTTAAGTAGTGATAACAGCGTATCTGATATCAAACTCACAGATACATATGGAACAAACTATCTAACCTATGTAAAAGATCAAACCATCTATAACATCTCAGTTGATTATGAACATGAACAACTAAAATTAGACATCGTTACTAAAGGAAAGGTAACATTCACTGATTACCTACCAACCAGACTTTTAGTTGGCACAACCAAAGTTAGTTTCTACATCACAGCAGAAAACGGAAAAGTAGGCGATGAAGTTTATGAAATCTATATCACAAGAAACCAAGCCTCTTTAGACAACGAGTTAAAAGAAATCCTAATCAAAGGAAACGGAAAAACCATTTTAGGATTACAACCAGATGCTTTAACCATCTTTGATCCAAAAATCAACACATACCACATCACCTTAGATGAAACCTACCAATCAATTACCATCACAAGAACACAAAACCATAAAAAACAAACACTAACAGGAACACCTAACAGTACACCTGTGTTAAAACATGGTCTTAACCAATTCACCTTCAACGTCAGACCAGAAAATGTCGATGGTTTTGAAAGAACCTATCAAGTCAATATTACCGTTAAAAACAGCCAGATTGAACTGACTTCTTTAGGTGTGCGCGGACTTTCTTTTAATGAAACGTTCTCAAAAGAAACCTATCATTACACCTTACCAACCGTTAACAGTAAAACCCCAGAAATAGAAATCTACGGCATCATTTCAGATATCTACGGAGAAATTGACGGACTTGGGACAAAAACTTTAAAAGAAGGCATCAACACATTTGAAATCATCGTCACATCAGAAGACTTACAGACTAAGAAAACATACACCATCACCATTAATGTTGTATACAGCGATGATTACTCTATTAATGAAGTTCTTTTACTAGACCAAGAAAACTATAACCATATCACCTTTAATAGTGAAAAAGAAACCTATGACATCACTGTATCACATAACACCAATAGCCTAGATTTACGCATAACAGCCAATGATGTCAACGCAACCATCATTGGAGCTAAAACATATGCTATCACCCAAAAAGAAACCTTAATCACCTTTAAAGTCATCGCTGAAAATAAAGAAGAAAGTTTAACTTATACCATTAAAGTCATCAAACAAGAAGCATCAAACCAAGCAACCTTAGATGAACTAGAAGTAACGACTGATCAAGGAGAAACCATTTTAGGAAAAGCAGGCACTCAAAGCATTTTTGACACAGACACTTTCACCTACAACCTAAAAGTTTCTCGCAACATAAAAAACGTCAAAGTGACTTATAAAACAACACACGATCAAGCAAGCTTACTACCAACAAGCAGC
>CALGYU010000002.1 GCA_937934685.1 uncultured Acholeplasma sp. | reverse complement strand
CGATGAGAAAAGAAAAGGTATTAAAGAAAATGATCTCATTGAATTTAAAAACCTTAAAACAGAAGAAAAATTAGTAAAAGCTGTTTATAAGATTCATCATTATCCTGACTTTTTTAAAATGTATGAAAATATTCACCCTTCAGTCATGGGCTATCAAATAAAAGAAACAGCTAATCCGTCTGATATGAATTCATATTTTACTCAAGAAAATATTTTAAAATATGGAGTGATAGGCATTGAGTTAATTGATCCGATGCCATTTAAACATCTAGAAACAAGCGACCTTAAAACAAGTGAAATCACATTAAAAGTTAATCAACTAACAACTTACATCAAAGAAAAAGATTATGTTCCCGCCTATGGGTTTGATATTATTTTAAATCAAACACAAGAAGTGATTGGTAAATGTTCTTTAAGAATCGGCTATAAAACCATTCTTTATTATGGTGGACATATTGGGTATCAAATTGATGAACCTTATAGAGGCAATCATTATGCGCAAAAGGCCTGTCTCCTACTATTTGAATTAGCAAAAAAACATCATATGCCTTATTTAATTATTACTTGTCACCCAGAAAACATAGCATCAAGAAAAACACTAGAAAAATTAAAGGGTCAATGGATTGAAACCATTAAGACACCTATTGATAGTGAACTATACCAAGATGGTACTAAAGAAGTAGAGATATTTTATTATCCACTAAAGGAGAAGTTATAATGTATACCAATATATTAGAAATTAAACATCTGAAAAAATCCTATGGACAAATCAAAGCCGTAGATGATATTAGTTTTGAAGTTAGAAAAGGTAGTTTATTTGCTTTTCTTGGTCAAAATGGGGCAGGAAAATCAACGACCATCAACGTTATTACAACACTCCTTAATAAAGATGAAGGAGAAGTTTTGATTAATGGACGTAGTGAGGAAAACTACATAAGAACTAAAATAGGTGTTGTTTTTCAAGAAAATGTGAGTGATGATTTATTAACCGTCAAAGAGAATTTAATCTCAAGAGGTGTTCTTTACTTAAAAGAAAAACAAGCAGTTGAGAAACGATATCAAGAAATCATTGAAATACTAGAACTAAAAGATTTAGAAAACAGAAAATATAAAACCTTATCTGGCGGTCAAAAAAGAAGAGTAGAAATAGCACGAGCACTTTTTTCAGATCCAGAGATTTTAATTTTAGATGAACCGACCACAGGATTAGATCCAGAAACTAGACAATTGGTTTGGCAAGTATTAGAAAAGCTCCAAAAAGAAAAAAGCATTACGATTTTTTTAACCACACACTACATGGAGGAAGCAGCAAAAGCAGATTATGTTGTCATCATACATAAAGGAAAAGTTATCGCAAAAGGCTCTCCTTCTGAATTGAAAAATGCCTATAGTAAAGACTATTTTAAAATCGTTCCTAAAGACAAACATCAGTTAACTGCTTATCTAGAAAAAGAAAAAAAAGTTTACAAAAAAGTATCCGATCAATATCTAATAGAAGTAGAAAGTGCTCAAGAAACCATAAACCTTATTTTAGAGTTAAAGGAAAATATTAAAACTTTTGAGGTTATAAAAGGAACATTGGACGATGTTTTTATCCATGTCATAGGTGAACAAAATGTATGAATTAACTGTTTTAACCAAACGAAACATTTTAATTTTTATCAGAGATAAAGTCGCAGTCTTTTTTTCCTTTTTCTCTGTTATTATCTTATTAGGTTTATACATTCTTTTTTTAAAAAATGCCTATATTAATGATTGGCTCAAAACCATATATCAGCCTAATGAAATTGATTTTTTCGCTAATTCCTTGTTGTTAAGCGGTATTCTAGTCATTAACACAGTGACACTTTCACTAGGAAATCTAGGAAATATTATTACAGACTTTGAAAAAAAGATTATCAACTCATTTTTAGTCACGCCAGTTAAACGATTTAAAATCATTTTCTCACACTATTTATCTTCTTTAATCATCACCTATGTTTTCTCATTAATCATGTGGTTACTTGCTGTTTTAATCGTCGGTTTTACAACAAGTATTTGGTATAGTTTACCAGTCATTATCATCATTAGTGGGTTATTATTAGTCTTTACATTTATTTCAACAGGTCTAATGATTTTTATTACAACTTTTATCACAAGTGTTAATGCCTTTGGGGCAATCTCAGGAGTTTTAGGCACAGTGATTGGCTTTATTTCAGGAATCTACATGCCTTTATCTATTTTACCCAAAGCTGTCCAAAATATTTCATCACTCATTCCATTTACACATATGACTGCCGTGATGAAAAATTATTTATTAGAACCAAGTTTTAACTTAATTACATTGGAAAATAAAGAAGAAATCATCTTGACGATAAAAGAAACCTATAACATAGGCAATATACCCATTTTTAACATAGAAATTAATATGGTATGGATTTTACTAGTTTCTTGTTTCATATCATTTCTTTTCTTAGGCGTTGCAACACAAAGACTTTCTAAAAAAATAGGTAAAAAATAATCAAAGTCTTTATTGATCTAAACAATTGATAGAAGTTTAAAGAAGATAAAAATAGAAAAATAATATAGGACCTGTTTAGGTCCTATATTATTTTATAAAGTGTTATAATAGAAAGCATAAAGTAAAAGAAGGACATCTTAAATGAAAAAAGAAATTAAACGTATTTTATACATAGGATTGATACTAAACATCACCTTAACATCATTGAAACTCATTTTTGGATACTTAGGAAATGCAGGCTCATTGGTAGATGATGGCTATAACTCGCTAGCAGATATTTTAATTAGTATAAGTTTGATGGTTATGATTCAATTATCATTAAAAAAACCAGATAAAGATCATCCTTATGGACATGAAAAATATGAAGGGGTTGTCAGTTTAATTTTAAGCCTCATCATGCTTTTAACAGCAGGATTCATTATCTTTGCAGGAGTTAGAAACTTAATAACCTATAATGAAACTCAAAGTTATGTTAAACCAGCAGTTTACACCATCTATATTGCTGCTATTAGCATTTTAATCAAAAGCTTTCTATACATAATTAGTATGATTGGGTATAAAAAACACAAACAAATTAGTTTAAAAGCGGATGCTTATAATCATTTAGGTGATATCTTTTCTACGGCATCTAGTTTATTGGGTATTTTACTAAGTCTCATCGGATACATTTATTTTGATTACCTTGCTTCAATCATCATCGGGTTAATTATTTTATATAATGCAGCTAAGGTCTTTAAAGAAGCTATTTCCTTTTTAGTAGATGAAGCACCTTCAAAAGAGTATAATCAGAAAGTTAAAGAAACCATAAAAACAGTTTTAGGTGTAATAACCATTGATGATTATAAAGCAAGAAAACATATGGACAAAGTCTATATTGATGTTGAAATAGGTGTAGACGCAAACCTTAGTTTAATCAAAGCACATGAAATTGCAGAAAAGGTACATCAAAAGATTGAAAATGACTATGAAGATGTCATTCATTGCATGGTCCATGTGAATCCTAAAAAGTAAAAATAAGATTGATTAAGCAAAATATATAAAACTTCTTTACTAAGATGATAGAATAAAATATCAAAATAGAGAGAGGGAGATAAATAATGTTATTATTAGTGACTATATTTTTATTAGTTTTAGGCGGTTTTATGACTTTTAGTGCTTCAGAAACACTTTTAAATGTTGCCTATGATCCAGAAGCAAACATTGTCTCAAGAATATTCACCATTTTATTTGGGTATCCTCTATTAATATCAGGCATTTTTGTCATTATTGTAGGACTTGTATTACTTTTGGTATACATCAGAAAACTCATAAAGAGAAAACAAGTATTAAAAGATTAAGAATGTCTTAATCTTTTTTTTATAAAGGTAATACAGATAGACAAAAAGAGCAATCTAAGATATAATAAATATACGATTAGGGGTCATAAAAATAAGTAAAAGCGGTGAAAAAATGGATAAAATTACAATCAGAATGTCCTATACTGGGGATAAATTCGAAGGACAGGGTGTTGGATCAGCAACCAAGGAGCAAATTGATTTAATTAAAACGATGTGTCATATCGATTTTTATGTAAAAGAAAATAAAGGAAAATATGATATATTCCATGCTCATACCATCAATCCAAGAAATTATTTTGGTGCTAAATACTCAAAAAAACCTGTCATAACACACGTGCATTTTTTACCTGAGACATTTGAAGGCTCTATTAAAGTACCTAAACCATTCATGAAATTATTCAACAAATATTTTTTAAAAATATATAAAAAATCAGACTATCTAGTAGTAGTTAATCCGACATTCATAAAAGATTTAGAAGCTTATGGAGCAAAAAAGGAACGTATCAAATACATTCCAAACTTTGTATCAGAAGAAAGTTTCTACCAACAAGACTCTGAAAATAAAAACACCACCAGAGAAAAATATGGCATAAAACCAGATGAGTTTGTGGTTTTAGGTGTTGGACAAGTTCAAACTAGAAAAGGGGTCATGGATTTCATTGAAATTGCCTCTAAAATGCCACATATAAAGTTTGTATGGGCAGGTGGATTTACCTTTGGTGTTATATCAGATGGGTATAAAGAATTAAAAAAAGCAGTAGAAACAGCCCCTAAGAATGTTATCTTTACAGATATCATTCCAAGAAATCAAATGAATGATATGTATAATATGGCGGATATATTATTTATGCCCTCATATAATGAACTCTTCCCAATGGCTATCTTAGAATCTTGTAGCGTGGGAACGCCACTATTATTAAGAGATTTAGAACTGTATGAAAACATCTTATTTGATGCATATGTAAAAGGAAGTAACAATGAAGAATTTATTTCTTTAATCGATGAGTTAGCAACTAAAAAAGACATGTATAATCAAGCTTTAGAAAATGCTCATAAAATTAAAACCTATTACTCTAGAGAAAACATCAAAAAAGAATGGACAAACTTTTATAAAGAAGTCCATGAAGAATATGTGGGCAATAACTATAAAAGAATCGCAAAACTAAAGAAAAAATAAAGAAAAGAGAGCATTTATAAAAATAGCTCTCTTTATTTTTGTTCGGTTAAGAAAATAGTGAAACTAGTAAATTCATTATA
>CALGYU010000001.1 GCA_937934685.1 uncultured Acholeplasma sp. | reverse complement strand
TAAATTCAAAACCTTAGTACATAAAGTGCTGAGGTTTTTTTATTTTTATACCTTATTCTAAAAAAGAATAGCCTAAGAAGGCTTTTAACTAGTTTTTTAAAAAAATAGCACTAAACACTTGACATTGCCAAAATATTATAATAAAATGGTATTAGCAATTCAGGGTATTGAGTGCTAAAAGAGGTGATATCATGTTAACCAGTAGACAAAAACTTATATTAAAAGCCATTGTAGAGTTGTATGCTCAAGACGCACAACCAGTGGGTTCAAAACTATTAACTAGTCTGCCTTACCTAGATTTTTCTAGTGCAACCATTAGATATGATATGGCACAATTAGAAGAACTGGGATTTTTAGAAAAAACTCACACCTCTAGTGGTAGAATACCATCATCTAAAGGATATAAGTATTATGTCAATCACTTATTTACAAGAGATCAAGAAGTAGCTGATATATTCCCCTTAATTGATGAAGTCTTTGATAAACATTCACATATCAAAGAACAGGCAGTCAAAGAAGCCTTAGAATTACTTAGCAACTTAACTAACTACACGGCAATGGCGATTGGTCCTGATGTCTTAGAAACCAGTAAAATACAAAAAATAGATTTTATTCCGTTAGGTGAAAAAAATGCAGTCATTTTGATTGTAACTAACCATGGACACGTTCAACATCAAAACATTAGAATCTCTGATGAAATGAACATGAAAGATGTAAAGGAAGTGATTACAACCTTAGATGATCTTCTTAAAAATAAATACTTATACGAAGCTTCTCAGATCATTCAGACCGAATTTGCCAAAGAAGAAGTTAGTAAATTCATCAAATATCAAAGCAGAATCATTGAAACCTTCATTCAAGCATTTGCACAGTTTGCAACAGAAAATTTTCATCTATCAGGTTTTTCAAATGTCTTAGGTCAACCAGAGTTTAGTAACGTTGAAACCATTAGACAATTTGTTGATATGTTAGATCGAAGGGAACTTGTCAAACTGATTGGAACATCTGAAGGACTATCTATTAAGTTTTCAGAAGATATGAATTTATTACCAATGGAAAATTATACAGTGATATCCATTCCTTATCGTGTAAACGAAAATGAAAGTGGCACAATCGCCATTTTAGGACCATCACGTATGGAATATAAAAAAGTAATACCATTATTAGAATATATAGCAATTAATATGGCCAAACTATACAAGAAGTAGGGAGATGACTATGACAGATAAAGATGAAATCATGGAATCAACAATAGAAGAACAAGTTGAACCTAAAAAAGAAAAGAAAAAAGACAAAGTAACAAAACTTGAAGAAGAGATTAAGGATTTAAAAGATCAACTTTTAAGAAACGCAGCTGAATTAGAAAACTTCAAGAAAAGAATGATGCAAGAAAGAATAAATGATAGAAAATATGCATCAACGAATTTATTACATGATTTACTCACACCACTAGATCAATTTGATAAAGTGGTAAATATGGAAACAGACAATGATTTACTAAAAAACTTTTTAATAGGATTTAAAATGATCAATGATCAATTTATGAACGTTTTGGAAAGTGAAGGTGTTAAAGAAATTGAAGCACTAAATCAAATGTTTGATCCAAAAGTACATCATGCAGTAGAAAAAACATCAGATAAAGAAAAAGACAATGGCATTGTCTTAGAAGTCCTACAAAAGGGATATATGTATAAAGAAAGAATATTAAGACCGAGTATGGTCAAAGTAAACGAATGGAGTGAAGAAAATGGCGAAGACAAATAAAATTATAGGTATTGACCTAGGAACAACAAACTCAGTAGTATCAGTCATAGAAGGTGGAGAAGCAAAAGTTATACCTAACGCTGAAGGCGGTAGAACAACTCCATCAGTAGTGGCATTTAAAGGTGATGAAATCATGGTTGGTGAAGTTGCAAAAAGACAAGCAATTACCAACTTAAACACAGTATCATCTATCAAAAGACACATTGGAGACACAAATTATCGCGTAGACATTAATGGTAAAAAATATACACCACAAGAAATAAGTGCAATGATTTTACAAAACCTAAAGAAAACAGCAGAAGATTATTTAGGTGCAGAAGTAACACAAGCGGTTATTACTGTTCCAGCATATTTTAATGATGCTGAAAGACAAGCAACTAAAGATGCAGGTACGATTGCAGGACTTGAAGTTAAAAGAATCATCAACGAACCAACAGCAGCAGCACTTGCTTATGGTATCGATAAACTAGAAAAAGAACAAACCATCTTAGTGTTTGACCTAGGAGGAGGAACCTTTGACGTGTCAATCCTACACCTAGCAGACGGAACCTTTGATGTTATCTCAACAGCTGGAAACAATAAATTAGGTGGCGATGACTTTGATGATAAAATCGTTGAATTCTTAGCAGCTGAATTTAAAAAAGAACAAGGCGTTGATTTATTAAAAGACAAAATGGCAGTTCAAAGATTAAAAGATGCTGCTGAAAAAGCTAAAAAAGAATTAAGTGGTGTGACATCAAGTCAAGTATCATTACCATTTATCACAATGAGTAATGCAGGCCCTCTACACTTAGAGTACAACTTAACACGTGCTAAATTCGATGAATTAACTAAAGACTTAGTAGACAAATGTCTAATCCCAGTAAAACGTGCATTATCAGATGCTAAATTATCAGCTAAAGATATTGACCAAGTCTTATTAGTAGGTGGATCAACAAGAATTCCTGCAGTTCAAGACTTAGTTAAAAAAGAATTAGGAAAAGAACCAAACAGAAGTGTGAACCCAGATGAAGTAGTAGCTATGGGTGCTGCTATTCAAGGTGGTGTTTTAGCAGGAGAAGTAAAAGATGTTTTACTACTTGACGTTACACCATTATCATTAGGAATTGAAACATTAGGAAACGTATTTACAAAACTAATTGAAAGAAACACAACCATTCCAACATCTAAAACACAAGTTTTCTCAACTGCAGCAGACAATCAACCTGCAGTAGATATTCACGTCCTACAAGGTGAAAGACCAATGGCGACTGACAATAAAACACTCGGACGCTTCCAATTAACAGATATACCACCAGCACCAAGAGGTATTCCACAAATTGAGGTAACTTTTGATATAGATGCTAACGGTATTGTTTCTGTTAAAGCAAAAGATTTAGGAACCAACAAAGAACAAAGAATTACTATTTCTGGTTCAGGTGCTTTAAAAGAGGAAGAAATTGAAAGAATGATTAAAGAAGCTGAAGAAAACGCAGAAGCTGATAAAGCTAAAAAAGAATTAGCAGATGCTAGAAACGAAGCAGATACTTTAATTTTCCAAACTAAAAAAGCTTTAGATGATTTAAAAGAAGAAGTTACTGAAGATGAAAAAAATAATGTAGAAGCTGCAATTAAAGCAGTAGAAGAAGCATTAACTTCAGATGATGCTCAAACCATCAAAGAAAAAGTAGAAAGCTTATCACAAGCAGCTCAAGGTATTGCGGTTAAAGCATACGAAAAAGCACAAAAAGAAGCAGATGCAAACAATCAAGATGCAAACTCATCAAAAACAGATGATGTAGTCGATGCAGATTTTGAAGAAAAATAAAAATAAGAACAAAGGGGCTTTTGCCCCTTATTCCGTGTGGGGTTGATTAAATGGCAGAAAAAAGAGATTATTATGACGTGTTAGGCGTTTCAAAAACAGCAACCAATGATGAAATTAGAAAAGCTTACAGACAGTTAGCTAAAAAATATCACCCGGATGTATCAACAGAAGAAAATGCTGAAGAAAAATTTAAAGAAGTTCAAGAAGCATATGATGTTCTAAGTGATGAGCAAAAGAAAGCTTCTTATGATCAATTCGGACACGCAGGAGCAAACGGAAACCCATTTGAAGGCTTTGGTGGCTTTGGTGGTGGAGATTTTGGTGGCTTCAGTGATATCTTTAGTTCCTTTTTTGGCGGAGGTGGAGCTGGCGCTAGACAGACTCAACAAAGAGGCCAAGATATTGAAAGAACAATGACGATTACCTTTATGGAAGCAGTTTTAGGAGCAACCAAAACAGTTGAGGTAGATATTGAACAAGATTGTTCACATTGTCATGGTTCTGGAGCAGAGACAAAAGCAGATGTAGAAACATGTGAAAGATGTCACGGTTCTGGATTTATCAACGTTGAACAAAGAACAATTTTAGGAAACTTTAGAACTCAACAAGCTTGTCCAAGATGTCATGGTTCCGGAAAAGATATTAAAAACAAATGTCATAAATGTAAAGGTTCCGGAAGAGAAAGAGTTAAAAAGACTGTAGATATCAAAATACCTGCTGGAGTAGACAATAATATGACACTTAGAGTATCAGGATATGGTCACGCTGGTAAAAACGGCATGCCATCAGGTGATTTATTTGTTACATTCAGAGTAACACCACATAAGATTTTTAAACGTGATGGTGAAGATATCATTTTAGAAGTGCCTCTAACATTTTCAGAAGCGGCCTTAGGGACAAGCGTTGAAGTCCCAACCATTTATGGTGATGTTAAATTAAAGATTCCTGCAGGAATACAATCAGGAACTCGTCTAAGAATGAAAGATAAAGGGATTGCAAA